>JAZQNP010000019.1:0-9726 GCA_045627405.1 Oscillospiraceae bacterium | reverse complement strand
GTCCCCTGAGGGGGACGGGAATTTTTATATAGGGGAGTCTGAGGGGATCGCTATCCCCCCAGCGGGAGTTTGAGGGCAGAGCCCTCAAAACATCTCTCAATGATGCCGCCAAATTCTGATTTATCTCACTGGGGACACAATGATAGAATGGAACGTTCTTAATACCGGTATTATACCATGATTTCCGGCTTCTGTCAATCTATGGTACGCCTGCAAATTTGCAGGTTTGCTCTCAGTTGCCGGATTCCAGCGCGATACGCAGCAATGCCGCCCCCTCCTGCATGGAGATGACCAGTGTACCGGTATCAGGCAGACCGTCCGGCAGCGGCACGGAATATGCTCTGAAATCATCGTAAGAAAGACTTGGCTGCAACGATATTTCCAGCTTTTCACCGGCGCAGTCTGCCGTGATCGCACTCTCATGAAACACCGAAGAAGCGTGCAGAACCAGCGTTTTCTTTCCGGAAAACGGCACATCGCGGTACACCAGATTCCCATTCCAGCGCACGGTTCTTGCATAGTGACGGTGCAGCTCTTTTGCATAGAAAAGCCGGATGCCGGATGCCGCATCGAACATCTCGGCTGAAAACTCCGCCGCACGCCCAGCCGGTTTTTCTCCGTCGATTGCAAGATCTGAGCACACCGGCAGATCTGCGGAAGAGCCGCCTGCAAAGAAGCGGTATGTCCCCGCTTCGGTCATCATTCTCTCACTGTGCGTATCAAAAAATTGCAGAATATACGCCGGAATCCGCACAGAAACCGTGCGCGTCTCGCCTGCTGCCAGATGTACACGCGCAAACCCGCAGAGCTTCTTCTCCGGTCGGGTGACGGCGGAATCCCGCACGGTATAATAAACCTGTACGACCTCGTCACTGTCTGTCCCCGAACAGTTTTCCAGCGTCACATCCGCCGCAAAATCTGACCCGTCTGCGCGGACTGCCAGTGCATGATACCGGAATGCGGCATAACTGAGACCGTAACCGAACGGATACAGCGGCTCTCCCTTAAAATAGAGATAGGTTGTGCCTGCGGTCTCAATATCATAATCCCCGATTGCGGGCAGCTCATGCTCTGAGCGGTACCATGTCATCGACAGACGTCCGGCAGGCGCGTATGCGCCGGAAACCGCAGAAGCAATCGCTGTGCCGAGATGCGGACCGGCATGGGTACTGTAAAGAATCGCGGGCAGCACTTCCTGTTCTTCGCAAATCGCATAAGGATAACCGGAAATCAGCACCATCACAGTACGCGGATTTGCCCTTGCCAGTGCCGCTGCCATGCCGCTCTGCACGTTGAGTGCAAGAGTCTTTCGGTCGAAACATTCCTTTGCGACCTGTACCGGATGATTGCCGGTGCAGTAAATCACCAGATCATGCGATGAAGCAAGCTGCTCTGCGCGTTCTCTGCCGCAGGACACCGTTTCGATGAAAAACACGTTTTGGGGCAGAACTGTATTCTGTCTGACAAACGTGATCTGTCCGTCGCTGTCTGCTGCCATCCGCGCACCGTCCGGCAGATCGGAAATAACCGTGCCGCCGGAAACAGAATGCAGATGAAATGTCTCTCTTGTGAACCAGTCGAAAATGATGCGGTTATGCAGTGCCAGTGTGCCGTTTTCCATATGGCGCACATATTTGCGGTATTTCGGTGAATACAGATTCTGCCAGTTCTCACCCCAGTCCTGCAATTCAAATACAGCATCATCAGTGACCGCATCTGAGGCGGCAGCAAGCGTACCGTCTTCCTGCACGGCAAGATATTTTCCGTTTGCCGCACGCAAAGCAACCAGATCCCACAGGCTGTCATACGTCACAGTACTCTGCGGATATGCCGCGCGGATGCCTGCCAGCGGAGAGACCGCCTCCGAAAAGCTGCCGGTATACCAGTCTTTGAGATTTTCATCGGCAAGGCAGCCCACCACGGCGATGTTTGCAGGCGCATGCTTCACCGGAAGCATGCCGTCGTTTTTCAGCAGAACAAGCTGTTCGAGTGCGGCTTTCCGGTTGATCTCCGCAGATTGCGGACGGGCAAACACATCCTGTCCGATCGCGTCATACGGGCAGTCGCTGCTGCCCATGCCGAGTGCCAGCCTTGCGCCGATCACGCGCAGGAGCATTGCGTCAATGTCCTCCCATGTGAGCAAGCCCTGTTCCAGCGCATGTTCTGCCGCAGCCCGTGTGAGCTTTGCGTCATCGGTCATGATGTCACAGCCCGCTTTGACCGCCTCTGCATACGCCTCTGCATGGGTATTGCACCAGCGGTGTGCCGTCACAGTCTGCGAAAAATCCGCGCCGTCCGTGACAACAAACCACAGTCCCCAGTCATCTTTCAGAACGGATTTCAGCTCCGGATTTGCAAGTGCGGGAACGCCGTTGATCTCGTTATAGGCAGTCATCACACTGCGCGCACCGCCGTACTTGACCGCAGGCATGAATGCCGCATAATAATACTCATATTTCAGCCGCGGCGGCAGATAGGAATTGCCTGCAACGCGCTCTGCCTCGCAGTTGTTCGCGCAGAAATGTTTGAGCGTCGGGATTGTCTTCATGAAGACCGGATCATCCCCTGCAAGACCGCGGGTGTATGCCGCAGTCATCTCACCGGCAAGCAGAACGTCCTCACCGTAGGCTTCTTCTGTTCTTCCCCAGCGCGGATCGCGCTCCATATCGACCGTCGGTCCCCAGACGCAGAGCGCGCCCTTGTCGCCGGCATTGTGATAAGCGCGGCATTCATCGCCCGCAATCGCACCGATCTGCTCCATCAGCTCCGGATCAAATGTCGCCGCCATGCCCACAGGCTGCGGAAACACCGTCGAGCAGCGTTCCGCCTCACGCCCGACATATCCGCGTGCAACCTCCGTGCCGATATAAAATTCCGGCAGCGTCAGATCCCCTGCCTTCACTTCATGCTGATGTGTCGTCAGCAGCATGAGCTTGTCCGCTTCCGTCAGTCTGCTGACGATCTCCGCCGCTTTTTTCATGAACGCTTCTTCTCGCTGCATATGTGTATGCTCCTTTGCTGCAAAGAGTTTTCATAACTATACCATATCGCGCAGCAAAAGTCAACCGGTTCCCGCAAAGTTCTCACCCGGAAAAATGATTGACATTTCTTTCAGGCTGTGCTACAATGTACAATGATACAATAAGACAATCAAACAATAATACAATCAAACATCATGCAATACACACTGCTCAGAACAGCCATTCCATCAAAATCAAAACAGGCGGAAGACAAACACCGCCGCTGACAGGAGGAAGAACCCCATGTGCGGACTGAAAGTCAGGATTCGCTGTGTGACCGATGCCGCAGAGCCGGTCTCTGTGGAATGTGTCATGACGGATTTGGAAGGACAGACCCATGCTTTTCGCAATCATCTGTCCGTTTTCACAATGGAAAGCGAACCCATGATTCCCGGTGACGGCGTCATTCGCTGCTCGCTGCTCGAAGAGACCCCGATGTATGCTGTCATTGACACCGCGCTGCCGGACAATGTGGAATCCACGATGGGACAGACCCGCTTCAAAGTCAGCCCGCACGATCTGATTGACAACGCATAAAAAAGGAGGAAATTTCAGTCATGAAACGCTTTCGACTGACAGCCCTGCTGCTCAGCGCAGGAATCGCAGCCGCATTGCCGGCGGCACCTGCATCGGCTGTCACAACGGCAGACACTGCCGATTACTATGAAACGGACAACAACTGGGCAAAGCTGCTGCAATACTCCATGTATTTCTATGATGCCAACATGTGCGGCACCGATGTCTCAGAGAACAATCTGCTCTCGTGGCGCGGCGACTGTCATACCTATGATGCCGCAGTTTTGCTGCAACCGATGGACGAAAACGAAAACGGCACCAATCTCACGGCGGCATTCATTGGGCAGTACCGCGATATACTCGATCCGGACGGAGACGGCTGTGTGGATGTATCCGGCGGCTTTCACGATGCGGGCGACCATGTGAAATTCGGTCTGCCGGAAGCCTATGCCGCATCGCTTGTCTCGTGGGGATATTATGAATTCCGCAGTGCCTACGAAGAGACGGGACAGGCTGCACATGCAGAGACGCTCTGCCGCTATTTCTGTGACTACTTCATGCGCTGCACATTCCGCGACAAAAACGGTGATGTCATTGCATTCTGCTATCAGGTGGGCGACGGCGACATTGACCATTCCTACTGGCAGTCGCCGGAGATCGACGCCATGCCGCGTCCGGCGTATTTTGCAACCTCTGCCATCCCGACGACAGACGACGTATCGGAGGCGGCAGCCGCTCTTGCAATCAATTATTACAATTTCCGCAGCACCGATCCGGACTACGCCGCAGACTGCCTGGACTGCGCGAAAGCACTGTTTGCCTTTGCTGCTGCAAACGACAAGGCAGTCGGACAGGGTGCCGACGGTCCAAAGAGCTATTATACGTCCAGCAAATGGGAAGATGATTTCTGCTTTGCCGCAGCATGGCTGTATCTCATTACGGAAAACCATTGGTATCTGGAACAGAGCCTGCAATATGTCGATTACTACGCACCGCCCGGATATGTCCTCTGCTGGAATGACATGTGGAACGGCGTTTCAATTCTGCTTGGCCGCATACAGGACATTTACCCGGCTGTCTGTGAGGAATGCCGTGTGGCAATCGGGCGCAGCGAATATGAGACGCTGGACTTCTGGTATATGGAAGCAAAGGCAATCAACGCCTGGATCACAGGCGACATCGGAACGATCACCCCTGCCGGATATTTCTGGCTGAATACATGGGGTTCTGCAAGATACAACACCGCCGCACAGTTCACTGCGCTGGTCTATGACAAATATCAAAACGGCAAAGATCTCTACAACACCGATCACGCGGATTATTATTTCTCCGACTGGGCACTGGGACAGATGGAATACATCATCGGTGACAATCCGATCAACCGCTGCTATGTCGTCGGCTACGGCGACAACGCGGCAAAATATCCGCATCACCGTGCTGCATCGGGTCTGACAATGGCAGAGGATACCGCAGAGCATAAGCATGTGCTGTACGGCGCATTGGTCGGCGGTCCCGATGCCGACGATCAGCACAATGACATTACCGCAGACTGGGTCTACAATGAGGTCACAATCGACTACAACGCCGCCTTTGTCGGCGCGTCAGCCGGACTTTATGCGCGCTACGGCAGCAGCTCCATGCAGCCGGAATCAGACTTTCCGCCGGCAGAGGAAGAGGATGATACCGCGCTGTTTTCCGGCAGCAGCTTCTGGGTCTCAGGCTACTGCTCGGATTCACCCGAAAGCACCGGTGCCGGCGTCACAAAGCTCACATTCTTTGTGAACACCGATTCGCTGGAACCGCATACCGATCTCTCGGTCCGGTATTATTTCAGCATCGCGGAATTTGAAAACAACACCGGCATCCCGTCGAGCTTCGTGCTGCAAAAAACCTACGATCAGGTGCAGACGGAAGTCAGCGGAAAGGAAGCCACGCTCTCCGGTCCGTTCCGGTATCAGGATGACATCTACTATGTCGAAATTGCATGGGACGGCTATGCGATTGCAAACTCCAATAAGAAATACCAGTTCATCATCGGCATGTATTACGGGGACAACTGGGATCCGGACAACGATTGGAGCAGACAGGGCATCCTCGACATCGGTGAAAATTACGACAACATTGTGAGCGGCGTGGAATACGCAGAAATATGCCGGAATGTCTGTGTATATGCTGACGGCAAGCTGGTCGGCGGCACAGAGCCGGACGGCACCGTACCCGAAGTCACCTATACAACTGCACATCTCGTCCGGCTGTATCAGATGCTCATGGGAATCAAACCGTTTGATTCCGCGGAAGCCGCAGCCATGTTCGATTTCAGCGGCGACGGCAAGGTAAACGGCAAGGATGCCACTGTGCTGAAACGGATTTTGTGCGGCGAGTGATTCGGTGTACGGCAATCGCACCGAAATTGTAGGAGTTTGCTTGCCTAAGCGGGTCTCGCTCATGCACAAACTCCTTTCAGATGGTTTTCCAGTCAAAGGTCAGCGGCAGCAGCCGGTTCGAGATCAGCTCGACGCCGCCGGAGAAGTCCTGCTTCTGGGCAACGAGCTTGTCGGATTTGTCCCGGTTGCAGGTCATGTGTGCGAGCTGCAAGTTGTTGAGGTCGGAAGGGTGCCCGCCTTTGGCAACCGGAATGATATGGTCAATGCAGGGAGAGAGCGGATGCGGGAATTTCAGCCGGAAGTCAACCGGCTTGCCGCAGATTCCGCAGACCTTCTGCGTCGCGTAGATTTTCTTCTTGTTCGACTCGAACTGCGCGCGCTGCGGGCCGTTGTGGTCAGGCCGCAGGTTCGCTTTGCTCGGTCTGGCTCTTGCTCCGTTCGGCATGGTGTTCTCCTTTCAGGACATGAAAAAAGCACCCTTTGCAGAGTGCTTGGTTGTTATTAAATGGCGCGGCTTGGTACGCTTGCATCAGAGGCGTGCCGCGCTCTGTCGCGTAGGTATGAGAAAACCGCCCTGAATAATCAAGGCGGTTTATTCTTCAACAATCTCAAAACATTCAGGCGGAAAGAGATAATCTTCATCAAGCTCAGTCATGATGCGATACCAGCCTTTTTCTACAGAAAGAACCTCATAAACTTTTCCTGCATCAAATGCTGTTCCAAGATATTGAGTTCCGGTATATTTGACTTTCATTCTAACCACCTCTTTATGAAGAAATCATGTTTACCATATCCGTCACATTGAGACCAATGCAGTTCTGCATCGCGATACTCGCCGTAAAAATCAACGGTTCCAATTCCTTTTGCATGTTGCCAATCTTCGACATGGCCGCCGAATTTCTTTGCATATTTCCATGCTTTTTCATACGGTTTTTTAACACCTTTGCCCGCAAAGACTTGAACATTTCGCAGACTTGTTCCTTCTGCAAGAGAGAAATGCTCACCAGTTTCCAAATCCATAATGTCATAGTTCTTGGCTTTCGCTCCAACAGAGCGACCAATCTCTATATCTGGTAATTTTATTATAGCAGGTTTGCTGTCCTTTGTCAATACTTCCGGCTGATTTTTTTCTTCCAGCTCGCGTGCCTGCTCCTTCGTCAGAACAACCCGCTCACCGGCACCCGCGCCCGGCTCCGGCGCTTCCCATTCCCGCTTGCTCCACACATCCTGACGCTTGCGTCCGTTCTCAAAGGTCACGGTGCAGTCGCAGTTGTCGTGGCGGCGGTAAATATCGTCCGGCTCCTCGCCGTACTCGAAGCGTCCTGCCATTGCCGTACACCATGCGCAGCAGCCCGAAACAGCCTTGCGCGTGATAAAGCATTTCAGCCCTGCGCGGCTGCGGAGCCTGTGTGAAGGATTGCCCGCTGTCAAATATCCGGCTGCAAAACGGCAGACCTGTCTGGGGCAGAAACTGCACACACTGCATGGCGTGTATCAGTCTGTGTCCGCAGAATGCAGTGGAATACGGAAAGATCACAGTCGGAAAACTGCAAAAGCAGCAGCACCGAAGGAAACCGTCAAGATTCAGTTCGGCGCGGATGAGTATGACTTTGCTGAAATCAAGAAAGCTGTCGAAGCGGATTACAAGAGCAAGGTCAAGGGAAGAATCAAGACTGTCGAAATCTACATCAAGCCGGAGGACAAGGCTGTCTATTATGTTGTCAACGGCGACTTCTCCGATAAGATTGACCTATAATAGAAAGGCGGGAGCAACACATGGTTAATCCCGCCTTTTCGCATACTGCCTTTGTATCATTAAGCCTTTGTTCCCTCATACTTCTTTTTCAATCTGAAATATCCGACAACTTCGTGAAGGATAAAGCAGCAGTAAATCAGCAGCAGGACAGAATATGTGATCAGCATGGCAACACCCCATGTGCCTTCACTGCCGCTGCGGACAACGCCCAGAAAGCGAAGCAGGTTCGGAATAATGATCACCAGCATCAAAAAGACCAGCAGCTTAATCTTATTGATCAGCATCCTGCGCACGACAGAAAGCCGTGATTCCGCATCGCTGAACAGGTCGAGTTCCTCCGCGCTGTGTCCCTCAGCAGGGCGGCGGAAATAGCTGTGCATCTGAACGGACATCAGATATTCCCAGCCGTAGTCGCTGAACATGGTCTTGATGTTTTCACCGTCGTTCGTCATGCCGGAGCAGTAGATGCGGTAAACCACCTGTTCCGGCTCACAGCGTTCAAAGGTGAACTTCACGCCGGTCGTATCGACAAATCGCCAGCCCTGTGCCGCCATATCGCTCAGCCAGCGTTCTTCCTTTTCGTAGTCCACAGGCTGAAACCATTTGAATACTCTCTTGATATCCTTGCTCTTGCCGCCCATTTTATTTACCTCCAATATTCCTGTAAAGCCGTTTGATGCGCTCAATTTCGAGGTTCAGGACTTCCTCTCCGAGTGCAGTAATGCGATAAAGTTTTCGCTTTTCTTCCTCACGGACGAAGGCAATCAACCCGTCCTTTTCCATCTTGGACAATGTTCCGTACATTGTTCCTGCGCTGATTGTGACAGCACCGTCTGTCATTTCTTTCACGCGCTGTCCGATGCTGTAACCATGCATCTCCTCCCGCAGACAAAACAGAATGTAGAAGCCAGTCTCGGTCATCGGGACATAGACGCGGCGGATTTTGTCGTTCATGTACCTCACCTCTATCTATTCTGGTTCGATATATCGAAGTGCAATGTATCTCACTGCAATACAAGTATATCACACCTCGATATATTTGTCAAGCACTTTTATCCAGATTGGTAATATGCACAAATCTAGGTATTTGCTCACA
Source organism: Oscillospiraceae bacterium (assembly GCA_045627405.1). Classification (GTDB taxonomy): domain Bacteria; phylum Bacillota; class Clostridia; order Oscillospirales; family Ruminococcaceae; genus Firm-04. The sequence continues at coordinate 954 of JAZQNP010000019.1, read as the reverse complement.
CTGGATTTATAATAAAAGCACAATTTTACAGATGAGATTGACCTGTGAGAACGAACAGAGGGAACGATCATTGTGATATAATCCCCTTAGAGTAGACACACGAAACAACAAAAGTGTGCAAAGTTCTAAGGGGGTTATATCAATCTTACTCCCTCTTTTTTCTTTGAGCAAGGTATCCTTCCCCCTATTGACAAAGCGTTTCACTTGTGGTATAATCAAATGAGAACGTATGTTCGATTGTAAAAGCGGAGGTGAATACCGTGTGTGTCTGGTATTATGCTGAAAGCAAATCGCTCTCTTATTTCATATCGAAGGCGCAGCAGCTGCCGCTTGCTGACGAAATGATGAGGAAGCTGTCAAAGAATATGGCTATGTCCGGCAATATCCGTCCGACCGACACAGCTGCGGTGCTTGCGCCGAATAAGCAGGGAAACATGGCGGTATTTCCTATGGTATGGGGCTTCACACATGAAGCAACTCCGAAGCTGATCATCAACTGCCGCATCGAAACCGCTGACCAGAAGGCTATGTGGAAGGATTCGTGGTTCAGACGGCGGTGTATCATCCCCGCTTCATGGTATTATGAATGGGGTATCCCGCCTTCCGAAGTCGGTTTCCGCAACGCAAATGAGCAGCGCAGCATCAAGAAAGCAAAGTATGTGATTCAGCCGGAAGGAGCTGAAATCACTTATCTTGCCGGTCTGTACCGTTATGAGGAGCATTGCGGTATGCAGGTTCCGGTGTTTTCCATACTGACAAGAGAATCCGTTGCGCCGGTTCGGACGATTCATGACCGGATGCCGCTGATACTTGGCAAGGAAAATCTGAAAGAATGCTTGCTGCGGCAGCTATTCGTACTGACCTATCACGAGGACTATTTTCAGATTCTGACACAGAATCCTGTTTGCAGCACGGACAATGCGCTGGTGTGCAGATTCAAAAAAGACGAAAATA
>JAZQNP010000018.1:0-9183 GCA_045627405.1 Oscillospiraceae bacterium | reverse complement strand
TGTACTACAAGGACAACTGCCTGCTCTGCCAGGAGTTTGTCAAGGGTGAGGTCGAGTCGGTTGTGCAGTATGTCGCTGCATGCGCAAAGAAAGCCGGCACCGCAATCACTGTGAAGTCCTTTGTCCGCTTCATCTGCGGCGGGGGCATTGAAAAGCGCGTTGTCGATCTCGCAAGCGAGATTGCAAGCATGCTGAAATAGAAAAATGTAAGCCGCCTGCTGCGAATGATTTTGCGGCAGGTGCGGTTGCATTTTATACTGAGAGTCGAATATTGAAAGAATATTGCGGAAACGGTCGCGAATTCACAAGAAAATCCGAAAACTGCAAAATGAATGTGCGATACGTCATAAAGATGATACAAAAAGTCATTGCTTTTTCTTTCAGATTCAGTTAAGATATAGGTGGCATAATGTGAAGGTAGAAGGATGAAGGGGACATTCTGCTTCACAAATAGCGGCACTTTTATGTGTCCTTCGCCGTAAACAAACATAATCATCTTTGGAGGAGTATGAACATGAAAACTTTGAAACTGCTTTCCGGCATGATGGCAGCTGCAATGGCTGCTGTCGCAATGGGTGCGACCATGATTGCGAGCGCAGCAGATCCTGTGAAGGTCACAATCGGCAGCGATACCCAGCTCCCCGGCGCGGGATTCAGCGTGAATGTTGATCTCGCATCTGTGCCGAGCACCGGTCTTTCTACGATTGATTTCGCGATCAACTATGATCCGTCTGTCATTGATGTTTCGAGCGTTACGCTTGGCTCCATCGGCAATACCGGTGCTGCTTCGCAGGAAGGCGATTACGGCGATACGCTGTTCAGCTGGTACGATACCGGCAGCCAGATCGTTGTGATCTGGGCAACGGGTCTGACCGATTCCAACTACTGGATCAAGTCCAACGGCACGTTCCTGACCATTTCCGGTACCGTGGATTCCAACGCAGCAGCAGGTTCTGTCAGCGCACTGGAAGGTGTCGCTGTTGACCGCAGCGCGTATCCGGGCGGCTCTGCCAATACGGACATTCTGTTCTCCGCTGTCGGTGCTTCTTCCACTGTCGATTACACCGCATCTTTCACAAACGGTTCTGTGACCGTTGACGGCGGCGCATCGTCTTCTGTGGTCTGGGGCGACGCTGACTGCAACAACAGCTGCGAACTGGCTGACGGCGTTCTGCTTGCGAAGGCAGTTGCATCTGTCAGCGAGCTTTCTGTGCAGGGCAAGATCAACTGCGATGTTTATGCGGACGGTAAGACGGACGGTTCCGATCTGAATATCGTGCTGAAACTCATTGCAGGTAATGCAAAACAGAGCGATATGCCTATTAACCCGTAATTTCATACATAGCGTTTTGGCATCTGCATTGCTTCGGGCAGTGCAGATGCTTTTTTATGTGAAAATCTGCAAAAAGGCTTGCATCCTGTGCTGATCTGTGCTATAATAATAGTAATTGCTGATATGGCAAATCACGGAAAGGATAAGATAAAAAATGTTTCAGGATTTGATGGATTCGATCGGTTTTGTTTCGCAGTATGATGCAGAAGTTGCTGCGGCGATGCAGCGTGAGCTTGCTCGTCAGAGACGCAATCTCGAACTGATTGCCAGTGAGAATATCGTTTCTCCGGCGGTGATGGCTGCGATGGGCTCTGTCCTTACGAACAAGTATGCCGAAGGGTATAGCGGCAAGCGTTACTACGGTGGCTGCGAGTGCGTGGACGTGGTGGAGGATATTGCATCCGAACGCGCAAAGAAGCTGTTCGGTGCGCAGTATGCAAATGTGCAGGCACATTCCGGTTCTCAGGCGAATACTGCTGTGTATTTCGCGCTGCTCCAACCGGGTGACACGGTGCTCGGCATGAGCCTTGCGCACGGCGGCCATCTGACCCACGGTTCTCCGGTAAACCTCTCCGGCAAATATTTCAATTTTGTTTCCTACGGTCTTGGCGATGACGAGTTCATTGACTACGATAAGGTTGCGGCACTTGCAAAGGAGCATCAGCCGAAGCTGATTGTCGCCGGTGCATCTGCATATCCGCGTGCGATTGATTTCAAGAAGCTCGCTGAGATTGCACATTCTGTCGGCGCACTGCTGATGGTCGATATGGCGCATATTGCCGGTCTGGTTGCAGCCGGTCTGCACCAGTCTCCGGTCGGCGTGGCGGATGTCGTCACGACAACGACACACAAGACACTGCGCGGTCCGCGCGGCGGTCTGATCCTCACCAATGACGAGGAGATCGCAAAGAAGATCAACAAGGCAATTTTCCCCGGCATTCAGGGCGGCCCTCTGATGCATGTGATTGCAGCGAAGGCAGTTTGCTTTGGCGAGGCACTGAAACCGGAGTTCAAAGCATATCAGCAGCAGGTTGTTGACAATGCACAGGCATTGGCAAAGGGACTGCTCAGCCGCGGTTTTGATCTTGTTTCCGGCGGCACGGACAACCATCTGATGCTGGTTGATCTGCGTCCGGTACACATCACCGGCAAGGAGCTGGAACACCGTCTTGACGAAGTGTATATCACTGTCAACAAGAATGCAATTCCGAACGATCCGGAGAAGCCGTCCGTCACAAGCGGCATCCGCGTCGGTACGCCGGCTGTCACCAGCAGAGGCTTGGTCACAGAGGATATGGAGCAGATTGCAGAGTATATGTATCTTGCCGCAACGCAGTTTGAGACGAAGGCGGATGAGATTCGTGCCGGTGTCAACGCAATCTGCGCAAAATACCCGCTTTACGAGTAATTCGTGATCTGTCATCCGGTGTATTTCCGGATGTACGGATTCGCTCCGAAAAGGAATTGAAAAAGCATCCGAAGCAGGACAGTTTATGTCCTGCTTTTGGTGTGTAGGGAGTTTGACGGCGATGGATTTTAATGTCATGAATATTCTGCTGGACTGCGGTATCATTCTGGCGGCAACAAAGGCACTTGGTATGCTGATGCGCAAGCTGGGACTGCCGCAGGTTGTCGGTATGATCATTGCGGGACTGCTGATTGGACCTGCACTGTTTGTTCATACAGAGTTTTCCGGTCTGATTCATCCGTCAGCAGAGGAAATGAACGTGCTGAAAAGCTTTTCGCAGATCGGCGTTGTGTTCATTCTGTTTTCCAGCGGATTGGAAACGGATTTTCGTGAGATGAAGCGCAGCGGTGTTGCAGCGACCTGCATTGCAATGATCGGAGTCGCGCTGCCGACTGCCTTCGGTACAATCGTCACACTGCTCTTTATGGGCGGGCTGGATCGGGCAGCCGATCGTTCTCTGCTGATGAACGCGCTGTTTGTCGGCTGCATTTTGTCAGCAACGAGTGTCGGCATCACCGTGGAGACGCTGCGGGAGCTCGGCAGACTGAAAACGAAAATCGGAATGACGATTCTCAGCGCGGCGATTATCGACGACGTGATCGGCATTGTCCTGCTGAGTATTATGACCGGAATCGGCGGAGAGGGCAGTATCTGGCAGACGGTGCTGCATGTCGCGGAATTCTTTGTTTTTACGGTTGCGGCAGGCTGGCTGATGCGCAAGGCATTTCGCGCGCTGGTCCGTATTTATCCGCACAAGCGCAGAACGAGCATTTTTGCGTTTGCGGCGTGCTTTCTGTTTGCCTACTGTGCAGAAGAGCTGTTCGGCATCGCGGCGATCACCGGTGCATACATGGCAGGTCTGATGCTGAGCGGTTTGGGCGACAGTCAGTTTGTGGACCGTAAGGTTATTGTCAGCGGATATATGTTTTTCACGCCGATGTTCTTTGCATATATCGGGATCAGTGCTGATTTCAGCGGCTTTCATTGGTCGAGTATGTGGTTTGTGCTGGCGTTTGTTGCAGCGGGCATTCTCGGCAAGATTCTCGGATGCAGTACGGTTGCGCGCTGCTTCGGCTACCGCAAACGCGATTCTGCTGCGGCGGGTATCGGCATGATTGCACGCGGGGAGGTCGCGCTGGCGGTCTATGCGACCGGTCAGGTGCTGATCGCGGAGCAGGACGGCATTGATCCGCTGGTTGCAACGATTTTTCTGATCGTGACCAGTTCGATTCTTTGCCCGATTGGTTTGAAGCTGGTGCTTCGGCATCCGGATGCCGGAAAAGAGCTGAGCAATTCCAATATGGGCAGCGTTTCCATTGCATCGGAAGCGATCGAAAACGTGCATCATGATCTGGATCATCAGAACGAAGAAAAGTGAGGCGATACGGATGAAACTGATTCTGGCATCTGCATCTCCGCGCCGCAGAGAGCTGATGGAAAAAATCGGACTGCCGTTTGAGGTGATTGTTTCCGCATGTGACGAAACACTGCCGGCGGATATTCCCGCGGAGCAGGCGGCTGAGGTGCTTGCAGTGCGCAAGGCGGCTGCCGTTGCAAAGCTGCATCCGGATGCGGTTGTGATCGGTGCGGATACAACAGTGCTTCTGGACGGCGCAATTCTCGGAAAGCCCGCTGATACTGACGATTGCAAACGGATGCTGCACGCGCTGTCGGGCAGACAGCATCAGGTTGTGACGGGCGTTGCGGTGTTTTGGAGCGGCAGATCACTGAGTTTTTCCGATCTGACACAGGTGCGGTTTTATCCGCTGAATGATGCGGAGATTGACGCATATGCAGCAAGTGATGAACCCTATGACAAAGCCGGTGCATACGGAATTCAGGGACAGGGTGCGCTGCTGATTGAGGGCATTCAAGGCGATTATTATAATGTGATGGGTCTGCCGGTTGCAAAGCTTGTGCGAGTGATGCGGAAAATCGGCATAAACGGTTGACAGATTGGAAAAATTACTGTAAAATAGAAGTAATACGACCGAAAGGATTGTTCTTATGATTTTATTGGATGACATTCGCAACGAGCTGGTGAATGCAAGACCGGAGGTCAAGGAGCTTGGCGAGGTGTTGCAGATCGAGCGGTGCGAATCTGACCTGCGCGATATGAAGCGTCAGATGGAATATGACGGATTCTGGGATGACCATGAAAAGGCGCAGCAGGTGACGCAGAAGTGTAACGCGCTGGAACGCAAGATTGAGAATTTTAAGAAGTTGCAGTCGCTTCTGGAAGATACGATCGAGCTGATTGAGCTTTCGCTCGAAGAGAACGACGATTCTTCTGATGCGGAGATTCTCGCGGATGCGGAGGCATTTAAGGAGAAGCTGGCAGAGGAGAAGCTGAAAACGCTGCTGACCGGTGAATATGACAACTCCAATGCAATTCTGACGATTCATGCCGGTGCAGGCGGCACCGAGGCGCAGGACTGGTCGCAGATGCTGTATCGCATGTACAATAAATATGCGGAGAGCCACGGCTTCAAGGTGGATCTGCTGGACTGGCTGGACGGTGACGAAGCGGGAATCAAATCGGCATCGTTCATGGTGCAGGGTGAAAATGCCTACGGCTTTTTGAAATCGGAGGCAGGCGTACACAGACTTGTGCGCGTGTCGCCGTTTGATGCCTCCGGCAGACGGCACACATCGTTTGCGGCACTGGAAGTCATGCCGGAGCTTTCGGACGATGTGGAGGTGGAGATCCGGCAGGAGGACATCGAAATGCAGGTGTACCGTTCCAGCGGTGCGGGCGGTCAGCACATCAACAAGACAAGCTCTGCTGTGCGCTTGAAGCATATTCCGACCGGAATTGTCGTCTCCTGCCAGACGCAGAGAAGCCAGTTCCAGAATAAGGATTTCTGTATGAAGATGCTGCGTGCAAAGCTGGTGGAAATCAAGGAGCGTGAGCATCTGGATAAGATCTCCGACATCAAGGGCGACCAGCTCAAAATTGAGTGGGGCAGCCAGATTCGTTCGTATGTGTTCATGCCGTATACGCTGGTCAAGGATCACCGCACCGGTTGTGAAAACGGAAACGTGCAGGCTGTGATGGACGGCGATCTGGACAGCTTTATCAATGCCTATCTCAAAGCTCTCTCGCACGGCACACTGCAATCGGGCAGTGCGGCGGCGGATATGTAAAATGAAAGAAAAACAGCGCGTCTGCATAGGACGCGCTGTTTTGTATATGTTGTATGTAAGGATTGAAAAATTATTCGATGATTTTATTATATCATCATCAATTAGTTCAACTGGATATCGTATTGTCCCATCGTTGGAGCCGTTTTTTCCAAATAATTCAGCAATAACACCTTTATTCACAATACTCATTCCTTTAATAGTCTTTCCGTCTTGCCTTTTTCTTTTGAAGTTAATAACTGCGCATAATGATAATCTCCATTATCTTGTACTAGGTCGCACGCCACTGCGTTAAAAACAAGCTGTCCTCTTCCTATGCTGACAAACGGAACGTTATTTCCACTGGTTTCTTTTATTTTAACTACTGTCCATTCCATAGCTTCAACTCCCTTTTTTTATTGTAGATTATATAGCACATTATTATATGTTTGTCAAGGATTTTTTTGTTTTTATATTAGAATATATGGACGTTTTTTTATAATAAGAAGTTGAGTTTTATTATGCGATCAAAAAACAGTATTAAGTAAAAAACAGCTTTGAAACTGTTCCTTGTCAGTTTCAAAGCCTAATAATAATTCAAGTTAAAAAAATCTCTATTGTCTAAATAGACAATAGAGATTTTGGGCTGGGAGAGGGTGGATTTGAACCACCGAAGCGAAACGCAACAGATTTACAGTCTGCCCCCTTTGGCCACTCGGGAACTCTCCCATTTCAAAGCTGGTGGACGGACTTGAACCCCCGACCTGCTGATTACAAATCAGCTGCTCTACCAACTGAGCTACACCAGCATAAAACCGTCTCTCTCAGGACCAGCTTGTTTATTATATCACAATGCAGAAAAAAAGTCAAGCGTTTTTTTCAAAAAATGCATTTCACGCAGGAAAACTGTATAATCTGCTGCAAATCCTTCTTGTTTTGATTATATTTTCTGCGAAAACAGAGAAAGCGCATCTGTACGGATGCGCTTTATGATTCTGCATTGACACGCAGATAGAGGGCGGGATCGAGGCGTGTGCCGTTGAATCGCACCTCAAAATGCAGATGATTGCCGGTGGAATGTCCGGTTGTGCCGACGAGCGCGATCAGTTGTCCGCGGGACACTTCCTGCTCGACGCCTGCGAGCAGAGTGGTGCAGTGCGCATAGAGCGTCTGATAGCCGTTTTCGTGGTCAATGATGAGGTAATTGCCGTAGCTGGAATGCCAGCCCGCAAAGGTGATGACGCCGTCATCGGCAGCATAGATATTGGTGCCGGCAGGGGCTGCAAGGTCAATGCCGCCGTGTCCGCGCGCACCGCCGAACGTGTCACTGACACGGCCGCCGTCGAGGGGCCATGCAAACTGTCCGGAGCCGGCAAGTACGGTCGATGTGCTTGCGGGGGCTGCTTCATAGATACCGACGCCGAGCTCCTCGTCCACCGGTGCTGAGACAAGCTGCGAGGAGAGAATCACGCGTTCACTCTCTGCGCCGTTGGTATAGGTGATCTGCACCGTATTCAGCTTTTCGCCCTTAACACCTTCTGTCATTACCTTTTCGGTGCCGATCGGAAGGAGCATGGTTTCGATTCGCACGACATCATAATCAATAAACGAAGTGACATCGGTTGTTTTCTGATAAACAATCGGGATGAAATGTGTCGTGACTGGAACGCGAACGCGCTCGGAAAGCTCCGGAACATCGGGCATGTCCGGATTCAGCTCGCGCAGTTTTTCTGCTGTGGTTGTATATTTCGCCGCGATGGTATAGATGGAATCGCCTTTGCGCACGGTATAGGTGCGAAATGTCTCTTCTGTTTTGGTGAGCTGCCTTGCGATGGTGTTCGCGTTGACGAGGTTTTCTGCGAGATAGGTTCCCTCAACATAGCGGACTTCTTTTGCGTAGCTGATATTGTCGATCAGACCGCCGAGCATGTCGCTGTATGCGCTGAGCTGTTTTGCAAGTGCATCCTGAATCGGCTGTGTGTCGCTGACCGCGCCGAAGAATTCATCGTCCACATAGACGCCGTAGCCTGTACACAGAGAAATATCCGCGCATTGCAGCATACGGTCTGCGAGCTGACCGGAGCTTAAAATATTCTCATCGCCGTCGGAGAGAATCAGGCGAAAATTGCGCTGAAACGAGATTTCATATTCTTCATCCGTATAGGAGAGCCGCTGCTGTACAATTTGCTGTGCAGTGGTATAATCGGCTTCCTCCGCGATATAACCGAGCTGTGTGCCGTTGTACTCCACGGCAATGACATAGTCAAGATTGGCACCGTAGCTGACGACAGACCAGAGAAAAGCGCAGCAGAGCAGCGGTGCCGCAAAGCGGAACAGCGAGACAAGAATGCCGTTTTCACTGAGCAGAACAATTCCGATCATTTTGCACACAGCACGGATGCGATGCAGGGGGGATTGTCCCCTGGCGCGTGTCCATTCTGCGTAGACAGCCTCAGCGGTTTGTTCGCGGAGCCGGATCGGTGTTGTCAGAATGCGCCGGAGCCAGCGCAGCACGCGCATGGTACCGTGCGCGAAATCCTTACAGAATGTGAGGAATCCGGTGCAGAGCAGCAGGATGCCGCGCGGAATCCATTTCAGGACGGTGATGCCGCAGTGTCCGAGCCATGCGATTGCCGTCAGCGGAGTGTTCCGCTGCTGTGTATGAACAGGTGCCGCCAAGCGAAACCCTCCTTTTTCAAAAGTTACAAAGTGGTTACATCTGTGTATATTATAAGCTGAAACAGAGGAAAGTGCAAGAAATCAGCGGAAACTTTGTAAAAACGTATAAACAACACAGTGATCTCCGCGGCATTTTTGCATGGGCTGAATAAAGAATTTTGTCGTATTTTCTGCGCTGCTGCATAAAAACCGCTGCTTCGCATCTGCGAAGCAGCGATTGAAAAGAATCGGTCTTTACAACTGTGTCCATGTGTCGGCACGCTGCAAGATTTTCGCAGCCTGTTCGACGGTTTCTCTGTTCCCGAATGCGGAGAACCGCAGCCAGCCTTCACCGAATTTGCCGAAGCCTGCCCCCGGCGTACCGGCGATGGCGTGGCGGTTGAGCAGATGATCAAAGCAAGTCCACGAGTCCATGCCGTTCGGACAGTGCATCCATACATAGGGGGCGTTGTCGCCGCCGACGGAGCTTATGCCTGCCGCAGTCAGTGCCGCCTTGATGATCCCCGCATTTTCCATGTAGTAGGCAATATCCTGCCGCACGGCAGATTGTCCGGCATCGGTGAACACCGCCTCTGCCGCA
>JAZQNP010000017.1:0-19557 GCA_045627405.1 Oscillospiraceae bacterium | reverse complement strand
TGCTTCTTGACAAACATTATCCAACACCACTTTTCCTGTAGATGAAATGACACGTAAGACCGTTGTTCCCACAGCTTGCAGTGCTCTAGTTCCTTCATTCTCAACAAATGTTTTCATTTCTGATGCAGCGGCTGCCAAAAGAGTCCCTCAAAAAATACTGTAAGTTTGCATTGTTCTTCATCCATGCCAATCCCTCCTTCATGATTGAAATGAGCAAAGAACGGACAACCCGGAGGGATAGGTTACTTACCCTGACAAGCAGGACGGCCGGGCTACCTACCGGCTCTGGCATGCAAAAGCATACGTTGCGTTTTTATCTTTGCTTAATTATTTGTAATTGATACCCACGACCGCATATATAGCCGTGGGTATCTTTTCGTTTAGATCAGCTGTCCGGGAAGCTTTAATTTTTCCTTGTAGGGAAATGTTGCTTCATAAGCAGCAAACTCCTCAGGGTTTTCGTCACAGACAAAATATCCCCTTGGTGTAGCATACTCTCCGGTGACTCCGTCAAGATATCCCGGAATCACTTCCCGGCAGAGAAAAAAGGATGCGTCTTCGCCTTCGGGGAGCCCGTGATACCGGATACCGTACTCGCTTGCGTACTTAAATCCGCTTTTTCCGTAAAACAAAATGTTCCCCTCAAAGCAGATGGCACCGCAGCCGATTTCTGCGGCTTTTTCAAGTGAATGGTCGAGCAGTATCTTTCCGTATCCCTGCCGTTTCAGCTCCGGTGCAATACATATCGGTCCCATCGTCATAATAGGGATATCTCTGCCGTCATCTGCTTTGATCACAGTTCTGACAAAGATATTCTGTCCGATGATCCTTCCATCCTTTTCCATCACGAAATCAAGCTCCGGCACAAAATCCGGATCATTTCGCAAGCTTTTCAGGACATAATGTTCCAGACATCCCGGACGGTACACATTCCAAAAACTTTCTCTTACAAGGTTTTCTACCTCACGATGATCTTCCTTCTTCTCTAAACGAATTGTATAGTCATTTTTATTCATTGATTTTTCCTCCTGATGATTGTTGACTGCAATACTGGGAGGTTGTGTTTGATTGTATTCGCAACCTCCCGGTTACGCTACAATCTCCATTGTGTTGTACTTAATCAAAAAGCACTCTCCTGATAATAATATTTATTTAAACAGCGTTTGCTGCTTAAACCTGATTTATTGCGGATATGTCTTTATAAAATGCTTTACATACTCTTCAATCTGCCGTATGATCTCCGGTTCCTTTTCAGGCTCACGGTCACAGTAGTGGATAAGCGAAGTAATAGGAGAAGTGAAAACAAATGCAAGCATATCCGGGTCATCTTTTTTCAAAATGCCGTTATCCATCATTTCTGCAAAGATTCTTGTATAATGGTCGTATAAGTTGTGGATGAAAATGCCTGAAAATGCTTTAAGTCCACGATCTGATCGAGCAGGTTTTCTTCCGCCAGAACATTGCGCATGGTCGAACCCGCCAGACTGTTATAAAAAGAGCTGGGCGTGATATATCCGAGTGTTCCGTGCGGAGAAAGCATCCGGATGCCGATTTCGTAAAAAGCAATATAGAAATCGGTCATTCCGGACTGCGCAAACCGAAACCGCTTCACATCGTCGAACGCGCCGCCAAGGTTATGCACGCGGACATAGGGCGGATTTCCGAGAACAAAATCCATCTGCCCGTCAAAGTCATGTGTATGCAGGGCATCCGCGCAGACAAGATTCCAATTCACATGTTCCGCGCCGAAAGCCCGCGCAGCAGCAGACAGACGGCAGCGGCATTTCTCTAATTCCGCCGCATCAATCTCAATGCCGTGAACATATTTTTCCAGATCCTGCGTCATTTCACGGACCGTTTTTTGTTCCGAACACGCAGCTTCACAGTAGCGTCTGACAATTTCGCACAAAAACGCACCGTCGCCGCAGCTGTTGTCGATGACATGTTTTTTCAGGATATGCCTGCCGGAATACGAACAGAGATCCAGAATATTCCCGACGATAAAGTCCGGCGTATAGATGCGTCCGCTCCCCTTTTGACCTGTCATGTTTGTTTTCCTTTTCTGCATGATATGCTCTTACGCAAACGGTTCTGTTATACTTTGAAACACTTTTGAATCGCCCTGACCTCACCGATGACCAGCACGACATCCCCCTGCTCAAAGACCGTATCGGCAGACGGCATCAGCATACTCGATCCGCGTTTCAGGGAGATGATATTGATTTCATATTTTCTGCGGATGTCGAGCTGCGGCAGGGTTCTGCCGAACCAATCCTTCGGGACTTTCATCTCGTAGATCGAATAATTGCTGTCGAGCTGAAAGAAATCGAGAATGCTCTCGGACGCGTACTTGGTCGCGATGCGCATTGCCATCTGCTTTTCCGGATAGACCACCTCGTCGGCACCGTTTCGGAGCAGAAATTTCATCTGCACATCGTTGGTCGCTCTGGAAATGACTTTGACCGCACCGAGTTCCTTGATCAGTGCCGTTGTTTCCAGAGAGGTCTGAAAAGAGCTGCCGACCGCGATGATGCAGACATCATAATTCCGCACGCCGAGCGAGCGCATGAACTCCTCGTTGGTGCTGTCCCCGATGCGCGCATTGGTGACAAACGGCAGAATGTCGTTGATGCGGCTTTCGTTGATGTCCACCGCCATCACCTCACAGCGCAGCTCGGTCATACGTTTTGCAATCTGCGCGCCGAAATGCCCGACGCCGATAATCAATACAGATGTCATAATGCGATTTCTCCTTTTATCCTACTGTGATCTTATCGAGCGGAAGTCTGGAATTCAGATTCTCGCCCGACGGAACCGCGGCATAGATCAGCGTCAGACCGCCCACTCTGCCAAGAAACATCAGCACCGCAAGAATCATCCGCGAGACGAGAGAAAGCGAACCTGTGATGCCGAGCGTCAGACCGGCTGTTCCGAGCGCGGATCCCGTTTCAAACAGGCAGGGAATCAGCGGCAGATCTTCGATTTTGCTGATGGAAACTGCGCTGATAATGAACAGCGAAAAGTACATAAACAAAATTGCACCGGCATTGCGGACGGTTTCATCGGACAGCCGCCGCTTGCAGCACTGCACATCGCTGCGCCTGCCGAATACGGTCAGTGCGGAGAGAAACAGCACCGCGACAGTCGTCGTCTTCATGCCGCCTGCGGTGGATCCGGGCGACCCGCCGATCAGCATTAAAATCGTCATCACAATGCTGCCGGATTCATCCATCGCACTGAGGTCGGAAGTATTGAAGCCGGCAGTTCTCGCCGTCACGGACTGAAACAGCGCACTCAGGATTCTGCTGCGCAGCGGCAGTGTCTGATACTCAAAAAAGAAAAAGTACAAAGCCGGCACGACAATCAGAATCGCCGTGGTCAGCAGAATGACCTTGCTTTGCAGTGTATAGCGTTTCAGCCTGTGTTTATGCTCCCTGACATCGTACCACGTCAGAAAGCCGATGCCGCCGACAATAATCAGCAGCATAATCACGCAGTTGACATAGATATGATCCTGATAGGACGTCAGCGAGGAAAACGGTTCGCGGACACCCATGAGGTCAAATCCGGCATTACAGAATGCAGATACCGCGTGAAACAGAGCGTACCAGACGCCCTTGATGCCGAAATCCTTGCAGAACACAGGCAGAAGCAGTGCTGCACCGATCAGCTCAATGCAAGCCGAGGTTTTCAGGATAAAGCCGGTTAATCGCACGATCCCGCCGACCTGCGGCGCGGAAATGGATTCCTGCATCGTGCTGCGCTGCCACAGACCGATCTTTCTGCCCGTTGCGCGCAGAACGGCAAGTCCGATTGTAATCACGCCCATGCCGCCGATCTGGATGAGCGTCAGGATCACCGCCTGTCCGAACAGCGACCAGTGTGTTGCCGTGTCATGCACGATCAGTCCGGTCACACAGGTTGCAGATACCGCCGTGAACAGCGCGTCGGGAAAATTTGTGAAGCTGCGCGCCTGCGAAGAAAGCGGCAGCATCAGCAAACCCGCACCTGCAAGAATCAGAAGAAAAAAGCTGACAATGATAATCTGAAACGACGATGACTGCTGCCGTTTCATCTTCCGGAATTTCAGAAACATATCTCACCTCAGAATACCATCGGAATAACACCTTACCATTATATCACAAGACTGCCGGAAAATCAAGTACAAACAAAAACAGCACAGCAGAATTTGCTCTGCTGTGCCGTCTGCATCTTACAATGAAACAAACGCTTTGATTGTATTTACTGTTTCCAGCGAAGAAGATACTTTTGCAAAGCCTGAAACAGAAACGTCACGGCGATGACAACGATGCCGATGACCAGCAGACCGACAATCGTGCGGGTGTAGTCACCAAAATCGGAGTAATACTTCACATAATAGCCCATGCCGTCTCTTGCACCGATCATCTCCGCAGAGGTCAGCAGAATGAAGCTGACGGACAAGCCCTGATTGCAGCCGAGGAAAATCTGTGCGAGCGATGCCGGAACACAATGCGGTTCTTGGCGTGCCGTCGATTGCGGTACAGCCTTCCGGCGCGTGTTTGGTATTGATCAGGATTTTGCCGTTTGCTTTCAGTTGTGAAAGCAGCGCGGGCGTATAGAGCGTGTCATCCAGAATGACGATGTAATCTGCCGATGACGTTTCACTGCGATCCAGGATGGGCGCGTCATCGAGCTTTGTGAAAGCCCGCACAGGTGCGCCTCTTCGCTCCGGACCGAAAGACGGAAACGCAAGGGAATACCGTTCCTGATCCGTTGAAGCATAGGCGGCACCAAGCAGCTTTGCAGCCGTAAATGCGCCCTGTCCGCCGCGGCCCAGCCACAGAATTTCAATCATACGATTCACCCCGTTTTTATATGTTATCCGATAGGAATAGTATGTTATTATCATATCATCTTGTGTCGCTTTTGTCAAATTCATTTTATTGATAAGCTGTTATCACTTATTCCTATAACTCCGCATCACAAGCCTCTGAATATTTTACAGATCGGTTACAAATGCACTAATTTGCAAATTAGCACTTGACAAAATTGCAAACCGATGTTATAATCAGACTGTAAGCAGATGAAGCCGAACCTGAAAAGGAGGATGCTATGAAAACGATTTCCTTTGAGATTGATGACAAGCTGGCTGAAAAATTCGAGCTGGCAATCCAGTTGACCGGAGACGACCGCACAGCGGTTGCCGAGGAGTTTGTAAAGCAGTATCTCGGCAAAGCCCTGCATGCCGCAGCCGAGGAGTTCCATCCGACCGACACCGACAACGCGCCGCATGCACAAACCCGCGGTGCAGCGAAGATCCCCGGTGCCACCGCTCCCCCGCCGACCCGCACCAGACGCGGCAGACCCGATCACGAGCTGCCGCCGCGCGAAGAATACTGGCGTGCGTGGGGCAAAGCCATCCCGCGCATCCCGCGCTGGGCAAGAAATCCGCAGCAGAACAATCACAAAATCCTGCGCGCATATTTTGAGGTGCAGAAAGAACTCGGCAAGGTCACGCTGGACGCACTGCGCAGACGCTGCTCCGACCCGAACGGGCATCCGCGCACCTTTGTTCCGCACTTTGACAACAATTTCACGCAGATGAAATTTGATAACGGCAATTCCCACGGCAAGGTCTTTGAGGAGCAGGACGGCTACATCACCATCTGGGATCAGATCAGCGACACGCTCATGAAATACCGCGATTATTTTCTGTAATCCAAAACCGTAGAACGCAGGAGTTCTTCTCTTGCGTTCTATTGTGCTGAAAGGAGACTGTATATTATGCGACACTTCCATTTTGCCGCAGCCGCACTGCTCGGTATTCTGCTGCTGACCGGATGCGGGAACAATGAAACATCCGCAGCGGAAGGCAGTACAGAGGTCACAGAAACCGGGCTGTCTGCCGTCACCACCGAGGCACCTGTTCCGGCGACAACGGCTGCACCGACAATCACAACAGCCGCAGAAACAACAACCGCCGCAGCGACATCTGAGACAGCGGAAAGCACATCCACGACGCTGCCGCCGCTTGCCACCGCGCAGAATATTCTCACGACACAGCAGGCAGGCGGTCAGGGCGGAGAGGAACATGCAGAGGATCCCGAACCGCTCTATTTCAGCTACCGCTTTGCAGCAGATTTCGTCTCCATGCGGCTTGCCGGCGGAAATTATCAGACGATTTACTATGATTTCAGTGAGGCAGCAGCGCGGGAGGACATCGAAGAGCTGTATACCCTCTCCGACTTTGATTTTGACGGCAATCCGGATCTTGCGGTACCGGTGCAGTTTGCCAATGCAAATACAGTATATGCGATCTTTCTCTGGAATCCGGAAACAATGTATTATGAAGAAGAACCCTTACAGATCATCAACCCTGTGCCTTACGCGGAAACAAAAACAATCACGTCTCTTGCGCAGGATTCCGCCGCAGTCTGGGTCATGACAACCTACACGCTGGAAGACGGCGTTCTCACGGCAGCGGAAACTGCAACAGCCGATTTTGAGGCTGGCACGCTGACGGTTCAGCCGCTCACCGGCAATGCAGAGCCTGCTGTGACCGAATTCTCCTCGTCAGAGGAACTCGAAGCCGCACTCATCGCACAACCGTAAACAGAGAAAGCAATCGCCGGCAGGCTCAGCCCCGCCGGCGATTTTCTTATCCCTGATTCTGTTCTGCAACGAGCTTGTCTGCGCCGTAAATCTTACGGAGCTTCGGCTTTTCGATCTTGCCGGTCGCATTGCGCGGCACGTCGGCAAAAATATACTTACGCGGACGCTTATAGCGCGGCAGTCCTTCACAGAACCGCTGCATCTCCTCCTCGGTGCAGGTACAGCCTTCCTTGACGGAAATGATCGCAGCGGCAATCTCACCCAGACGCTTATCCGGCAGACCGATCACTGCCACATCCTTGACAGTCGGGTTGGAACGGATAAAGTCCTCGATCTGTACCGGATACAGATTCTCACCGCCGGTAATGATGACATCCTTTTTGCGGTCAACCAGGAAGATGAAGCCGTCCTCATCCTCCATTGCCATATCCCCTGTCCGCAGCCAGCCGTCACGCAGAACCTGCTTTGTCGCATCATCGTCATGGTAATAGCAGGTCATGACGCCCGGACCTTTCAGACAAAGCTCACCGACCTCGCCGCTGCTGACCGGATCGCCGGTTTCATCGACAATCTTGGTCTCCCAGCCGTATCCGGCTTTACCGATCGCACCGACCTTATGTACATTTTCCACACCGAGGTGCAAAGCACCCGGTCCGATGGATTCGCTCAGACCGTAATTCGTATCATACTGATGATGCGGAAAATATTTCATCCAGCGTTTGATCAGACTCGGCGGAACCGGCTGCGCACCGATGTGCATGAGCCGCCACTGTGCCAGCTCATAGTCACTCAGCGAGACCTTTCCGCTCTCGATTGCATCCAGAATATCCTGCGCCCACGGCACCAGCAGCCAGACGATGGTACAATGCTCTGCCGAAACCGCATCCAGAATGACGCTCGGTGAAATCCCGTTCAGCAGAACCGCCTTTCCGCCGACATAAAAGCTGCCGAACCAGTGCATCTTCGCGCCGGTATGATACAGCGGCGGAATGCAGAGGAACACATCGTTTTTGGTCTGCCCGTGATGTGCCTGCTCCACCTTGCAAGAGTGCATCAGACTTTCGTGATTGTGCAGAATCGCCTTCGGGAAACCTGTTGTGCCGGATGAGAAGTAAATCGCGGCATCGTCTGCATCCGTCAGGAAAACTGCCGGAGAATTGCTCGGGAAATTGGCAGTCAGCAGATCATAGCTTTCCGCAAAGCTGGGGCAGCCCTGCCCGACATACAGCAGCATCCGGTCATTGCCGAGCGTATCAACAACCTCCTCGACTCTGCCGATGAATTCCGGTCCGAACACCAGAACCGAGACATCTGCCAGCTTAACGCAGTATTCAATCTCATCTGCCGCATAACGGAAATTCAGAGGCACCGCAACCGCTCCGACTTTCAGAATGCCAAAATAAATCGGCAGCCATTCCAGACAGTTCATCAGCAAAATGCCGACCTTATCGCCCTTTTTCACACCGCGCGACATCAGAAAATGTGCAAAGCGGTTTGATTTTTCGTTAAACACCTTCCATGTGATCTCACGGCGGTAATAATTAGGACGGCGCGGCTCGATCAGCTCATATTCCTTCCATGTCACACGGCGCGGCTCGATCACGGAGGGGTTCAGCTCCACAAGCGCGGTATCATTGCCGTACAGTGCGGCATTGCGCTCTAAAATATCAATAATCGGCATGTTCGTTTGTCCTTTCTGTTTAGCATCAGAGCGAAAACACATTCGCCTTTACTATTTTAACACAAAAAAGCGCGAAAGTCAAGAGCATTTCTCCCGCAAACAAAAAAACTGCACGGATTTCTCCGTGCAATTTTCATGATCATCTTATTCGGAAAGATAGGATTTCACAAGAACCTGCATCAGCTCATCGCGGTCTATGTGCCGGATCAGATTGCGCGCATTGTTATGTACAGTAATATAGGTCGGATCTTCGGACAGAATATAGCCTACAATCTGGTTGATCGGATTATATCCTTTTTCATTCAGCGCATCATACACCGTGCGCAGAATGTGCAGCATTTCTTTTTCACGGTCCTCGGGAATGGTAAACGTAATCGTTTTATCGGACATATCGGAAGCTCCTTTCTGTGGCATAGTCAGCGATCTATCTCTGATTACAAATCTACAAATCTATTATACCGCAAACCGCCTTATTCTGCAAGTAAAACGTAAAAAATTGTCGCTTTCACCATTTTGCGCTGTTCATTTTTGTTAGATATGTATAGACCCCGGTGCCGTACGGGTGCCGTGCGGCAAAGGGGTCGGATTCCGGGTAAGGCTTGGCAGATGTTCAGCAGTTGCCGCGCTTTTCAAAAGAATTGCAGTCCACACATTCCTTGACGGACGGATCGGACTCATGTGTGCCGATGTTGACAACATCCAGCGTGCAGTAGTCCTCGCTGCAAAGATTGTAGCGGCACTGCTCGACGGTGCAGTGGATGTTCGGGTTCTTACATTTTTCCATGACATATACTCCTTTCTGATGCGAATTCTGTACACAGCACTTTGGTTGACAAGCTGTGTCATCCATAGTATATGACAGATTCTGCGGATTATGCATCAGATTGTCCGGCACCCTGTTTTGCACGAAGACTCGTTGATTTTCTTCATTCCTTTCAAGTGCATGACCACTCGCATGCGGCGGAGAAAACAAGAGGATTCAAAAGAAAACCTAAGGAAATTTTAAAAAAATGCGGCTATCTGATTTCTGCGATGAAATTTGTTTGAAATTGCCGCTTGCAAATCCCGCCCGAATATGCTACAATGAAGTCATAACGCGGGGCAATGCTCCGCTGGTTGAAGAAAGGAGGACACGGCGCATGGCATATTTATTTTTCTGGGGCATCCTGTGCGTTGTCATGGTGATTGCAGAATTCGCCTCCATGCAGCTTGTCAGCATCTGGTTTGCCGTCGGTGCAATCGGTGCGTTCTGCATGGCACTGGCTGATTTCGGCTTTACCGCACAGCTCGCTGTCTTTGTGCTGGTTTCCGTCGTGCTGCTGCTTGCGACAAGGCCGCTGCTCAAATCCGTGCGAGTCAAGCAGGTCGCGCGCATGAATGCCGACAAGGGCATCGGAGAAACTGCGGTCATCATCGAGGAAGTGGATCCCGCACACGGCACCGGCAGAGCCAGAACAAACGGTGTTGACTGGATTGCCGTTTCGGAAACAGGCGAAGTGATCCCGCCTGAAACCGTTGTCATCATCTCCCGCATCGACGGCGCAAAGCTGATTGTGCGGCGCGCCGAAGCCGACTGACCCAAAATCTTTACATCAAACGGAGGTACACACTATGCTTATCGCTTCTTTTGCCGCAATCGGCGGCGGCGGCGGTCTGATTGCCGCGCTCATTCTCATTGTTTTCCTCGTCATCGTGATTATCGCAAATATCCGGATTGTTCCGCAGGCAAACGTCTATGTCGTTGAGCGTCTCGGTACATTCTATCAGGAGTGGCATACCGGTCCGCACTGGCTCCTGCCGTTCATTGACCGCGTCGCAAAGGTCGTCACCATCAAGGAGCAGGTGGTCGATTTCAAGCCGCAGCCTGTAATTACAAAGGATAATGTCACGATGCAGATTGACACGGTCGTCTTCTTCCAAGTGACTGACGCCAAGCAGTACACCTACGGCGTGGAGCGTCCGATGGCTGCAATCGAAAACCTCTCCGCAACCACACTGCGTAATATCATCGGTGAGATGGAGCTGGATGCAACCCTCACCTCCCGTGACGTCATCAACACCAAAATCACGGCGATTCTTGACCAGGCAACCGACCGCTGGGGCATCAAGGTCAACCGTGTCGAGCTGAAAAACATTCTTCCGCCGCGTGAAATTCAGGACGCGATGGAAAAGCAGATGAAGGCAGAGCGCGAACGCCGCGAGAAGATCTTGCAGGCTGAGGGTGAAAAGAAATCTGCAATTCTGGTTGCAGAGGGTGAAAAAGAATCCAAGATCCTGCGTGCGCAGGCTGAAAAGGAATCACAGATCCTCTCCGCTGAGGCGGAAAAGCAGGCAATGCTGCTGCGTGCAGAAGCCATCCGCGAGCAGAAAATGCTCGAAGCACAGGGTGAAGCAGAGGCACTGCAAATGCTCAACGCCAATGCACCGACCGACAAGATTATCCAGCTCAAATCCCTCGAAGCCTTTGCAAAGGCTGCGGACGGCAGAGCAACCAAGATCATCATTCCGAGCGAAATTCAGGGGCTTGCAAGTCTGACCTCTGCACTCAAAGGCATCGCGTCTGACGACAACAAGCAGTAATTTCTCATGAATCAAGCAAACGGGCGTGTCCGGAGCCGGATGCGCCTGTTTTTTTGTCTGTATACGGCTCTTTGTACCGGATAATTATGCAGTTTTGCAATACCATAAATCATTGTACAGAGAGAAATAATCATGTAAAATGGTATATGGGAAGTCATAGTGCTTTTCCTTTCGCAGTGTATTCGTGCGTCACTGCCGATGCTGCGAAGAGAAAGAATATCAGTCAGGGGGATTTTATATGTCAAAAAGAATGCTCAGAAAGTGCGCAGCCGCTGTACTGGCTGCTGCAATCGCGCTTCCGATGAATCTGTTTCCGGAACAAAAAGTTCAGGTATCCGCAGCCAGCAACGTGATCTATTGCTCTCCGAGCGGATCCGGCGACGGTTCCAGTTCGTCCAGTCCGACAACTGTTGCAAATGCAATCACATCCGTTTCTGCCGGCGGATATATCTATCTGCTTGCCGGCACCTACAAATTCTCCTCTCCGCTGAAAATCGAGCAGGGCAACTCCGGTTCCTCCGGCAGCTACAAGACCATGGCTGCCTATAACGGCGCAAAAGTCGTGTTCGACTTCTCCGGTGAGAGTACTTCCAGTTCCAATTACGGTGTCGTCCTTGACGGGTCGTACTGGCATTTCTACGGCTTTGAGATCACAAAAGCCGGAGACAACGGCATGCTGCTCGCCGGAAACAACAACATCATTGAGATGATGACATTCAGCGAGAATCAGGATACCGGTCTGCAAATTGCCAGATACCGTTCCAGTGCCACTACGCTGTCTTCGTGGCCTACTAACAATCTTGTCAAAAACTGTACATCCAAAAACAACTGTGATGACGCGACAATGGAAAATGCCGACGGTTTTGCTGCAAAGCTGACCTGCGGCAGCGGCAATGTTTTCGACGGCTGTATCTCGTATAACAACTCCGATGACGGCTGGGATCTCTACGCAAAAGAAGAGACCGGTGCCATCGGTGTGGTCACCATTCAGAACTGCGTCGCCTTCCGCAACGGCTTCACCGAGAGCGGAAAGGGCTACGGCGACTGCGACGGCAACGGCTTCAAGCTCGGCGGCGGCGGTGTCGGCACCAAGCATGTCGTGACAAACTGCCTCGCTTTTGAAAACCTCAACTGCGGTTTTACCGATAACAACAACCCCGAATTCGGTACGATGACCAACTGCACCGCCTATAACAACGGCATCGGCGGCAACAAAAAGGCGAATTACTTTGTTTACCGTTGCAGCTCCTCTGCATCGCTGACAGGTCTGGTTGCCTATTACAACACAAGTAAAGTCACCTCGACCAAGGCTTCCGGCATCGTGATGACCGCCGATAAGTTCAAGGGCAGCGTCAAGAATACGCTGTACTACAACAGCGGCTACTACTACGGTTCGTTTACTGCGGACGGCAGTGCAGTCAAATCCGGCACCAGCGTTTCTCTTTCGGATTCCGAGTTCACATCGCTTTCCATCTCCGGCATGAATACGGATTTCCACGCAAATTACCGCAATTCTGACGGTTCCCCGAACTTCAACGGCTTTGCGGAAACCGCCGGGACATACAAGAGCATCGGTTATCATTTCAGCTCCGGCATCTCACAGAAGTCCAGCCCGTCCATCCCGAATACATCAGGCGGCTCCGGTTCCGGTTCTGGCTCCGGTTCCGGCAGCGGCAGCGGCTCCGGCACAACAACTCTGACCGGCGCGACCTTCACCGACGGCACCATGATCATGCTGCAAAATGTCAACAGCAGCCTGATGCTCGAAGTCGCGGACGGCAATGCAGCCAATAATGCAAATATCCAGCAGTGGGGCGCGAACGGCGCAGGTCCCAACGGCGAGGGCGCATGGAATGTCTGGACGCTTTACTCCGCCGGCGACGGTTACTATTACATCTACTCCGCGCTCGGTGACGGTAAAACCTATGTGCTGGACGTTGCAGGCAAAAAAGCAGACGACGGCACCAATATTGACCTCTATCAGTACAACGGCGGTGACAATCAGAAGTTTAAGTTCGTGAAGAACAGCGACGGTTCGTATAAGATCTATACAAAGGTATCCAACGACACCTCCGTGCTCGATGTCGCAGACGGCAGCTGGGATTACGGCGCGAATGTACAGGAATGGACCATGAACGGCTATAACTGCCAGGATTGGAAGATGATCAGTGCGACGCTGCCGATCAGCGGTATCCTCGTGCAGAATCTGGTCGTCAGCGATACTGCCAATGCCGCGGGTTATGCAATCGGCTACAATGCTGCATACGGCAGCAAGGTCTTTGGCGACCGTGATTTCACGATTACCTCTCTCCCCTCTGCACTCGAAGGCGCAGAGCAGGTTCAGACCGCATGTGACTCCAAGGCATACAGCAGCAATATCGCGGCATTCACTGCCGACGCAGATATTACTGTATATGTGGCTGTTGACAACAGACTGAGCAGCATCCCCTCGTGGCTCTCTTCCTACACCAATACCGGCATGACGGTTTCGATTTCCAATGATGTTGTTTTCAATGTCTATTCGATGGACTACACTGCCGGAAGCACCGTGACGCTTGGCTCGAACGGTCAGAGCAGCGGTGTCGTCAATTACACCGTCTTTGTGACGGAGCAGGCTGAACAGCTTCCGCCGGTCGGTGATGTGACCAATGACGGTCAGTTTAATCTCGCGGATGTCGTCGCAGTGCAGCGTTGGCTGCTGCATGATGGTTCTGTTCCCGCAAACTGGCTTGCCGGTGACATCAACGGCGATTACAAACTGAACGCAGTCGATCTCACGATGATGAAGCGCGCGCTGATCGGCTGAGCCCTAAATACCATTCTTTCAGAGAAATTTACCGCCGTACTGTTTGGTACGGCGGGCTTTTTTTGCCCATAAAAGCAGCGGTACCCCTCCGGGATTCGGAGAGATACCGCCATTATATCTGATTCAGACTGTCCGGTCAAATGAGCATTCTTTTCAGAAGCGTCAGATCCGCAGCCGTCAGATTGCCGCTGCCGTCCAGATCGCCCGCACGCCAGTCTGCCACTGTGCCGTATGACAAGAGATATTTCTGCAAGGCAACTGCATCCGCCAGATTCACTGTACCGTCCGCATTGACATCACCGCGCAGGATCGAGAGCATCTGCACTTCTTCTTCGGTCAGCGCACAGCGATACACAGCCACATTGTCCATCGCGCCGCTGAACCCTGCATCCTCTGCATAGAACGACTTTCCGAGATAGATTTTCAGCGCATTGCCCATTTCCGACACAAGGGAGGTCAGTGCTGTTGTTTCGGAAACCAGCACGCCGTCTGCATAGAGCCGCGCCTCTGCGCCGTTGACGACAAAAATAAATCTGTGCCACTGTGTACCGTCCAGATCATAGCGCATCCCGCTCTCGCCTCTCCATGTATCTGTCGAGGTGGCAAAACGGAAGTGATCGACTGCCGTCTTGAAAAATGCGTATTTGTTTTCATCCTGTCCGACAGCGAATGTGAAGAAGTTGCCGTCCGATTCCGACCGCACATCCATGCAGATTGTGTAATCAGAACAGCCGTCCAGCAAGCCCTGCGGAAGAACCGCATAATCTGCTGCATCGCCGCCCAGCAGCAGGACATTGCCCTTTGCCGCATCCGTGCCGCATGCCGCGCCGCCTGCAAGTGTCAGATCGCCGCCGTTTCCTGTTATATCAGGAACCTTGCTGCCGCTCTGCTGTTCAAAGTCATATTTCACTGCCGGCACAGGGACTGATGCCGAAGAGACCGGCGTGCCGAACACCTTGACTTCATACACAGTCGGCGTATACCAGTTGTTGTTCGGATTGTTTTGCAGTGTCGCATTCTGCACATTCAGCCGCACATACCGTCCGCGCCCGTTCAGCAGATCACTGTTGAAGCCGTAGGTATTGGTCACAATATCACTGGATTTGTCTGTGTGATCGAGAATCGTTGTCCAGTTTGTGCCGTCCGTACTCACATCAACCGTATAGGTGTAATACCCCTCCGAGCCCTTGCAGATGTACCACGAGGTCTGAATATTTGCAAGGTCACAGACCTGTTCGAGATCAATCTGAATGTAGAACGGCCATTTTTTGTAGTCTCCGATTGCCGTGAACGATGTCTGATACGAACCGTCCACCGCGTATTCCGCAGAGGAAGCTGCATTGGATGCGATGGAAGCCGTCGCCGGCTGATCCTGCGAAAGCAGCTCCCCTTTCTGCACCGGATACAGATCACCGGTCTTTGTGCTGTACCGGAATGACGGATAATAATCATAAAACGCAAAGCTGTTGTCAAAATACAGCGGACAAAGCGTTGTGCCACTCGTCGAAGAAGCACGCAGCCAGCGATACGCATGCATCAGATAATTCTGATCCTGCAAATTCACGATCCAGCCGGACTGCGAAGAAAAGGTTGAAGTATTGCCGATGCTTCTCAGCTCACTCCATTCCCCGTACAGATCATCCGTCACCGTATAGGCACCGCTGCTCGGATACCAGCCTGCCGCCTGCGATGTGAACAGGAAATAATATCCGTTCCTCTTGATCAGGTTCGGGAATTCACGGTACTGGTTCTCATGCAGCAGCTTGACAATCTCTGTGACATCGCTGTAATCGCTGTTCATGCGAAAAACGTAAATGGTAGCGTTCGCGCCCTGTCCGGAGACATTCGCCGCCGCAATCAGATAACCGGTGTGGTTTGCATCGTCATCAAAGAAAATCGCCATGTCGCGCACCTGAATGCCAAGCGGATTGTAAACATGATGCACCGTAAAGCTGCCGCCCGGTGTTCCGGTAATGACCAGAGCCTTTCCGTCTGCATAGCCGCTGGGCTGTTCCCAGTGTGCCCAGACGACGATCTTGTTGACATGCGGCACATATTCGATATGCACCGACTCGATCTTGCAGCTTGCCATATCGGCATTCTGGCTGCTGTCAGCGACCGTTCGCGCATTGCCGAAATTATGCCCGTCCGAGGAAGTTGTCTCTTCCAGATAGATGTCGCTCTGTCCGGAATGACTGCGAAGCGAATAACTGTAATAGGTGTTCCCGACTTTCGTGCCGCCTGTCTCATAGACAAGGCTGCTGCCGGTTTGGTTATTGTAGGTGCTGAGTCCGGACGGAACCGTACAGGGTTCCAGCGACCGCACCGACGAATACTGCACGCCGCTCTCCGTCTGCACTGCAAGCTGGTAGTAATACACCGCGCCGATTTGCAGCGAATTGTCAGACCACGATGTACCGGTGCCGGTATATACCGGCTCGAATCCGCTGTCCGGATCGGTCGAACGGCTGAGCGTATACTGCTCCGCTTTCAATGTCGTTGCCCATTGCAGTGCCGCATGGTCTGCGTTGTCACTGCCTTCGATGCAGTACAGATTGCCGACCAGACCGATCTTGTCAGAAATTGCAGTTCCGGCTTTCTGCGAGGTATCCGCCGCAAATACCGGAAACTGTGCCGCCGGCTGCATCAGCACAGCGCAGCCCAGCAGCGCGCAGATCCTGCGGATGATTCCGCATTTTCTCATGAAAAAATCCCCCTTTTCCTGCCCGGACTTTTTGTCCGAGTCTATGCTCACAGTATAACATATAATATAGTGTACTGTCAATAGTAATTTATCACCGGATTTCTAAAAACATACCGCTTCTCTGTTATTGCAAGATTACACATATCGGGCAAATTTCTTTTATCTTGTTCAGGTTCGTTTAAGATTTGTCTGTCATAATATGGATGCGACCGGATATTCTGTACCCCCTTCGCAGATGTCCGACTACCCGTGAACAAAAAATAATGAAGAAAGGTTGGATTCCAATGAACAAACACCTTGGACGCGCCGGTGTTGCGATTGTAACCACTGCTGCAATGACGCTTTGCAGCGTGATGCCCGCTTTTGCAGCAGCCTCCGGCGACGTGAACCGCGACAGCAGTTTTAATCTCGCCGATGCTGTGGCATTCAGTCAGTTTCTGACAGGTCAGTCAAATGCTCTCGCAGACAGCTCTGCGGCAGACTATGACGGTAACGGTAAACTCAATGCAGTCGATCTCACGCTGATGAAGCGCGCACTGATCATCGGCACCGGCACCACAAATCCGGATCCGAATACGGATGATACATATGTCACGCAAATCACATATGCATCCGGCTCCGTTACACTGAAAAACGCAAGCGATCAGGTGGTTTCTGCATCGAATGCTTCCAATGTAACCGTCAGCAACGGCACATATGTCACCATTACAAAACCGACCACCGACGGCACAACCGACTTTGGCGACATCAATGTTGACGGCGAATGCGCCAACGGTCAGATCAAAGTCGATGTGGATGAGAATACCTATGCCACCGGTCAGGTCACAATCAATCTGCGCGGTCTGACGCTTTCCAACAGCTCTGATTCCCCGATTTATGTCAATCAGATTGCTGACGAGTGTGTCATCACCGTGAAGAACGGCACGACGAACACCATTTCCGACGGCACAAATTATACCAATGCCGACGGCAGCGAAGGCGCGATCTACTCCCTCGATGACTTGAAGTTCAAGGGCAAGGGCACGCTGATCGTCAAAGGAAACTGCGGCGACGGAATCGTCTCGAAGGATGACCTCAAAATCTGGAACGGCGATATTCAGGTCACGGCTGTCGATGACGGCATCCGCGGCAAGGATTCCATCCGCATCGGTGATCCGGATGATACCGATTATTCCTCTTTGAACATCACAATCAAATCGACCGGCGGCGACGGTCTGAAAACCACCAATGACACCGCGGATTCCGGCAAGGGCTATATCCGCATCAACGGCGGCACCGTCAATATTACCGCAGATAACGGCGACGGCATTCAGGCACAGCAGTCTGTCGAGATCAACGGCGGCGATATTACCATTTACACCTATCAGGGCAGCGGTTATACCGGCAGCGGCTCTTCTTCCGGTTCCACCGGTTCGACCGGCGGCTGGGGCGGCGGCATGGGCGGCATGCAGGACGGCAACTCCAACAAGACCGATATTTCCGCAAAGGGCATCAAGTCTGTCGGTATCTATGATACCGCAGGCACCACATGGCAGAGCGCGGGCAATATTACTGTTGCAGGCGGCACGCTCAATATCAACACCTCTGACGACGCACTGCATTGCGGCGGAGATATGACAATCACCGGCGGTGTGTTCACCGTACAAACTGCTGACGATGCATTCCACTCCGATCACAGCCTGACGATCGGCACACAAAACTCCGGCAAGTTCGACGATGTCAGAATCTATGTGTCAAAGTGCTATGAGGGTGTCGAGGGTGCGACCATTAACCAGAACAGCGGCACTGTTTATATTGTCTCAACTGATGACGGCTACAATGCAGCAGGCGGCGCGGACGGCTCCGGCACAGGAAACACCAACCCGTGGGGCGGCGGCGGCATGAGCACCTCCTCCGGCACGATGAACCTCAGCGGCGGTCTGGTGGTTGTGAATACCAACGGCGGCGACAATGACGCCTTCGATTCTAACGGCAATCTCACAATTACCGGCGGGTACTACTGTGCAAACGGTAACGAGACGATGGATTATGACGGCAGCTATTCCAACAACGGCGGCAGCATCATCTCCATTTCCAGAGGCGGCAATACGAACCTCACGACCAGATACAGCTTCTGCGATAATTCCGGCAAAGTGATCGTTTCGTTCGTTTCCGCTTCCGGCGGAAGCGCAACAGTCTCCAACTGCACCGCGTATTCAGGCGGTACAGTCTCCGGCGGTACGGAACTCCTTTCGCAGTCCCCGTATCAGATTTATAGCGGCGGCACACTGTCCGGCGGTTCCGCAGTTTCCGCCGGCAGATAACTTCCCCCTCTCCCGTTTTTCTCATACTTATACGCAAGTTCCAATCCCCATTCTCTTGATAGAAGTAATGCCCGTACTCCTGATCAGTACGGGCATTGCTTTTTTATCTTCTGTTTCTGCGGCGTGCCGGCCGCTGGAATTCTTTTGCATCAAACGAGGTGTTGAAGGCATAGGGATTGTCAGGATACGGCGAATTGCGGCTGATATGATCCTGCAAAATGCGCAGAGCTTCACCAAAACGCTGGTAATGCACAATTTCGCGTTCGCGAAGGAAGCGGATTGCATCGCGCACATCCGGATCATCATTCAGGCGGAGAATGTTATCGTACGTTGTACGCGCCTTCTGCTCTGCGGCGAGGTCCTCGTTCAGATCCGAGATCGCATCACCGACCGACTGGAATGTCGCCGCAGAAAACGGAACACCCGACGCATTCACCGGATAAATTCCCGCTGTGTGATCGACAAAATAATCTGCAAATCCCTGCTCCTCGATCTGCGTTGTCGTCAGATCTTTTGTCAGCTGCGTCACGATGGAAGCAATCATCTCCATATGAGAAAGTTCTTCTGTTCCGATGTCCGTCAGAACAGCAGAGAGCTCACGCAGCGGCATCGAATACCGCTGGTTCAGGTAACGCATGGATGCACCGAGCTCTCCGTTCGGACCGCCGAATTCCGGAAAGATATAAACCACCCGCCCGAAGGTATCCTCTCGGGGCGGGTGGTCCTTTTGCGGCAATGCCGGGCTAAGGTGCGATAGATGCTATGACGTTGTACTGAGATCGTTACGAGGCAGCGCGGCAAAACCTTTGTTATTATATCATATTTTATTGGAGAATGCAAGCGGTGCAGACACAAAAAATACCGGCAGAGGATCACTCCCCTGCCGGTT
>JAZQNP010000016.1:0-21692 GCA_045627405.1 Oscillospiraceae bacterium | reverse complement strand
TCAAAACCTTTTCCGAAGCTCGGCGGCTGATTGACGACTACATTCATTTCTACAATCATCAGCGCATTCAGCTGAATACAAAACTGACTCCGCTTGAGCTGCGGAGCCAGTTCAGTGCTTAATTCATTTTGCCATAGGCGGCTTTTTGTGCTGTCCGTACAAAATGGGGCGGTTCAGTTCGTTCTCTCAGCGGTTTTGCTTATGGATTTATTATTTTTCCTTCTTTGTCGATTATTTGTATAACAAGTTTCATGTATCGACGTTCGCAATTGCCTTGCGAAACAATGCGATGTTCCGGTTTATTATACTTAGCACACATATAATTATGATAAACCATTGACCACACAAACTTACGCAGTACACGTTCTTGAGCGTCAAAAAGCTTTATTTCTTTTGTTGTAATAGAAGAATAGTTGCTGTGTTTAATCAGTTTCTGCTCGACAATTTGTTTATGCGAATTCAGTATTAAATCAATATTCGGAAATGATTTAGGCAGATTATCAAAATCAGAAGGAGATATTTGCTTCATCATATCCAAAGCTTGTCCTAACATTTGTTCAGGAATAAATGAACGTATATCAAAACAATATAAGTATGACAAACAAATAACATCATCATCACACTTATAAAGAAGATTGATTGCCATATTTCGTTCAAGTATAGTTTGATTATACATCTGGAGAATTCTAGAATAGAAAGTTTTTTCATCCTCAGCGATGACATCTCCGTTTTTCATTTTATTTTCAATGGAGATTGCACTATTTAACTCATCCTGACTATACAGAACGTTTTGGTCTAATATGTCAATAATCTCGTCTGATACTGCTATCCTGGGATGAACGGTTTTCTCTTCAAGTTCTACTGCTTTGATTAGTCCTTCACCGAAAATATAGTCATCATTAATGGACATTTTGCCTTTGGTGAAACCGCCTCGGAGAAACAAACCACATTCCGTAATAAAACCTCTCTGAATGGAATTTATAATACTCATAAAAGTAATAATACGAGATTTTTCCTTAGTAGCATCATCGCCAACTTCTATACACAGAAGTACATTATCAGAAAAAATCTTAGATTGAATATGTAAATTTGCAAATTGAGCTGCCAAAGGAGAGCCGTTTGCATTATCTATTGTTGCCAAAGTGTTTGAAATTGCTGAATTGACGATATTTAGGAATTCATTGGCTTTCTCTGGAGCCTCAGCAAAGAATGCCTTGTATCCCAATATATCAAAATATGCAATGTAATATTCTTTTATAGGGCTGGGTTTATTTTTTTCCATATTCAACCTTCTTTCTATTACAAATAAGGCATTCACCTAACGATGAATGCCTTGGTTTTTTTGTTAGTTACCCGTTAGTTACGTGTTAGTTACCATCCGGAATTCACCATGTTTCAGATAAACCCAAACCGAACAAAACAGCGTAAATACGTGATTTTGAATACTCCCAATAGGGATAAAATTATCTCTTGGAGAACTGAGGTGCGCGACGTGCGGCTTTGAGACCGTACTTCTTTCTCTCCTTCATTCTCGGGTCACGAGTAAGGAATCCGGCTTTTTTGAGGGCGGGGCGCAGCTCAGCATTAAATTGGAGGAGTGCGCGGGAGATACCGTGACGGATCGCGCCGGCCTGACCGGTGACGCCGCCGCCGGCGACGGAGCAGACGACATCGAACTGAGCGGAAGTCTCGGTGAGTTCGAGCGGCTGACGAACGATCAGTTTGAGGGTTTCGAGGCCGAAGTACTCATCAATGGATCTGCCGTTGATGGTGACATTACCGGAGCCGGGATAGAGGCGGACTCTTGCGACAGAGTGCTTTCTTCTGCCGGTGCCGTAGAAAGATTTCAGCTTTGCTTCGTAGGAAACAGTCTCACTCATTGCTCAGTACCCCTTTCTCACAGTGTATACAGCTCAGGTTTCTGAGCCTGATTCTTGTGTTCTGCGCCGGCATAGACGCGAAGACGCTTCATAGAATTTCTGCCGATATGGTTATTGGGCAGCATACCCTGGACAGCGATAAACATCGCATGTTCCGGTTTTTTCTCCATGAGGTCGCGGTAGGAGACCTTTTTGAGGTGACCGATCCAGCCGGTGTGCCAGATTTCAAACTTCTGATCGAGCTTTTTGCCGGTCAGAACTGCCTTTGCGCAGTTGATGATGATAACATGGTCGCCGCAGTCAACATTGGGGGTAAAGTCCACTTTATGCTTACCGCGGAGCAGCGAAGCGGCTTTGGCAGCGGTTCTGCCGAGGGACTCGCCGGCTGCGTCAATAATATACCATTTGCGCTCAATTTCCTGAGCCTTCGGCATAGTCGTTGACATAGTGTAAATCCTCCATTTAAAAATCTTAGCCTGATGGCGGCATTCACGGGGAGAGATGCCGATTTCGGCGTGCTTTCCTATTATACAAGATTGGGGAAGGTTTGTCAATAGGCAAATTGCCGAAAAATCAAAATATATCGTTCAATCTCTTGTTTTCTCTTCATATTTCTTCAAATCGCTCGTTTTCTCGTGTTTCATTTCACTTTTTGAGGATAAAAAAGGGGGCGCGGCTGGAAAACAATTTGCATTGCATAAAAAGCGTGTATCTGCTATAATAGAGACATCCCCAGAGGACAGATACATGCAGAGGGGAAATACAGAAAAGGAGGAAAACAGGATGTGCTGCAATAACTTTTTCCAGACGCTCTGTGCGCTCCTGAAAAACTGCTGCGGCGGATGCTTTTAATTGATTGAAGAGAAAGAAAGCATACGTTACATCCCGCAGGAAGCGAACATACGCCGTCCCGTGCGTCAGGCAGCGGGGCGGCGTATGGTTTTTACAGTGCATGAGGGTGAGGTGGGGGAGAGATCAGGAAATGATCTTTCCTTTTTTCTGTTTTTGTTTTTTGACGGGTGTTTCAGAGCCGCCGCGGTCGGTAAAGAGGCGATCCTCATCGGGAAGCTCCTCTTCCGCTTCGGGATTGACCTCTCCGCTGTCCTCGTAGTAGGGATTGATGACATAATTCTGGATGACGGGATAGTGAACGAACATGACGAGGTAGCCGATGAAGGCTGCGGGGAAGAAGGCAAAGATGAACATAAAGTAGCTGTTGATGAGCAGCAGGAGAACGCAGAGCGCGAGCATAAGGATTGTGCCGCCGAGCGAGATCAGGCATTGCTTTGGCGAGAGGCAGGCGAGCATGAACGAATTTTTAAAGACGCTGCGTTTTTTGAGGGTGGTAGAGACTTGCAGCGGCATCAGATAAAAGTTCATAGCGAGCAGCAGGATCCCGATCGAGAGTGAGATGACAAGGAGGATATAGATGAGCTTGGAGCCAAGGCTTTCCGCGAGTGCGGGGTAGACCTCAAATCCTGCGATTACCGATGCTGCCACGACAGCGTCGATCAGCCAGATGAGGAAAGCGGTTCCGAAGTTTTTGGAGAAGCCTTTTTTGAACTCCTGCGTCAGAAAGAACGCCTTGTCCAGCACAATGAGCCGCAGCACGCGGGTACATCCGGCGAGGATGGGACCTTCGAGGATGAATTGGAGCGCGAGCAGCACAACGGCAACGATGTCTGTGAGGGCGTTATCGGTTTCAATGAGGATAATGGGGGAGAGCAGGAGCGGCGCATGCATCAAAGTAAAGAGGAGATTGAGGCCGAAGAGCTTGCCGAGATTGCGCCACATCAGCTCCCAGAAGCGGAAGAACGGCTTTTTTTTCGGGGCATGCACATTGATGCCCGGGCCTGAATTTTCGTAGCTCCCAAAGAGTCCCATGAGAAAGCTCCTTTCCGGTAAAATGAGCGGTTAGAGTTGAAGCAGGGCAGAGCGGTCGGCTGCGAAGATGAGCAGCGTGTGCAGACCGGCAGCGGGGATCGTGAGCAGCATCGCGCGCAGCACGGAGCTGAGGAGCTTGTGCTGTCCGGCGCGGATCTCCGGGTCGGCATTGCCCTTGATGAGATAGGCAGTAATCCTGCACGCGAGCGAGAGCGCATCGCGGACAGGGAAGATCAGGAGCAGCGCGGAAACAAAAGCAAACGGGAGAATGATGGTGCTGACGTTGAGCAGCCCTTGCCGCAGCCCGTAGGTGCGGAAGCAGTCAGCGGCAGCAAGACCGATTGCAGAGCCGCGCAGGAGCAGCAGGAGCAAAAGGAACGGCTGTCCGTAGCTCCATCCGCCGCAGAGCATGACGCCGCCGAGCAAAAGCAAAAGCGGGAGCGCGGCGGTGCAGAAAACATCCCAGAGCGTGCGCAGATCGCCTTGCACAGCAAGTCCCTGTGTCAGGAGCGGAAGCTGTGCGGCATCGGGAAATTTGCAGCAGAGCAGGGTACCGAGTCCGGTACCTGCGAGCAGAATGAGCATCAGCACGCGAACGGGATCCGCGGGTTTTGCAGCAAGCGTAAGCCGGCCTGTCCGGCAGGAAAGTGTGCGGTAAAGAATCTGATTTCCGGTAATCATCGGGCATCCCTCCGCAGCATCATATGCAGAGGGATGCAGTATTATTCAGATTTTTTGACGCCTGCGAGTTCGTAGGCACGGTTTGTGCAGCTTTCGCAGCATTTCCGGACAGTCTGCGTGAGCTCGCCGGCATAGAGCTGATCGAGTCCTGCGAGGGTCGTGCCGCCGGGCGAGGATACCATTTTGATCAGCTCGTCGATGGAATACCCGGAGTCTGTCATCATTTTGGCAGAGCCGATCATAGCTTGGGCGAAGAGTCTGAGCGCGGCGTCATCGTCAATGCCGGCGACCTTTGCGTAGTCAAGGAAGCCCTTGGCATAGAGGTAGAGGAACGCCGGCGAGGAGCTGTTGACGGCGATAATTTCGCGCATTTTGTCTTCCGGCACTTCCTCCGCGATGCCGCAGGTCGCAAACATCCGTTTTGCGAGAGCGAATTCGTCAGCAGAGATGCCGTCACATTTAGCGAGTGCAGTTGCACCCAGACCGAGCATCAGCGGGGTATTGGGCATGACGAGGATGATGCGCGCATCGGGAATGGAGCGGCTGCGGATAAAATCGGCAGAGATGCCGGCGCAGATTGAGATGATGACCTGTTCTCTGCGGAGTTTGAGCGTGTCGAGGACGCCGCCGAGTACCTGCGGCTTGACCGCAAGCACGAGAAAGTCGGCAGCATCGCAGAGAGCCTGCGCGCTGTCGCAGGGCGTAATGCCGGCAGAATTGAGTGCGCGGAGCTTGTCCGCATCGGTATCAAAGGCGAAAATCTGCGTGATTTCGCCGTTTTTGCAGAGTTCGGATGCAGCGATGCCGCGCATCATGGCAGTGCCCATATTACCGGCACCGAGAAAACCGAGTTTCATGTGAGAGGACTCCTTTTTTGTGCTTCCGGGGAGTGGAAGCAGATTTCATGCAGCCGACCGTTTTTTTGCAAAGGTCATTTCGTAGGCAGTGAGAACGGCAGGCAGGATTGCGGCGATGAGGATGAGATCGAAGGGCAGCTCGATGACATTTTTCAGAACGCGGGCAGCGATGGCAGCACCGAGTGTTTTGTCTCCGAGGAAGCCGTAGTGATAATTGGCAGCGGTGTTGCAGACAAGGTTAATGAGCAGCACATCGACGATGCGTGCAATGCAGAGGCGGATGAGCTGCGCGGGATTGGCATACGGGTTTGCGGAGACGGTTTTGCGTTTGCAGAGCCGCCGGTAAGCGATCAGCCCGTAGAGCAGCCCCTGCACGGCACCGATGAGGGTATAGAGCGGGAGGAAGCCGCCGTCCGGCGCGACGAGGAAGCCGAGGATATCGCAGACCGCACCCGCGAAGAAGCCGACCGTGGGGCCATAGAGCATACCGATGGCAGCGATGGCGAGGAAAGCGAAATTGATTTTTGCGAATCCGAGTTGAATGGTAAAGGATTCGATGGCCATAGAGACGGCGATGAGGAGACCTGTGACGATGACCGAGCGCAGGTCTTTGAGTTCCTCAGCGGATTGACGGAAGAGACGAAAGATTTTCATAAAAAAACACTCCTTTGTACAATGACTGAATGCACAAAGGAGTGTTGTCAGGTTACCTTATGCCTCAGCGGGATGCGAATATCTCACCGCAAGCGGCGGCAGTTTCGTGAGCCGCAGCTTTTCGTCCGTCCGACAACTCCCCGTTCGGGCGTCACTTTACGCAAGATATTCTACTCTGGTGTCTGCATTTCAGCAGACACGGCGGCATGGCGTTCGGATCAGATACTGATCTGTCTGGTCAGCTCATAGAGATCGTCTTCAAAAGGCTTCTGCTTTTTGAGGGCCTCCTGAATATCATAATCGACGAGCTTTGTGCCGCGGACGCCGACGGCACGGTTGCCGATGCCCTGTTCGAGCAGGTTGACGGCATAGTTACCCAT
Organism: Oscillospiraceae bacterium; assembly: GCA_045627405.1. Lineage (GTDB taxonomy): Bacteria > Bacillota > Clostridia > Oscillospirales > Ruminococcaceae > Firm-04. The sequence goes on along the minus strand of JAZQNP010000016.1, from coordinate 15,356 downwards.
CTGACTTGCCAGCACGCGGTCGCGCACGGTCGGAGAACCGCCGCGCTGGACGTGACCGAGGACGGTCGCGCGGGACTCGATGCCGGTTTTGTCCTGGATATATTTTGCGAGGTCGTTGGAATAGTTCGGGGATTGCGCAGCAACGCCCTCAGCAACAACGATGATAAAGTTCTGCTTGCCGATTTTTCTTCCGGCCTGCATTTTCTCAATGATCTTGTCAATGTCATATTCTTTTTCGGGACACAGCACCTCGACGGCACCGCAGGCGATACCGGTGTTGACGGCGATATAGCCCGCGCCTCTGCCCATGACCTCGACGACGGAACAGCGGTCGTGGCTGTGGCTGGTGTCGCGGAGCTTATCGACCAGCTCCATGACAGTATTCATGGCAGTGTCATAGCCGATGGTAAAATCGGTGCTGGAAATATCGTTATCAATGGTGCCGGGCAGACCGACGCAGGCGATGCCGTGGCGGGAGAGATCTCCTGCGCCGCGGTAGGAGCCGTCGCCGCCGATGACGACCAGACCCTCGATGCCCATTTCCTTGCAGGCGTTGACGCCTTTGAGCACGCCGGCTTCCTCTTTGAATTCAGGGCAGCGTGCGGTAAAGAGCAAAGTGCCGCCGCGCTGAATGATCGAAGAGACAGAGCGTGCATTCATCTCAACGACATCGCCGTTGAGCAGGCCGTTATAGCCTCTGCGAATGCCGACGACCTCCATACCTTTATAGAGAGCCGTTCTTGTGACCGCACGGATTGCGGCATTCATGCCGGGGGCATCGCCGCCGCTTGTCAGTACACCGATTCTTTTCATATAGTTCCTCCTCATTATCATGCCGCAGGCGGTGCAGAAGCCGCCGCAGCATCATCCTTTCTCTCCCAAAAACATTCTATATTTATTTTACTACTTTTTCGCACCCGTGTCAAGGGGGGAACGCGGTTTTTTTCAATTTGCCGCAGGGCATCTGTGCGGCACGTGCAGCGGCGGGGGCACGGTCAGAGAACTGCCGTTGTTTTTCGTATTTACGCTTGGTTGCGAGACCGCCGCGGATATGTCGTTCCTGTTTATTTTTCTCAATAATATCGCGCACCTGTCTGTACAGACCGTCGTGGATGGCGGGCAGTCTGACGGAAATATCCTTATGGACAGTAGATTTGGAGATTCCGAAAGCGAGTGCCGCGCCGCGGACAGTCGCCTCATGCTCCACGATATAGGAGCCGAGGCGGACAGCGCGGTCATTGAGTTCTTGGTTTTTATCATTGTCCTGTGCAGAGCTTTTGCCTTTGAAACGCATTTGCATCCCTCCTTACACGGGATCATATCCCAGTGCAGAATATGCAAACGCGCGGGCAAACATGCACAGGCGGCAGATCAGCGTTCAGGCGGGAGTGCAGCGGGAGCCTGCTGTTTGGAGGCCATTTGCTTCCAGCAGAGGAAGCCGTAAATATCGTTGCAGAGGAACATGCAGAAATTGACGACCATGGGAATGCAGGAGGCGTCGAGCCGTGCCGCAAGGATCCAGAGAACGATGAGGACGAGGTCGTTTGCGGCATAGGCGAGCGCGTAGAAGGGGGAGCGGCAGGCGGTGAGCGCAGCGGCGAGGAAGCTGGTTGCAACGGAGAGGATGCTGACGGGGAGCCTTGCGGTGCGGAGCATTGCGAGCAGCAAACCGAAGAGCGCGGTCGCAGCAGCGGTCAGCAGCAGGATGCTCAGAAGGGTCTTGCGCGGCAGTTTGGTCTGCACGGCGACGGTACCGGTGTTGTCATAGGGATTGCGCAGCCAGCTGACGAGAGAGATGACAGCCATCGGCAGTGTCATTCCGATGTAGGTGAGCATTTCGCCGTAATAGCGAAAGGAGAAGGAGACCGCGCCGTAGAGGACAGAGAAGAGGATGATGAGAATTTGCGCGAGGTAATGCCCCTTTGCCATAAAGATGAGCGCGGTGACGCCGATGAGGGCGTCAGTGAGGGAGAGGATGCCGGTCTGCGGGGAGAGCAGTTCACTGACAGTCACAGCGCAGACGGAGCAGCCCCAGAGAATCCAGTCGCGTATTTTGAGGAGCCGCAGCGGATTGCGGGAAGAAGACGACAGCATAAGGAAAGAACCTCCTTAAAAATACACCCATTTCAGAATAGTGTTCCTGATATAAATCAGAATTTGGCGGCAGTGCCGCCCTCCATTTTCGCGCCTTCATTTTATGGTAAAAGCAGCGCACATTCCGCGAAGCTGCCTTGGAGAAAAAATCTGTTTTTTTATTGTTCTCATATAAAAATTGCGAAAATACGATGGTTTATATGAGAACAGATTGATACTCGTTTTTCTATCGAAATGCACTTCGCGGAATGTGCGTCGTTGCATACAGTTATTTGAAAGCGCGAAAACGCCAGCGCGGGCTCCGCGCAAATTCTGATTTATCATAGCAACACAATCCCTGAAAGGGACGAAAAAAGCACTCTGCGAGACATCTGAGAAGCCGAATAATGTCAAGCAAGTGCATAAGACGATACAGATTTCAAACAGATTATAGCATATTGCGTGTATTTTGTCAAGCAAAACACGGCAGCACCTTTTGCAGTGCTGCCGTGCATGGATTACGGATTGACGGGCATATCGGTTTGTTTGAGGTTGCCGGCGATCAGTTTCAGGACGATTGTCAGATCGGAGCCGTCGGTTTTCCCGTCGGCATAGACATCGCAGTTGAGCTTGCCCTGAACGGAAAGCTCGGAGACAGAAGCGACAGCCTTTGCGAGCATGACAGCATCATCGAGTTTGCATTCGCCGTTGCAGTCTGCGTCGCCCCAGACGGCGTTTTGTGCGGGAGGTGTGGTGGTTGTGGTGGTCGTCGTGGTTGTGGTGGTCGTAGTAGTTGTTGTTGTCGTCGTGGAGGAAACAGCAGTTTCGTCGGCATAGGCGGTAAAGGAGAGCGTGGAAAGATCCCGCGCAACCATATCGGCAGCAGTGTTATCCCAGGCCGCATAATACCAGACCTGAATTTGCAGGGTGTCGGTCACATTTGCGGCACCGAAGTCAAGCTCGATTTCGGCGGTACCGGTCGCGCCGAGGCTGTCGGAATAGATAAAGTCCTTCTGGATCCAGGCCTGCTGCGCGTTGTCCCAGTAGCCGTATGCACCGGAGACACCTGCCCACGGCACGCCGGAAGCGGCGAGGCGGATCTTGGATGCGCCGCCGGTGCTGACGTACCAGCACTGATTTTCGCTGTCATAGGTAGAGTGGTAGATGCCGTCGCCGTCGGGTTCGGCAGAGGTTGCGGGCGTCGGGACAGTGGAAGTCACAGTGGTTGTCGTTGCAGTCGAGGCGGAGGTTGCAGTCGTGGTCGTGACCGTCGAGGGATCGACGGCATTTGCGAGATTGAACCGTTTGGTATCGGTGCTGATCTGGGACCACATATAGCGGAGCATCCAGCCGTCGAAGTCATTGACATAGCTGCACGAGCCTGCCATCATGATGGAGTTTGCGCCGCCGGGGAAGCCGCCGGGCGGGAAGCCGTCGGAAGCCCCCTCGCCGCCGTAGAAGTCGGTCATACCGAAGCCGTGCCCGATTTCGTGCCAGTAGATATGGGGGTAGCCCTTTCCGGTAGCGGCATTGATGTAGTAGTTGTCAGAGAGCCGCTGCCCCCAGTCGCCGCCGCATCCGCCGTAGTCGCCGTAGTTCTGCGTACACCAGAGATACTGGTCGAAGCTCTGCCCGTTATAGACATGGTTGCGGTCGGAGAAGTAATTAAATGTCCAGAGATTTGCAGGCGCACAGGGGAGCTGCGAGGGGACGCCCGCCTGCGATTCAGAGAGGCTGTCATATTCCTTGATATTGTCCCAGATGACCTCATCGTCATGAATATCGAGCAGCGCGCTCTTGTCGAGGACAGCCCATCCGACGATATTGACCTTGACATGGGAATATGGCCAGTTTTCATAGCCGACGAGCCAGTCTGTCCACTGATTGATGCCCTCATCGACAAAGGTTTCAAAGGCTTTGCGCTGTTCATAGGTAATGGTTTTGGTAGACTGCCAGCGCACGACATAGTTCAGTTGCCCTTTGTTCGCGATGATCTGGTCAAACATGAGGTTCCAGCGTTTGCTTTTGATGCCCATAGAATCCTCATTCATGATCCGGTTGTTGAAGATCCAGTCAGCGGCGTACTGATATTCGCTTGGCATATCGCTGAGTGTCGTGCCGGAAGAGACCGCAGAAGCGGTGGTAGGCTGCGGCAGCGGTGCAGAGACCGCGAGAGCCGCGAGCGCAGCAGAGAGCGTTGCCGCTGCTGCTTTTGTCCATTTTCGCATAATATTTCCTCCCCGTTTTTTGCGCATTTGCGCATTGTCTGTACTTATGATTATACTCTTTTTGATAATTGAGAATCAATGCGCAAATGTCATAAGTGCTGTCAGATTGTCACATGGTTTGTGCGATTTTGGATAAAAAGCAGGGACAAATCCGAGTAAATTTGGAAACGGCTTGCAAAAAGTGCGGCAGTATAGTATAATAGAGGAGACAGGCGGACAGATCGTGAGATCGTCGGACCGAAAACAAAGAAAAGAGGGCAAATGAATGAAACCGTTTTTGGGCTATCAGAGGGGCATCAATCTGGGCGGCTGGTTCTCGCAGTGCGTCCATACACAGGCGCATTACGACAGTTTTATCACCGCGCAGGATTTTGCGGAGATCGCGTCATGGGGCTTGGATCATGTGCGGCTGCCGATCGACTACAATCTGCTGGAAACGGCAGAGGGCGCGCGCATCGAAGAGGGCTATGCGCGGCTGCGCCAGGCAGTGCAGTGGTGCAGAACGCGCGGCTTGAATCTGATCATAGACCTGCACAAGACCGCCGGGTATTCGTTTGATGACGGGGAGCGGGAGAACGGCTTTTTCGGATCGGAAGCCTTGCAGGAGCGGTTTTACCGTCTGTGGGAATCGCTTGCATCGGAGTATGGAAATGTGGGTGACAGCATCGCATTTGAGCTGCTGAATGAAGTGACCGATCAGGCGTATTCGGACAAATGGAACGAGATTGCGGCGGCGTGTGTTGCGCGCATCCGTGCGATTGCGCCGGAGGTAAGGATTCTGCTGGGCGGATACTGGAACAACAGCATTCATGCGCTGCCGGATCTGCTGCTGCCGCCGGATGAAAACATCGTATACAATTTTCACTGTTATGATCCATTGCTGTTCACGCATCAGGGTGCGCCGTGGGTGAAGGGGATGCCGCATGACATGCGGACAGCATTCCCGTCGTCGGCAGAGGAATACCGCAGCTTGCTGGGAGAGCTTCCTGCGGATCAGTTTATGGGCGGTGCAGAGAAGGAGCCGGACAGCGGATATTTCGATCAGGCGTTTGCGGAGGCAGCGGAGCTTGCGCAGCAGCGCGGTGTTCCGCTGTACTGCGGAGAATACGGCGTCATTGACCGTGCAGATCATGAGAGTACGGTTGCGTGGTTTGAGGCGATTCACGCGGCGTTTGAGAAATACGGAATCGGCAGAGCGGCATGGAGCTATCGGAAGATGGATTTTGGCTTTACAGATCCGGAGCGCGCAGACATCGCGGAGCGGCTGATCGCCGCGCTGTGATGCGCACCCTCCCCGATCGCGCCGGTAAATTCCGATTTATGTGGGCAGAACACAGGATATGAATAAGCCCCGGGGCAGAGCCTCGGGGCGAAACTTTTATATGGGTATCCGGCTAAGGGGACGGGGATTTATATAGAGGAGTCTGAGGGGATCGCCATCCCCTCAGCGGGGTCGAGGGGCGGAGCCCCCGTCGCCCTCCGCAGAGGGCGAAACGCCCCACGATCAAGAGCTCGGCAGGGGTGAATCGGGAAAAACGATCCGGGGGATTGTTTTTCCGAGAGGGACAGCCTGCGATAGAGGCTGCCCCTAGGCGAATCGCAGAGCGATTCGCAAAAAAGCATGGGAGACGCGCGACCTTATCTGCAAAATGTTCTGCATTTTGCCTAGGGAACGCCCTCTGATCACCTGCCGGAGGGACCGCCGGCCCTCCCGACCTCCCCATGATTGTGCGGGGTCGGCGCAAATTCCGATTTATGCGAGCAGAACACAGGATATGAATAAGCCCCGGGGCAGAGCCTCGGGGCGAAACTTTTATATGGGTATCCGGCTAAGGGGAGGGTAGAGATTAGTCGCTCTGTTTATTGCCGCTGAACAGGTCTTTGAGTTTTCCGAGGAACTTTTCGCGTTTGGAATAATTTTTGGTTTCGAGGGAAGCGTCGAGCTGCCGGATGAGTTCCTTCTGCTCGTCATTGAGTTCCTTGGGGACTTCGACAAAGACGGTGACATACTGATCACCGCGGTCATTGCGGTTGAGGCGTTTGACGCCTTTTCCGCGGAGTCTGAAAATGGTGCCGGACTGTGTTCCCTTGTTAATTTTGTATTTGACATTGCCGTCGATGGTGGGGACAACGATCTCGTCACCGAGTGCGGCTTGCGGGAATGTAATCGGAATATCGCAGTGGATGTCATAGCCCTCTCTGGTATAGAGCGGATGGGGCTTGACATTGACGGTGATATAGAGATTGCCGTTTGGTCCGCCGTTGACGCCGACGTCGCCCTGCCCGCCGATGCTGATGGTCTGCCCGTCGTCGATGCCGGCGGGGATAGAAATAGAGAGCGTCTTCGGAGCACGGATTCTGCCGACGCCGCGGCATTTCTGGCAGGGATTCTTAATGACCTTGCCTTTGCCGCCGCAGTGGGGGCAGGTTTTGGAGGAAGAGATCATACCGAAGGGTGTTTTCTGCACAGCCTTGACAGAACCTCTGCCCTGACATTCGCGGCAGATTTCGGTATCCGCGCCGCCCGCGCTTCCGGTGCCGTGGCAGTCGGAGCAGGTTTCCATGTGCTGAATCTGGACAGTCTGCGCTTTTCCGTTGCAGGCCTCCATGAATTCGATGGTGACGCTGGTTTGAATATCCTTGCCCTGTCTCGGTGCATTTGCGCTTGCAGCACGGCTGCCGCCGCCGAACATTCCGCCCATGCCGCCGAAGAGGCTTTCGAGGATTTCGCTGACATCGGAGAAGCCGCCTGCGCCGGCACCCATGCCGCCGTTTTCGAGACCTTCGTGACCGTACTGATCGTAGATGCTGCGTTTTTCGCTGTTCGAGAGGACTTCGTAGGCTTCTGTAATCTCCTTGAATTTGTCCTCTGCGGTCGGATCATCCGGATGCAGATCGGGGTGGTACTGACGGGCGAGCTGGCGGTAGACTTTTTTCAGTTCATCGTCGGTGACATCTCTGCCGACGCCCAGCACCTCATAATAATCACGTTTGTCTGCCATAATCGCATCTACACCCTTTCCGTTTGAGATATGGGAATCCGCGCACAGAAGAGAAGGGAGCTGCGCGGACAGTTATAAACATTATAGCACAACATTTTGGAAAAAGCAATACTCTGCACAGAATTATTGAAAGAAGCAGAGCTGAGAGCTGCTTGTTGTACTGACGGGCTGTGCCTCTCTGCCGTCGAGGGACAGCACAGGGATCGGCATCAGCGCGTAGCAAACGAGCGCAGCGATGCCGAGGAGCACCAGTACGGCAGCGGTCATTTTCGGGATAGATTTACGTTTCATGCAGCAACACCCTTTCCTGTTTGTGAGCGGCGCAGATGTCTGTGTGTGTGAATGTGTGAGAGAAAAGCAATCGAGGGGCAGGAAGAGAGCCTGCCCCTTTTGTGCATCAGAGATCAAACCTCGGTGAAGTCTGCATCGACAACGCCGTCATCGGGCGCACCGCCGCCCATATTGCCGGCATCGCCCATGCCGCTGAAATCGGGCTGACCGCCCTGCGGGTTTGCCTGCTGGTAGACCTTGGAGCTGAGGGCATAGAACGCGTTTTGGAGTGCGTCTGTTTTCTCTTTGATGAGATCGGTGTTGTCGGTTTTGAGGGCATCTTTCAGCTCATTGAGAGCGGCTTCGATGGGAGCCTTATCCTCAGCGGAGACCTTGTCACCGAATTCATTGAGAGCCTTTTCGCACTGGAAGCTGAGGGATTCGCCGTTATTCTTGGCATCGACAGCATCCTTGCGTTTCTTGTCCTCTTCCGCGAACTGTTCCGCTTCACGGACAGCGCGGTCGATGTCGTCCTTGCTCATATTGGTAGAAGCAGTGATGGAGATATGCTGTTCCTTACCGGTGCCGAGGTCCTTTGCAGAGACATTGACGATACCGTTTGCGTCAATATCGAACGTGACCTCGATCTGCGGGACACCGCGCGGAGCGGGTGCGATGCCGTCGAGGCGGAAGACGCCGAGCTGCTTGTTGTCCTTCGCGAATTCGCGTTCACCTTGCAGGACGACAATATCGACAGCGGGCTGATTGTCGGTAGCGGTAGAGAAGACCTGTGGTTTCTTGGTCGGTATGGTTGTATTGCGCTCAATGATGTTGGTGCAGGTGCCGCCCATGGTTTCGAGACCGAGGGAGAGCGGCGTGACATCGAGGAGGAGCAGACCGCCCTTGACGTCGCCGCCGAGGACGCCGCCCTGATAGGCAGCACCGAGTGCGACGCACTCATCGGGGTTGATGCCCTTGAAGGGTTCCTTGCCGATGCGCTGCTTGACCGCATCCTGCACAGCGGGGATTCTGGAAGAACCGCCGACGAGCAGCACCTTGTCGAGGTCAGAGGGGTTCAGACCGGAGTCACGCAGAGCCTGCTCGACCGGGCCCATCGTCTTAGCGACGAGGTCAGCGGTCAGCTCATTGAACTTCGCCTGTGTGAGGGTGAGATCGAGGTGCTTGGGACCGTTCGCATCGACAGAGATAAACGGCTGATTGATGTTGGTGGTCGTCATGGAAGAAAGTTCGATCTTTGCTTTCTCGGCAGCTTCTTTGAGACGCTGCATGGCAGTTTTGTCGTTTCTGAGGTCAATGCCCTCCGTTTTCTTGAATTCATCGACGATCCAGTTGATGATGCGCTCATCGAAGTCATCGCCGCCGAGGTGGTTGTTGCCGGCAGTTGCAAGAACTTCGGTGACGCCGTCGCCCATGTCGATGATGGAGACATCGAAGGTACCGCCGCCGAGGTCAAAGACCATAATCTTCTGCTCTTCTTCCTTGTCGATGCCGTAGGAGAGCGCGGCAGCAGTCGGCTCATTGATGATACGCTTGACCGTGAGACCTGCGATCTGACCGGCATCCTTGGTTGCCTGTCTCTGGGAGTCGGTGAAGTAAGCCGGAACCGTAATGACGGCTTCGGTGACAGGCTCACCGAGATAGGCTTCCGCATCGGCTTTGAGCTTTTGCAGGATCATCGCAGAGATCTCCTGCGGCGTATAGGCTTTGCCGTCAATGGTAACCTTTTCGTTGGTACCCATTTTTCTCTTGATTGAGATGACGGTGTTGTCCGGGTTGGTGATTGCCTGACGCTTTGCGATCTGACCGATGAGTCTCTCACCGGTTTTGGAGACAGCGACGACAGACGGGGTTGTTCTCGCGCCTTCCGCGTTGGGGATGACGACCGCATTGCCGCCCTCCATGACAGCGACGCAGGAATTGGTTGTACCGAGGTCGATACCGATTACTTTGCTCATAATAATATCCTCCTTAGAGTTATAGAATGGTCACAGATTGGGAATTCGTGCGGGATTGCGTTTTTCGCAGGTTCTAGGGCGTGTTAGGCTTAGTGTCAACACGCCCTAGTTTGCGACAGAGACCATCGCGCAGCGGATGATGCGGTCACCGAGGCGATAGCCTTTCTGGTAGACTTCGCAGACCGTGCTTTCTCCGAAGTTCTCGTCTTCGATCTGCCGGATCGCGTTGTGAACCTTGGGATCGAACGGCTCATTGAGCGCAGGGATTTCAGAGACGCCGAGCTTTTCGAGAATGCCGGTCATCTGCTGATAGATTTTCTCCATACCGCTGCGGTAGGCGTCGTCGGTACAGGGACTTTCCATAGCGCGTTCAAAGCTGTCCACAGCAGGGAGCAGATCGAGAACGGTTTTTGCGACGGCGTCCTGATAGGTTTCGGCTTTTTCCTTTGCGGTGCGTTTGCGGTAGTTATCGAACTCCGCAAAGAGCCGCATGTACTTGTCATTTGCCTCTTGCAGGGCGACTTCTGCGGGGTCTGCTTCCTCGATGTCGGGTTCGCCGTCATCGGTTTCGGAGAACAGCTCCTCTGCTTCCTCATCGCTCAGAGGGGAATCGGTTTGATTTTCAGGCTCATTTTCGGCAAGCCCGCTTTCTTCCAGCGATTCGAGGTCCTCGCAGCCGTCTGCATCGCGCAGTTCTTCACTCATGGTTGTCATCCTCCTTTTCGGAGATCAGATCGCTGATCTTCTCAGTAAAATATTCGAGATACGGAATGACCTTTGCGTAGTCAAGCCGCATCGGACCGATAATGCCGAGTCGTCCGGCATCCTTGCCGTCTTTTTGCCAGCCGCCGACGATCATGCTGGAATTGCCGATGACAAATTTCTGGTCATCGTTTTCCCCGTCACCGCTGAACATGACATGGATGCCGTTGAAGGTATCGTTGAGCAGCGGCATAATGACATCCTGATGCTCCATAAATTCGACAATATCGGAGGTATCGAGTTCACGGCAGGTCAGGAGATTGCGTGCGCCGTTGACGGTCAGTTCCTGCCGCATCATATCGCGGCTGAGCTCATAGAGTCCCTGGACGAGGGGGCTGAGGGTAGTCATATAGGCACCCATCGCCGTGACGAGCTGTTCAAACAATTCGGGCGAGACCGATTCGAGTGAAACGCCGTGGAGGTGTTCTGTGAGGAATTCGGTAAAGAACCGGAGCTGTTCCTCATTGAGATCGAATTCAAGCCTGCACGCTTTATTTTTGATATTACCGGCGGAGGTAATGAGCAGGATGACATAGAGCCGTTTGCCGGTGGGGATGACCTCGACTTTTGAGATCACAGAGAACTGCGGCATCGCGTTGACAGCGACGGCAGCGCAGTTAGTAATTTCCGCAAGTGCGGTGGTTGCGCTCTGGATGAGCAGATCTTCGGTGAGGGGAACGCCGGAAAACATGCTGTCAAGTCTTGCGCGTTCGTCATCGCTGAGACCGCCGCCGTGCATACACTGGTCGATATAAACGCGGTACCCTTGGAATGTGGGGATTCTGCCGGCGGAGGTATGCGGCTGTTCGAGCAGACCGAGCTGTTCGAGGAACGCCATATCGTTGCGGATGGTGGCGGCAGAGACGTGAATATCGGGCAGAGCGGCGATTGTTTTGGAGCCGACGGGTTCGCCGGTTGTGACATATTCATCGACAACAGCCGCGAGGATGCGGAGCTTGCGGTCATCCATGCGTGCGCGCCTCCTTTCCGGTTTTTTGCAAACTGCCGGTTGATGTGCTAGCACTCATCGTCTCCGAGTGCTAAACATACAATACCACTTTTTCGGTCACTTGTCAAGGGCGGACACACAAGTTTCACAATTTTCGTCGGATTAGACAAAAGGCGGGGAGAAACCCCGCCCAAAATTAGGATGAAGAATTGCCGCTGTGTGCAAAATCGCGCAAAATGCCGATGCTTTTACAGTCCGTACTTCACTTCAATGCGGTGCAGCTTATCCCCGATGGGCTTTGCGAAGAGCAGAAGGAAGATGACATTGGAAACGGCATATAAAATTGTATAGGGCAGCGCGGTTGTGATGGCAGCGAGATAAGCAGAGAGGGTGAATTCGCCGTAAGTCCAGACGGTCGTCCAAATATCGAGTAGCATGGAGTAAGCGACGCCGGAGAGCATCCCGTAGCAGAGGAGCAGGAGCTTTGAGCGGAGCAGCGGCTTTGAGAAGATGCCGGCGAACAGACCGATCAGCCCCCAGGCGAGCATCTGAAAGGGTGTCCAGGGTCCGTGACCCATGATAAAATTGGACAGCACGGCAGAGAGCGCGCCGACGAGGAATCCGGCTTCTTTGCCGAGGTAGAGAGCCGAGAGGACGGTCAGCGCGGTAATGGGCTTGATGACAGGGAGCAGCCTGCCGATGACAGAGAGTGCCGTCATTACAGAGACGAGGATCATGCGTCTGGTACCGAGTTCGCGCCGGTCGAAGCCAGAGAGGAAGAGCAGCAGAGCCGCAACGACCATAAAGAAGCTGATGACGGCGTAATACTGTCCGAGGGCATCCCGCGGCACGAGCAGAACGAGTGCGGGCATGATCGCGAAGGGCAGCACGATGCGCAGCGTTTTCCGCACGCGTTCCGAAGCAATCACGATCATGGCGCAGCTCCTTCCTGCGCAGGGGATCTGCCGTTTTGCAGCATGAGCTGCACGATCTGCTCGACGGTGACGGTTTTCTCGTAAAATCCGCGGGAGATGCGGCTTGCCGCAGTGGTATAGAAAGCGTTGTCCGAGAAGACGGTTTCGGGCGTATCGGCAGAAATGAGTGTTCCGCGCGAGAGGAAGCCGCATCTGTCGGCGTGGCATGCGGCAAATTCAATATCGTGTGTGACCGTGAGGATGGTCACGCCGCTTTTGTTGAGTCCGTGCAGAACGTCTGCGAGCCTTGCTTTTGCGGCGGCATCAAGCCCCTTGGTTGGCTCATCGAGGAGGAGGAGCTTCGGATTTGTGAGCATGACCTTTGCGAGTGCGAGGATCTGCTGTTCGCCGCCGCTGAGGTCATAGGGATGCTGATGCAGCAGCGGCGAGAGGTCAAACGGAAAATCCTGTAAATGCGAAAGAAAATCCCTGTCAATCTCCATGAGCTCTTCTTTTGCGGTGTTGGCGAGAAAGACGGTTTGCACATCCTGCGGCAGGAGCGTCACGCAGTTTTGGTGCAGCGACCGCTGCTTGTAGTCCTGAATTTTTTTGCCGAAGATCCGGACAGAACCGGCATAGCATTTGCGGATACCGGAGAGGACGCTGAGAACGGTGGATTTTCCGGCACCGTTTCCGCCGATGAGGCAATAGAATTCGCCTGCATAGATTTTCATGTTCAGATCGCGCAGAACATCGGTGCTTTTTCGTTCATAGCGAAAGTAAGCCTCCGTGATGTCCACGGCAGTTTCGTTTTTGTGCGTATAGGATTTCGGCGGCAGCGCGCGGATCCCGGTGCGGTACTGCGGCATCAGTCCGCGTCTGGCATCGGAAACGGAGAGCGGTACATCGCCCTTGCCGTCAGCGGCATGATAGAGCCGGACAGCAGCGGGCATGCCCTGCATGACCGGTGCGTCATGCGGGAGCTGTGCGAGAACGGAGCGCGGCGCACCGTTCTGTGCGATCTGTCCCTTGTCGAGGATAATGAGCCTGTCCGCGCGGGAGATGACTTCTTCGAGCCGATGCTCCGCAATCAGGATGGTGACAGAGAAATCGCGGTTGAGGCGGCGGAGTGTCGTGAAGAAATCCGAGGCAGCGATGGGATCGAGCTGGGCAGTGGGTTCGTCGAGCAGGAGCAGCTTTGGTTGAAGGATCATGACCGAAGCGAGATTGAGAATCTGCTTTTGCCCGCCGGAGAGGCTTGCCGGGTCGGTGTCGAGCAGCTGTTCAATGCCGAAATAGGAAGCAAGCTCTGCGATTTTGCGGCGCATGGAGTCCTGTGAGAAGCCGAGGTTTTCGAGGCCGAACGCGAGTTCATGCCAGACCTTGTCGGTGACGATCTGCTGTTCGGGATGCTGCATAACGAAGCCGATTTGCGCAGCGGAGGCACGCGGATCAAGCGCAGAGAGCTCTGTGCCGGCGAAAAGGATGCTGCCGGATTTGGTGCATTTTGGTGTCAGTTCGCGTTTGAGCATGCGCAGCAGGGTTGTTTTGCCGCAGCCGGTCGCGCCGCACATCACAGCGAATTCGCCCGCGTGAAGGGAGAAGGAAACATCGCGCAGAATGGGCGCATCGGAGAGCGGGTAGGTGACGTTCAGATTTTGGACCGCAAGCAGTGCCATGTTAGTGCCTCCTTTCCGGCATAGATGATGGGGAGCAGGGCGAGCGCAGCATAGGCAGCGAGCGCGAAGCAATAGGCAAAGCCGGCAGCAGGAGCCGCGCTGACGGGATAATACTGTCTTGTGAGCGCGCCGTTTGTGATGGGGACGACGGCGCAGCAGGCGAGGAGAAGCGAGAGCAGCAGCAGGATGACATCGCCTTTGCGCCAGCGAAAGAAGGTCATGCTGGAACGACTTGTGCAGCCGTAGCCGCGTGCGGACATGCTGGAAGCGGTAATGATCCCATTTTCCAGCCCCCATGTCAGGAGGATGGAGAACACGCGAAGACCGCCGCGTACATCGTCGATGAGATGGTTGTCGCGGTAGAGACCGAGTGCGGCTTGCGACTGATGAATTTTGCGCATTTGCTGCCGAAAGAGGGCGACATTGCGCAGAGCCATCGAGAAGATGAGCGCGAGCTTTGGCGAGAGGAAGCGAAAGAGGTAGAAGAGCTTTTCGCTGGTCATGAGATCGGAGAAATTGCGGAACCAATAGAGAACGGCAGCAAGGCGCAGACCGGTGGCAGCCCCGTAGAAAAGGGCTTCGAGGGTGTAGGCGCGGTCGTTGATGAGAAAGAGGACCGTTTCGCCGTGCTGATTCCAGAGCGGATTGATCAGCGCGAAGAGCAGCGGGATCCCGAGCGCGCAGAGGTGGAAGCCTTTGTTCGCGGAGCCGTTTCGGAGGAGGAAGAAGGCGATGCCGCAGAGGAGGGAGATGCCGAGCAGGAGCGGTTCGAGGCAGAAGAGGGTAATGCAGGCGGTCAGCAGCAGGTGCATACAGACCGCAGCCGGATTCATGGTTTCAAAATTCCGCAAAATGCTCACTCCTTCCAAACATCTTATTCAAACTCTCATTTCAGAAAAGTGTTGCTAAGATAAATCAGAATTTACAACCATTGTATAAAAGCAGTTTTATCATTCTGGTTATATCCTGCTTGTTTATAAAAATCGAGAGTAGATTTTTCTTTTGAACCGGTCAATAGCATCATTTTATAGCAATTCTCTCGCAGGGCTATTTCTCTTGCATAATTCAGGCAAGCTGTTGCATACCCCTTTTTTCTGTAATTCTTATCAGTAATCACATTTTCAATAAAAGCATATGGACGCTGTCCTCGTGTTAGATTAGGAATTATAACGCAGACGCAGGATGATACTATGATGTTGTTTTCTTCAGCTACAATAATATGATGATTTTCATCATTCAGTATGCTATTCCAGACACTAAGCACCATATCATTCTTTTCAGGGAATGGATTATCATGAAGTTGCATATATAACTTTAAAAGATTATCAAAATCATTTTCTGTTATTTCTCGTATCATAAGGTTGCCTCCATAAATTCCGATTTTTGTTAGTAGCAATTATAGCACAGTATTGAAGGTCTGTCAATAGAAACGCCATAGTACTTCTGACTGAATATCAGAAATACTATGGCATAAAACTTCTATATCAGCGCAGCCTTTACGGG
>JAZQNP010000015.1:0-2447 GCA_045627405.1 Oscillospiraceae bacterium | reverse complement strand
GCTGTCCTGTGCCGGAGCTGCGGGACGCGGCGTGGGCTGCGGGTCAGCGAACTGACGGTTCTGCTGCTGGTAGCCGCCCTGCTGCTGATTAAAGTTCTGCTGCTGGTAGCTGCCCTGTGCATATCCGCCGTTATCGCCCTGACCGTTTGTCTTTTCGCCGCAGAAACTGACATTATCCACATAGACATTCATGGAATAATGCTTTACACCGTTGTTATCGGTATAATTATTGTTCCGCAGATTCCCCTCAACGAGGATCATATTTCCCTTATGGAAGTAGCGGGAAATAAAATCGGCAGTTTGTCTCCACGCGGTGCAGTCAATGAAATCGGTTTCGCGTTCACCGGTCTGCTGATTCTTGAACTGACGGTCAACCGCCACAGAGATTCTGCACACCGGAACGCCGGAGGTCGTCTGCCGCATCTCAGGGTCACGGGTCAGACGCCCCATAATGATAACCTTGTTCAGCATAAACCGAACCTCCTTTGAAAAATGGGATTACTCTTTTGTGGTAATCATGGAGCGGAGCACGCCGTCAGTGATGTTGAGGACGCGGTCCAGCTCAGCCGGGAAGTCCGGCTTTGCATCGAAATTCACAACGATATAGTAGCCGTCCGGCTCATAGTTGATCGGGTATGCGAGCTTGCGCTTGCCCCAGTCATCAACCTCGCCGAGCGTACCGTTCGCCTCGATCAGCTCCTTGAACTTTGCCCAAGTCGCCTGAGCAGCCTCCTCGCCCTTTGTCAGGCTGAGGACCAGCATCAGCTCGTAGCTTGCAGAAAGCTTTGCCATGTTGATACACCTCCTTTTGGATAAAGCCCGTCCGTTGAGAAAATTCGGGCGGACAAGGATTGCAGCACAGTGCGTGTGCTGCGCAAATACGGAAAACCGTACCCATCTATTTTAGCAGAAAACGGGAGCTTTGTCAAGGGCTTTTTCAGATTTTTGCAAAAAAGTTATTCCGGAGACAAAATCCCCTCTTCGACAGCGCGGTCAATGATCTGCATTGCCAGATCACCGAGGACATCGGAGCCGTCTCGGACGGCATGCATCCGCGCCCTGACCTGCGACTGTTTTGTGCCGTGTGCCTTCCAGGACTGCCCGTGCTTTTTGTAATTGAGCAGCAGCGGCTGAATGCGGTCGAGCGCGTTGGCAAAGCGTGCCTCGGGCGTAGAGCCTGCCTCAAATTCCTCCCAGAGCTGCCGGAGCTCCGCGCCCTGCTGAGGCGGAAGCATTCCAAAGAGCCGATCGGCTGCTTTTTGTTCTCTCTGAGCTTTTGTGGCATTGCCCTTGTCGTCGTAGGCATAGGTATCGCCCGCATCAATCTCAACGACATCGTGAATCAGCACAGTTGCGAGGACCTTTTGTAGATCGACCGGCTCATTGGCATATTCCGAGAGAATCAGGGCGAGCATCGCAAGATGCCAGGCGTGTTCGGCGTCATTTTCATGCCGGTCCTCGTGCAGCACGAGCGTCTGCCGATAGACATTTTTCATTTTGTCCATTTCGAGCAGGAAGCTGATCTGGGAAGAGAAGCGTTCTTTCTGTGCATCATTCATATGAGGAATCCCCCGTTGGCAGAGATGACCTGACCGGTCACAAAGCGCGCCTGACCGGAGGCGAGGAAGGCGATCACATCCGCGACCTCATCCGGCGTACCGATGCGGCAGAGCGGGGTGTCGTCGGCGAGGGCAGAAAGGGTGTCCGCGTCGTGCATCCTGTTCATGTCGGTGTCGATGACGCCGGGTGCGACACAGTTGACGCGGATGCCGGATGGCCCGACTTCCTTTGCGAGTGCCTTGGTAAAGCCGATGACGGCAGCCTTTGCCGCAGAATAGTGTACTTCACAGGCAGCACCGGTCTGTCCCCAGACCGAAGCGACATTAACGATGCAGCCGCGGTGTGCAGAGAGCAGCGCGGGGAGCAGCTTTTTGGTCAGGTGCATCATACCGCCGACATTGACGGCAAAGAGTTGTTCCGCATCGGCGTCGGAGACATCCTGAAACAGTCCTGTCAGCGCGACGCCGGCATTGTTAACAAGCAGATCGGGCGTTCCGAAATCGCGCAGCAGGCTGTCAGCCATGCGGTCAATCTGCGGGAAGTCCGCAAGATCGGCTTGCAGAACCGCGCCGCCGGTTTCGGCAGCAATTTGATCTGCCGCAGCGCGGCTGCGGTTATAGTGAACCAGCACGCGATAACCGTCGGCAGCGAGCCGTTTGGCTGTTGCAGCACCGATTCCGCGCGAGGCACCGGTAATCAGAGCGAGCATTGTCTGTGTTGCATCTCCTCTTATGGTTTCAGTTTTCTAGGGCGTGTTGACACTAAGCCTAACACGCGTCTTTTTGGCTGATTTTGCCCCGTTCGTCGTTAAAAATCCTTGCCGGGCGACAGCCCGCCTGCGGATTTTTGCCTTGAACGGAACAAAATCATCTCAAAAATCCGCATAT
>JAZQNP010000014.1:0-4080 GCA_045627405.1 Oscillospiraceae bacterium | reverse complement strand
GTGTGGGCGACTTGACGTTTGCGAAGCAAACTCAACCGCGTAAGCGTGAGCGTCCCCACAGCAGCCCCCGATCACGCCGCCAGATTCTGATTTACAGTTCGACTTTCACAGCGACGAAGCCATATGGCGGAATTGAGACATGGTTGCCGTCGATGGAGCCGTGAACGGTATCGAATCTGGTATACTGACCGGTAAACGGCGTTTTATCAATATCAATATGAATCTCACGGTCGGAGCGGTTGAGGGCGATGACCATAGCTTTTCTGCGCTGCTCGCGGTTGCGTGCGAAGATGATATAATCCTCATCGAGCGTGAGAAATTTGAGATTGCCGTCCACAAAGACCTTTGAGGAATGCCGGATACGGGAGAGCTCCTGCGTAAAGGCGATCAGTTCCTGATCCTCATGTCCCCAGGGGTAGCAGCGGCGGTTAAAGGGATCGCCGTAGCCGTCGAGGCCAGCCTCATCACCGTAGTAGATGCTTGGCACACCGGGGAGGAAAAATTGCAGCACCATCGCGCATTTGAGCTTTTTCTTACCGATGTCATACTGCTGCGGATTGAGCCGGCGTTCGCTCATCCAGTCTTTATTTTTGCCGTCCGGGGATTCCCCGCCGAAGATGGTAATGGCGCGGTCAATATCATGTGTTGAGACGAAATTCATCAGCACATCGCAGACGCACTTGGGATAATTTTCGAGGATGGTCATAATATTTGCGCGGAAGTCGTAGGGGCTGCATCCGCCGAGGTACTGCATGATCGCGCTGCGGAAGGGATAGTTCATCACGGAGTCGAGCTGATTGCCGAGGAGGTAGCGGCGTTTTTCGCCGTAGGCTTCTTTTGTGGAAGCGTCCTCCCAGACCTCTCCGATGATGATATGATCGTCGTCGGCGCGTTTGACGCAGTCGTGGAGGTGATCGAGAAATTCGTTTGGCAGTTCGTCTGCGACATCGAGGCGGAAGCCGGCAGCACCGAGGCTCATCCAGTATTCGAGGACGCCGCCCCTGCCGCAGATGTAGTCGGTGTAATCCGGTTCATTTTCGTTGACATTGGGCAGCGTATCAATGCCCCACCACGCTTCATAGACATCGGGGTAGTGGTGAAAGCTGTACCACTTATAGAACGGACTGCTTTGAGAATTATAGGCACCCTCTGTGTCGTATCGTCCGAACTTATTGAAATAGATGCTGTCCGCGCCGGTATGGGAGAACACGCCGTCGAGGATGACGCTGATGCCGAGCCTGCCGGCTTCGGCGCAGAGTCTGCGGAAGTCCTGATTGGTGCCGAGCAGCGGATCGACATTGCGGTAATTTGCGGTATTATAGCGATGATTCTCGTGCGATTCAAAGATCGGATTGAGGTAGATGCAGGTGACGCCGAGTCCGTGGAGATAGGGGAGCTTTTGGATAATGCCTTCGAGGTCTCCGCCGAAGTAGTCGTTATTCCAGACATGCCCGTTCTGATCGGGCTTATACCACGGTGTTCCGCCCCAGTCGTCGCGCAGGACGCGGTCATTCGGGACATTGTCGTGCGGCAGGCCGCTTTTGCAGAAGCGGTCGGGGAAGATCTGGTACATCACGCCGCCTTTGAGAAACTGCGGTGTCCGGAAGTGTTCATCGTAGACGGTGAGCTGAAAGAGTTCACCGCTGCTGTCATCGACGCCCTCGTGCGCGGCAGCTTTTTTGACCCAGTGCCACTGCCCGCCGGAGATATAGGAGAAATAGTAGAAGTGGACGCCGCAGAATCTTGCGGAGGTCGTGGCGGAATAGTAGACATCCTCGCCGCTTTCGCAGACGGTATTCATCGGGATAAACCGTTCTTTCATGCCCGGCCGGTAGAGTACCATCATCGGGTTTGTATCGAGTACGGTGCTTTTGGGCAGACAGATGGTAAATGTACACGGTTCATTCTGCCGGAGCGCGCCGAAGACCGATTTATAGGCACGGTCCCAACTGTCATAGATACGTTTCATGATCAATCTCCTGATTCAAAGAAATGCGTGCAGCAAAAAAGCAACGGGCGATCAGCAGACCGCCCGTTTTGTGTGAAAAAGCTCACAGATGCCAGATGTTCTTGGCATACTCAGTGACAGCGCGGTCAGCGGAGAAGATGCCGGCACCGGCAATGTTATTGAGGCTCATTTTTGCGAACCGCTGCTTATCGGCATAGCACTGTGCGGCATACGCCTGCGCTGCGCGGTAGCTGTCGAAGTCCGCGAGAACCATATAGGGATCCTGTGTGCGGAGCGACTGTGCGATTTCGTTGAAGGTGCAGCCGTTGATGCCGTGATCCATGCGGTCGATGCAGGCACGGATAATGCCGTGATGGTGATAGATTTCCTGCGGATTGTAATGCGGCTTTCTCTGGTTGACCTCCTCGGTCTTCATGCCGAAGATGATGATATTCTCATCACCGGCAGCCTCTTTGATCTCGATATTTGCGCCGTCGAGGGTACCGATGGTCACTGCGCCGTTGAGCATGAGCTTCATGTTGCCCGTACCGGAAGCCTCTGTGCCGGCAAGGGAGATCTGCTCAGAGAAATCAGAAGCAGGCATGAGCATTTCGGAGAGCGTGACGCAGTAGTTTTCGAGGAAGACGACCGAGAGCTTATCCTTGATTTTCGGGGTGTTGCGGATCTCCTCGGAGAGAGCCCAGATCATCTTGATGATCTGCTTTGCGAGGTAATATCCGGGGGCTGCTTTTGCAGCGAAGATATAGGTTTTCGGTGCAAAGTCCATATCGGGGTTGTCGAGCAGCATCAGGTAATCTGCCATGATATTGAGGGCATTGAGATGCTGCCGCTTATACTCATGCAGACGTTTGACCTGCACATCGAATGCGCCGTCCGGATTGAGCACGATGCCGTTCTTTGCCTTGACATATTTTGCAAATTCGGCTTTGTTTTTGCGTTTCACGGCAATGAGCTTGTCAAGCAACTCCGCGTCATCCTGGAATTTGCGGAGCTTTTCGAGTTCCGCACCGTTTTTGAGGAAGCCGCCGCCGATCGCAGATTTGAGGAGCTTGGTCAGCTCGGGATTGGACTGATAGAGCCATCTGCGGTAGGCGATGCCGTTTGTCACATTGGTGAATTTCTCCGGCGTCACGCAGAATTCGTTGTGGAAGACCGAATCCTTGATGATTTCGGAGTGCAGCTTGGAGACGCCGTTGACGTTGTGAGAAGCGGCGACGCAGAGTCTTGCCATGTGAATCAGGTTATCCTGAATGATGGACATTTTGGTCGTCAGTTCCGAGTTTCCGCCGTTTGCGGCAAAGAGCGCGGCGCAGTAACGGTTGTTGATCTCAACAATAATGGAGAAGATGCGCGGAATGACGCGGCGCACGAGGTTGATGTCCCATTTTTCGAGAGCTTCTGCCATGACGGTGTGGTTGGTGTAGGCAAAGACCTTCGTGGTGATTTCCCATGCCTTATCCCAGCCGTAGCCGCAGTCATCGAGCAGGATGCGCATGAGTTCGGGGACAGCGAGGGTCGGGTGGGTGTCATTGATATGAATGGCGACCTTGTCCGCGAGGTTGTCGAGCGTGCCGTAGACATTCATGTGGTTGGTGACGATGTCACCGACAGCGGCGGCGCAGAGGAAATACTGCTGACGCAGGCGGAGGGATTTGCCTTCGAGGTGGTTGTCATTGGGATAAAGCACCTTGGAGATCGCGTTCGCGATGGAATTCTGACCCAGTGCCTGCGAGTAGTCGCCCTGATTGAACATTGCCATATCGAAGCTGGGGGCTTTTGCTGCCCAGAGTCTCAGCACGGAGACGGCATTGCTGTTGTAGCCGGAGACATACATATCGTAAGGAATCGCAGTGACGGTGCTGTAATTGATATGGGAGACATGGTGATACTGCTGATCCCAATATTCTTCGAGATCGCCCTCAAAGTGGACTTCGATTGCCTGTTCGGGTTTCGGGTCGAGCCAGACCTCACCGCCGGGGAGCCAGTTATCGGGCAGCTCGGTCTGCCAGCCTTCTTCGAGCTTCTGCTTGAAGATGCCGTACTCATAGCAGATCGAGTGACCGGTTGCGGGGTAGCCCGTGGTTGCAAGACCGTCGAGGTAGCAGGCAGCG
>JAZQNP010000013.1:0-118930 GCA_045627405.1 Oscillospiraceae bacterium | reverse complement strand
TTTTTCATACTCTTGTATGTGTCGATATCCTCTTGCCATATTAATGCACCTCCTATGGTTTCTATTATACCATAGGAGGTGCTTTTTTGTCACTGTCCGTTTTTACTGGTTCGGTTCATTTTTATATAGGGGAGTCTGAGGGGATCGCTATCCCCTCAGCGGGAGTTTGAGGGCGGAGCCCTCAAAACATCTCTCAATGATGCAGATAAATCCTGATGTATCACATCAGAGCATTTTCAGCGCGCCGCCGAGGAATTGCAGCAGGCGGGAGAGATCCGCGCCGGTCAGATCGCCGTCGCCGTCCAGGTCGGCATTGAGTCTGCCCTGTGCAGTCAGGCTCACGCTGCCGGAATTTGCAGTCGCTTTTGCCAGATGCACAGCATCCGACATGCCGATTTCACCGTTCTCGTCAATATCACCGCGGCTCTCCGAGAAGTTTGTGCTGTTCTGAGAACGCGCCGTCGTCGAGATCAATGCTGTTGTGGTAGTTGTGGTTGTTGCGGAAGTTTCCGCGGGCAGTGTGCGGATCTCGCCGGGGTATGTGCCGCCTGCGCCTGCAAGGTAGCAGTCGCGGCAAATATGATCTAAGAACATAGTGTCGAAGTCATTTCCGTCAGACAACGCCTTTCCGCAGACCTCACAGTACAGCACGTCTGTTGCAGCCGTCAGCACCGTGGATGCTATGGGTTCGGCGGTTTCTGTGAAAAACGGCGTTGTGAGCTGATTTATTGTGATGAGGAAGAGATACCGCTCGCCGGTGGAAAGTGTTGCCAGAACATAGGCATAGCCGGCGTTCAGCTCAGCGGTGTGGATGCTGATGACATCACCGAGATAGTCAATTTCGTACAGTTTCACGATTTTTTCATCGCTGCTCACGACCTCTGTGACGGTCGCATTGGCAGGCGGATTTTCGATCACAAGCGTTGCGATCCCGCCGACCTCTGCATTGACATACTGTGTTGTTGCCGCGACATCGGGAACATCTGCGATGTCCCAGCCGCCCCATGCGGTAGTGCCGGTGGAAACGGTTGTTGCGGTTGTCGTGGTTTCGGTTGTGGTATATGTTGCAGTGGTTGCGGTTGTTGCCGTGGTGGTGGTGTCGGTTTCGTCATAATAAGGAACGGTACCGCCGGCGCGGACGGTGACCTCATAGGTCACACAGTCGCTTGTTTTCGCCTCATAGCCGGAATAATCGGTATAGATTTTGACTGTATAGGTGCCGGGGGTGTAGGCGTCAAAGTTTGTGTAGATTTTGAGGGCACCGGATACATCGTAGGTCACGGTTGTCCATGACCGCTGATTGATCATATACACTTTCAGCCCGTCGGTTTGGAATGTTTCTCCGAGATCAAAAACAGTCTGCGGATACGCAGCAATTTCCAGCGTTGTGGAAATGGAAGCATTGGTGCCGCGGTTATAGGTGTTTCCGTATTCATCGGTGAACCACGGGGAATAGTTCTCCGGATCCTGCGCAGTCGTGACGACGGCGTCCCCTCCATTTGTGATGCAAAGCTCCTGTTCATAGGCGGCGAGCAGGTCGAGATCCTCCTCTGAGACAATGCCGTCACCGTCCATATCGGCATTCAGCATACCGTCTTCGGAAATTGCGGCATCCCCGGCAAGATACTGTCCGAGCAGCGCGGCATCGGCGCGGTCGGTCACGCCGTCCGCATCGACATCACCGAGACGGCTTGCCTCCGAAAAAGCGGCAAACGGAAACACCGCAGCCAGCACAGCAGCCGTGAGTGCGGCAGTCATTTTTTTCACGCGCTTCATATAACATTCCTCCTTTTATCATACAGAGCAGTACAAATGGTTTTTGTACTTTCATTATAGCATTCGCAGGAAATGAAGTCAACCTCACAGTCGGCATTTTCTTCCGGCATGTTCTCTAATTTCTGCATGGGGAAATTGTGCAGTTTGCAGTATGAAAAAGCAGACAGTGCGCAAGGAGAGCCGCACTGCCTGTTTTTTCAGTATGATTCGACCAGCAAATGTTTGAGATGTGTAAGATCCGCAGCATTGACCGCCAGATCGCCGTTGAGGTCAGAAGCAGCGAGCTGCGCGTCGGTCAAAGAACCTTCACCGAGCAGATACCGTTGCAACAGAATGGCATCCGAAATCCGGATCAATCCGTCTGCATTGATGTCCCCGCATGTGATCGGCGTCAGGCTGAGATCCTCGCCGACTTCGTAGACCGCGGCGTTTGAATGCCAGATCTCACCGCCGTCCCAGTATCGACCGTTGTTCCATTTCACAGAGAGAATTCCTGCGGTTGTCGGGCGTACGACCTGCACGGTGTAGTTGCTGTTGCCTGCGACCATGACATAGCGATAAAGCTGTTCTGTGAAAAAATCGGTTGATGTGATTTCATATTTTGCATTACCGGCTGTTTCCAGCCAGATCGAGCTGCCGGTGCTGCCGCTCACCGTATCGAGATACACAATGTCATTGCCGTGTACGGAGAGATTGCCGTTTGTCGCAAGATATGTTTGATATTCGGCGGGGGAATCGGGCAGCCAGCCATAAATATCCGTTTCGGTGATATTCCCTGCCGCATCCGCAGAGAAGGACCATTTCCATTCCCCTATATAGCCGTTGTACTTGTGGGTATGTGTAATGTCAAAGTCCAGATTAGAAACGTCGGTGACTACGATGACCTCGTATTCGTATCCGGAGTAGTTCGGCTCTTCGATCGGACTCACCGTTTCAGCACCGGACTCCTCCTGCGAAGCAGACAGCCGGTATTCATGCGTATAGCCGCAGTTAAAGGAGCCGGAGGTAAAGGTGTCGATCACGGGATTTTCCGCGGAATAATCCGTGCGCTCAATGCAGGCGACATAGCAGAGCCAGCCGTCTTCGATGTGCGTCGAGCCGTAGGTATCCATAAATTCCATTGCGGACTGAAAATCGGTCGGAGCCCAGTCCGGCTCCTCCGGCAGTGCGCCAAGACCAAGTTCCTCTGCCGCAGCAGGCATCACGCCGAATGTTGTGCCGCAGAGCAGCACCGCAGATAGCACAGCGGTCAGTTTACAGATCAGTTTCATAGGAATGACCTCCTTTGTGTCGGGCAGATTGCCCTTTATTTCCAAAACAAAGCAGACGGGCTTTTTGTCTCACTTCATCTTGAAATTTGGCAGAATGCACAAAACGGAACAGCACTTTCTGGGTATTACAACCAACCGACATTTCATAGTTTGCTGTCACATGACCAGAGCTTTCAGCAGCGAGAGATCGCGCGCGGTCAGCGTGCCGGAGCCGTCGAGATCATAGGATGCAGCTTCCTGCTGTGTCAGTGTACCGGTTGTCAGCAGATATTGCAGCAGCTTCTGCACATCCGCCTGCGAATAGCTGCCGGCGGTATAGGTTGCCTGAACGGTCACGGCGGAGGCAGTCGGCTGAATTTCCGCATAGCGGCTGGACGAGCTGCCGCTTACAAATTCTGCGCCGGTAATGACCCAGCCTGCGAAGGTGTATCCTGCCTTGGGCTGTGCTTCCAGCGTAATGGGATTTTCCGTGAGATAGCTGCCGCTCCAAGTGTCATAGCTGAGTGTCAGCGTGTTGAGGGAGACGCTGCCCTTTGCGGGTTCATTTTTCAGCGTCACGGTGCTTGTCGCAGAATTGACCTTATTGCCGAGGTAGCTGATCAGCTGCGTTTTTGCGATTTCAGCGCGGGAATTCCAGTAAGTACGGAGCGAAGCGATTGCGTTGGCATAATCGGCAGCATGGTCGGCAGCCTGTCCCCAGCCGCCCCAACCGCCCCAGCCGGTGTTCGAGGTCGCATTGAATCGGTCGAGGGAAGCGACACCGGCAGCGGTGTATGCAGCACCCATTTCCGTGACGCGCGCCGTTGCAGCGGACGCTTTGAAGTTTTCGTTGCACAGATCGAAATAGGTTGTGACAAAGAGCTGACGGAATTCCGGCACATTTTCGAGCAGTCCGTAGAAGAGCTTGCCGATCCAGCAGTCCAGCTTTTTGAGGGAAGAGAGAATGCTGCTGTTTGCATCGCTGGTACCGTAAAGCCCCTGACCGAACTCCGTATCAAAGAAGATGAACCGCCATCTTCCGTCGGCATATGGATTGTCTGCGCGCACGGTTTCGGTTTTCCAGAGCGCGTAGTTGTTGGTGCCGAAGTCTTGGTTTGCGACGATGATCTGCGCCGCCATATAGTCTGCAAAGCTCTGCGGCTCGACCATCGAGACAAATGTTTCATAGACACCCGCCTTGGTGTAATCCGTTTCGGTTGCCCATGCTTTGAGGGCTTCATAGTCCGCCCAGCCCGCCTCGGTTCCGTCGGAGAGTTCATCGGTCTTGATGCGGCAGACATCCTTTGCCTTGACGCCGTAATGGTCGGAGAGATTGTCCTCGCTCTGTTTTTCCATCAGGTTATAGAGTCCCCAGAATTCGCCGTCGAGGAAGACAACGCATTCAGTCTGCGCAGCGACGGCGCAGCTTCTGCCCTGCATCAGTTCCTGATTGAGACGGTCACGGAGTTTGAGATCCTGATCGTTTCCGCCGTTGCGGAGGGTCAGCGAATCGAAGGAAGTGATCGGTTCGCCGGTTGCCTCAGAGGTCAGCATGCCGCCGAAGAAGTCATAGTCAAATTTGGTATCGCCGTAATCGGAGCGTGCATAGAGATTGAGACTCTTCTGCGCGAGCGAGCGGGTTGCGCCGCCGTGGATGCGGATGCCGAGGGCGGTGCTGTAAGCAGCAGTGCCGGATTCAAACACGGTCATATAGGCTTCCCGTTCCCACTCTCTGCCGGACTGCGTGTAGTTTGCGGGCTGGAAGTAGCTTTCGAGGCGGGGGTTATAGTCAGAACTGTTCCGCCAGTCGTCACGCACCTTGCCCTGCACATAGATGCCGTATTCGTAATCGAAGAGATTATACGGATCGGTGACGAGAGAGATCACGCGCATATTGGAGGCGTAATCGGAAGCGGTGTAGCCGATGAAATAACTGTTTGTTGCGATTTTGCTGACATTTCCGTCGGCATCGACCGCAATGGCGCGGACAATCATCGCCTTGTCAATCGGATCGCTCGGCGGGGTATAGCTGTCCGCGATGCCGGTTTTTTCAGAGTAGACGTTTGCCTCATCGGATTTGTCATAGACCGTGATCGCGCCGGTATAGGCGGTGGATTGCGGCGTCGGGTCGCTGCCGTCGGTTGTGTAATAGATCGTGCAGCCGGATTTTGCGGAGAGCGTGAGGGAGAAGCCGTCGGCATAGAAGCCGCTCTCCTTGGAAAATGCCGGCATATCGACGACAACCTGTGAGACTGCATCGGACGGATTGGCACTGCCGGCAGAGAGTGTTGAGAGAACCGCGAAGGAACTGCTGCCGTCGGGGACTCTGCCGTAAGCGGTGTCATCGTCGAGCGCGGGGATTTCGAGTGTTTCAAGGGTATTGCCGCCGGCATCGGTGAGAATGACGGTTTCGCCTTTTTTGGACAGACCGAATGCCGCGCCGGAAACGCCGCTTGTACTGTCGATGCCGCAGTAGATGACGAGATAGCCCTTGGCAGGGACAGATGTTCCGGCAGGAATCGTGTAGGAATACGGCAGATCGGCGGAGTCGCTGAGACCGTAGCCGGCGACGGAGACGGCAGTGCTGCTGCTGTTGTAAAGCTCAACGTAATCGTAGAAATTCCCGTCAGGCGCAGCGAGGGTAGTGTTTTTGGTGCAGACCTCGTTGATGACGACATCGCCGGCAGCGAAGCCGTCCAGCATTGGCAGATACGATGCGCACAGTGCCGTCATCGTGACGGCGCAGGCAAAGGCTGCCTTTCGTTTCAGATTTGGCTGATGCATAAGTGAAGACCCCCTGTGTTTTGTGTTTCTATATTTTTTGGAATATTACTCCATATTACACAGTATAGCAGAAAAAAGCGGTATCGTCAAGCAGCAATGCGAAAAAAACGGAGCTTTGGTGTGAGAAAGCTGCTTTTTCGGCAAATTTCGTGCAGCTCACCGGTTAGAATAGAAGTATGAAAGCAACCGGAGGAGGGGGATTGCATGAATGATTTGCGAAGGCTGCGGCGCATGGCAGTGCCGCTGCTTGCACTGTTGATTCTGACTGCATGTCTGCCGTTTCGGGCGCAGCAGGCAGCAGAGCCCTTGCTGACCCGCGGGCAGACGCTGACGCAGCTGCATTTGCAGCAGGAGGCAGAAGCGGGAGCTGAGATGACCGCTGCATGGATTCCGTATTTCATATGCAGCCGGCTGTTTGCAGAGGCAGATGAAGCCGTGTGCCGCAGCGCGGTGTCGGACTATCTGACAAAGCTGCGGGAGTGCGGCATCAATACAGTTTTTGTGCATGTCTGTCCGTTCGGAGAGAGCATGTACCCGTCGGAATACTATCCGCCGGCAGCCGAGTGCAGCGGGCATGACGCAATGCGGATTTTCACAGAAATCTGTGCTGCGCAGGGCATCGCGCTCCATGCGTGGATCAATCCGCTTCGTCTGCAAATGCAGTCGGCGGTATCCGGCGGAGGAGACGCGCTGCTCTCTCAGTGGTATGCTGATGCGGAGACCTGCGGGAGGAATCTGTTTTTATGGGAGGGACGGTATTATCTGAATCCCGTGACGAATGACACTGCTGATTTTCTGGCGGGAGCGGTTACGGAGCTGGTCGGGCGGTATCATCCCGCAGGCATTCACATTGACGATTATTTTTACCCGACGACAGATCCGTCGGTGGATGCGGCAGCGTTTGCGGCATCGGGCGGGACAGATCTCAGTGCATGGCGGCGGGACCGTGTTTCGGAGCTGGTGCAGCGTATGTGCAGTGCGGTACATGCGGCAGATGCGTCAGCGGTGTTTTCCGTGAGCCCGCAGGGGAATCTCACACTGAACCGCGATACGCTGTATGCAGATGTGACGCGCTGGATGGAAGAAGCAGGCTACTGCGACCTGATGATTCCGCAGATTTATTACGGGTATCGGAATGCGTCCTGCCCGTTCACGGAGACACTGGCGGAATGGTGCGCGCTGCCGCGGAGTGAAACGGTTGAGCTTGCGGTCGGGCTGGCATCCTACAAGGTCGGCGCGTATGATGAATATGCCGGCAGCGGAGCAGACGAGTGGCAGACGGAAGCGGACGTACTGGACCGGCAGATTTTGCAGGTGCGCGGGCAGAGCGGTCTGTCGGGCATATCTTTTTATCATGCGGATGCGTTTTTGGAGCAGCAGCCGGAATAAAACAGTGACAGCCGGATGTCGGGCAGGGACATCCGGCTGTTTGTATTTCCGTTATTTGTACCATGCGCGGTAGCGGAGAATTTCGCCGCTTACCATATCCAGTGTTGCTTCGTAATCATATGCCGCGGTTTCAAATTCCAGTTCATAGACATACGCGCCGTTGCTGCGGTCGATTTTCGCCTTGGAGAAAGAGAGAATATCCGCATCGGTCAGATCTGCCTGCCGGAGTACAATATCTTTTGCAGCGAGGAGACCGATGGCGCGGGAGGTGTCGGCAGCGACCGGATGCACGTCCAGCGTGTTGGTCATGCCGGTTGCGGCATCGAGTTCGAGTGCATACTGTGTGCCGTCATCGAGGGTAAAGGAGATGAGATAAACTGCACCGTCGAGTTTTTCCTTGGTGAAGATCACCTGATCGGAGGAGAGATTGCCGACCCTTCCGACTGCCTGCTGCTTGGCGGTTTCGAGGGATATGATTTCGGCGGTACTGATCACCTCCGGCGTTTCGACGGTATATTTGAGCAGAATACCGTCTGCTGCATCAAACTGAACGGTGTACATTTTTCCCTCTGCATCCTGAAAGGTGAATTTATAGTAACCGCGTTCGCCGTCATTGCCGAGCTGTTCTCTTAGGATGAGAACGGCATCTGAACGAATCATTGCGAGAGCTTTTCGGCGCATTTCGCTGACCGGGAGCCAGCCCTCGGTATCGAGCGGTGTATCGGTCTGGAAGCTTTGCTGTTTGAGCAGTTTGCCGGATTCGGCATCCAGGGTATATTCATACTGCACCGCATTGCTGTCGATGAAGATGATCTTGTAGCATACAGGCAGGCTGCCGGTATCGAGCTTTGTGTTGGTGAATGTGACGTCATCTGCGGAGAGTCCGGCATCAGCGAGTGCGGCAGCGCGGGCATCGTCCATGCTGATATAGTGCAGATCGGTCAGATTCTGCACGGTATAGGGTTCCGCCTCTTCGTCATGGGAAACGCCGGTGTGCGGCTGCTGCCGGATATTTCTGCGGTCGAGGAGGAGACCGATGACCGCACAGAGCAGGATGATGCAGATGCACACGAGTACGATGCCCCAGACGGGTACAGCGGATTTTGGTTTGGAGGCAGCGTTGTCCGTGCGGACGATTTCGCGCACAGACGGCAAGTCGCCCTCCGGCTTTGCCTGCATTTGCTGTGCGGCATAGTCCTCTTCCGCCTGCTGTACGCCCAGACAGACGGCGTCTGCTTCGGCAGGCGTCATGACAATGCTTCTGACAGCGGAATCGAGCTGATCGGGATCGGGCTGTACG
Organism: Oscillospiraceae bacterium; assembly: GCA_045627405.1. Classification (GTDB taxonomy): domain Bacteria; phylum Bacillota; class Clostridia; order Oscillospirales; family Ruminococcaceae; genus Firm-04. Next base: position 110,431 of record JAZQNP010000013.1, on the reverse strand, counting down.
CCGCTTTGCAGAAAGGTGAGCTGCCGGAGAGACTTGTCGAGCTTCTGGGCAAATTCGGCGGCAGTCAGACCGCGTGCATCGGCGGCATCGGCTTGGGAGAAGCCGGAGAAGGAAAGCGCGAGATCACGGCGGCTGCCGGCGGGCAGTCTCATAACGGCAGAGAGCGGGGAATCATCCGGGAAGAGATCGGCGTCTGTTTGCTCGGAAGCGCGCGTGCGGCAGATGCGCAGGAGCTGCGGGAGTGCGCTGCCGGTGTCTTCGCGCGCAGCGGCGGCGAGTGCTTCCGTGACGGCAGCAGCGGATTCTGACCGGCTGCCGAGATACAGCACGGCAACCGGAAAAAGTAAATCCGCAGCAGAACGTGTTTGCTGTGCATGCAGCGACTGTGCCATTTTCTCGCCTCCCCCAAGATGATTGTACTGATTTCATTATATCGGTAATCGTGCCGGATGTCAAGCAAACGAGCAAAAATACGGATGTGTTTTTGCAAGTTTACAAAAAACCGCACCGCGCGGCAAACACGGTGCAGTTTGGAGATATGGAAAGAAATCACTGTTTCCGGAGCAGATCGCGGATCTCGGTGAGCAGCACTTCCTCGTTGGAGGGCTTGGGCGGCTCTTCGGGGGTTTCTTCCTTCTTGCGCTTCATGACGTTAATGCCCTTGATGATGAGGAAGAGGCAGACAGCCGTCAGCAGGAAGGTGATGATCGACTGGAAGAAGTTGCCGAAGTTAATCACAGGCTCATTGCCCCACGGGATTGTCAGTTTGAAGTTGTCGAAATTCAGACCGAAGAGGATTGTGCCGATGAGCGGGGTGAGGATGTCCTCGACGAGCGATGTGACGATCGCGGTGAACGCGCCGCCGATGATCACGCCGACTGCGAGGTCGATGACATTGCCGCGGGAGATAAACTCCTTAAATTCGGCAAAAATGCCTTTTTTGTTCTCTGCCATGGTGATACTTCCTTTCACTTACGGGCTGCCCCGTATTATTTCTATCTATCATTATAGCATATTGTTTGAAAAAATGCACTTGTGATTTCTGACGAAATTGCGACTACTTTTTCTCTTGCTTTGCACGAAAATGTTAAATTCTGCTGCGCGGATGAAAAAGCGGACATATGGCATTCCGCAGCACGAATTTGGTGATGGTACACATATTGAAAGCGGGAAAGTTCAGAATAAAGGTAAAATGCACAAATATGCAAGATTTGCTTTTCTTTTTGCAAAAAGCTATGTTATAATGGAAATAACAGAGAAAGACGCCTGAGCGTGCATGGGATCACGCGGCGCAAATCCGGAATGAAAGGAGCAGTGTATTCTGCGATTCTGCGGCTTATCCATGGAGCGCGGGATGCGGAAAGAGTATGGCAGATTATCGTACCACGGGAAAAGAACTGCGCCGGTCACCGAAAGGGGCGATCGCAGCGGGACTGACGCTGGCACTGGTCGCGGGCGCGGCGGTCGGCTCGCTCTATATCCTCAACGGGATGGAGCCGATTGAGACACAGGAGAGCAGCAGTGAAGCAGAGCTGTCGGTGCCGGATATGACCGATACGCAGGAGGACGAAAACCTCATTATCTACACATACGAAGCAAAGTTCGCATCAGATATTCACAGCGGACCGCTGGTGCTGGTCAACCGCAGCACACCGCTGCCGGAGGACCTGGAAGACGGGCTGGTCAATGTCTATATTGAGAAATCGGATGTTCTGCATGTCAAGGATACCGAGGTCAATTTGCAGGAAGAGGCGATGACCGCTCTGAATGCGATGGCAGAGGCGTTCAAGGAAGAAACCGGACATGCCGATCTTCTGGTGATCAGCGGCTTCCGGACGAAGGAGTACCAGCAGAAGCTGTATGAAGAGGATTTGCAGGATACCGGCGGGGAAATGTCAACGCTGGTTGCGAAAGCGGGATGCAGTGAGCATGAGAGCGGCTACGCGCTGGATTTCAGTTTATATGCAGACGGGGTGGTATCCTCCTTTGACGGCGAGGGCGATTATGCCTGGATCACGGAGCACTGTGCGGAATACGGCTTTATTCTGCGGTATCCGGAGGATAAGGTGGAGATCACGGAATTTGAGTTTGAGCCTTGGCATTTCCGCTATGTGGGCGTGCCGCACGCAGTGTATATGTATCAGAACGGGCTTTGTCTGGAAGAATATGCCGCACTGATTTCGGAGTACAGCTACGAGGGCGAGCATTTGCAGATCACAGATGCAGATGATATGGTATATGAGGTGTTCACAGTCACTTTGTCGGATACGGATGCCGCAGCAGTGGCAGAGATTCCGCTTCCGGCGGAGCTGCCGTACACCTGTTCGGGCAACAATCAGAACGGCTTTGTTGTGACGGTCGAGACCGGCAGGAAAGCGGAAACGGAGACTGAAACCGAAGCTGCGGATGCGGACAGCCTCAGTGCATCCGATGCATCTGATGCATCCGGCTCATCCGAAGAAGCGGAGTAAAGAACTCCGCCCCGAAAAAACGGAGAAAATGCAGTGTCTGTTCTTTTATGGGGAGCAAATTCTGCGTCTTTCAATCAAAGTAAAAAGGGAGAAGTGTTTATGAAAAGATGGACAAAAACAGCGGCGGCGATTCTGCTGACTGTCACGCTGGCAGGCGCGGGTGCGGCTGCAAGGTCCGGCAGTTTCTCGCTGCCGGAGACTGCGGTGACGGCACAAGCCGCAGACGGTACAGTGACCTTTGATTCCGCGACGGGAACGCTGACGCTGAGCGGCACGATCGCATATGCGGATCTGAATGCTTACCGCGGAGACGCATCGGTCAAGAAGGTCGCGGCAGCAGCCGGAACGAAGTTTGCAAATGCCGGCGGTCTGTTTTATAATATTCTCGCGGAATCCATGGACCTTTCCAAGGCAGATACCTCCGGCATGACAACGATGACGAACATGTTCTACGGGTGTAACAATCTGAAAACGCTGAATCTGAGCGGCTTTGACACATCCAATGTAACAAACATGTACATGATGTTTGCAGATTGCTACTCGTTGACATCTTTGGATCTGAGCGGCTTTGACACATCCAAGGTAACAACCATGTACGCGATGTTCTCCGGCTGCCAATCCCTGACCTCGCTGAATCTGAGCGGCCTCAATACTGCCAATGTGCAGATAATGGATAATATGTTCTACGCCTGTACCTCGCTGACCTCGTTGAATCTGAGCAGCTTCAATACCGCCAATGCGGTGACAATGAAGAACATGTTCACGCATTGTTCTTCGCTGGCTGCTCTGGATCTGAGCGGTTTTAACACATCCAAAGTGACAAACATGGCTAAGATGTTCCGCGAATGCGAATCACTGACATCGCTCGATCTGCGCAATTTTGACACGTCCAATGTGTCCACTATGGAACAGATGTTTTATTGTTGCGGAGGGCTGAAATCTCTGAATGTAGGCAGCTTTGACACATCGAATGTGGAAAATATGAGTTATATGTTCGCTCAGTGTTATGTACTGGAATCTTTGGATCTGAGCAGTTTTGACACTTCCAATGTAAAGTCTATGGACACCATGTTTGAGTATTGTTCAGCACTGACGGAACTTGATCTGGGCAGCTTCGATACCGCCAATGTGGAAACAATGGACTATATGTTCAGCTACTGCTCGTCTATGAAAACTATTTATGTCAGTGACAAGTGGAATCTGAAAAATCTGGGGTCTTCGTTTAACATGTTTGGGAACTGCAACTGTATCGTCGGCGGCAACGGCACGACATATGACGCTTCAAACCTCAATCAGTGGTATGCACACATTGACGCAGAGGGCGACCCCGGATACCTGACGGAGAAGCAGAAAGCCGCACTCAGCAGCGTAACGCTTTCCAAGACACAATTCAATTACACCGGCAGCGCGGTGAAGGTCGGCAGCTATCTGACAGCATACGCCGGCGATAAAAAGCTGGTTTACGGCACCGATTTTACGATGAGTTATGCCAACAATGTCAAAGTCGGCTATCAGACCGCATCTGTGACAATCACCGGCATCGGGGATTATACCGGAACGATCACAAAGAAATACAGCATCGTTCCCGCGCAGCAGGCGGCACCTGCACTTTCCGTTAATGACGGGGTGCTGCATGTGGCGTGGACAGCGGACAGCAACGCACTGGCATATCAGGTTGCATACTGCCGGAACAGCAGCTTTTCTTCTTCGGATTCGACTTACCACATCGTTACCTATACCGGTAAGACCGCGTGTGATCTGACCAAATATCCGCAGCTTGGCGAGACATGGTATGTCAAGGTTCGTGCGGTGATTACGGACGACGGCACAACCTCCGGTACGAAGTACGGCACATGGAGTACTGCATCGAACATCAAGCTTACCCGTGCGATTGATACTGTGACACTTTCCCAAACGCAGTTCAACTATACCGGCAGTGCGGTGAAGGTCGGCAACTATCTGAAAGTTTACTCCGGCAGCACCCTGCTTACCTATGGCACAGACTTCACGATGACCTATGCAAACAATGTCCAGTGCGGCATCAACACCGCATCGGTCACAGTCAAGGGCGTCGGCAGTTACACCGGCACCATTAAGAAAACCTACACGATTGTTCCGGCACAGCAGGCAAAGCCGACCCTGACCGCAGTCAGCGGCGGCTTCAAAGCGAGCTGGAAGGCAGATTCCAACGCAGTTGCATACCAGCTTGTTTACTGCAAGAATTCGAGTTTCAGCAGCAGTGACGCGAGCTATCATACTGTAACCTACACCGGAACTTCTACAACATTGACCAAGTATCCGGCAGCAGGCGAAACATGGTATGTCAAGGTGCGTGCGGTCATCACCAGCGACGGCACAACCTCCGGCACAAAGTACGGTACATGGAGCAGCGTATCGAGCATCTATGTCGCAGATAAGCTCATCACCTCGGTCACACTTTCCAAGACGCAGTTTGAGTACACAGGCAGTGCGGTGAAGGTCGGCAGCTATCTGAAAGTTTACTCCGGCAGCACCCTGCTCACCTACGGCACAGACTTCACGATGACCTATGCAAACAATGTCAAGTGCGGCGTGAATACCGCATCGGTGACAGTCACAGGCACCGGCAATTACGCAGGCATCATCAAGACGACTTACACGATTGTTCCCGTGCAGCAGGCAAAGCCGACCCTGACCGCAGTCAGCGACGGCTTCAAGGCGAGCTGGACAGCAGATTCCAATGCAGTTGCATATCAGCTTGTATACTGCAAGAATTCGAGTTTCAGCAGCAGCGACGCAAGCTATCATCTTGCTACATATACCGGCACCTCTGCAACCCTGACCAAGTATCCGGCAGCAGGGGAAACATGGTATGTCAAGGTGCGTGCGGTCGTCACGAGCGACGGCACGACCTCCGGCACAAAGTACGGCACATGGAGCACTGTGGCGAGCATCACGGTAAAATAATACTAAAATAAAGATGAAGGCGGCTGACAGATGATGTCAGCCGCCTTTTTGATTTGCGGAATCATATCAAAGTGTTTGCGCAGCATCGAGGGCTTCCTCGGCGGTTTGCAGGAGCAGAGCTGAGGCGTCATCGCCGCCCATGATCCGGGCGATTTCCCGAATGCGCTGTGCGCGGTCCAGAACGGAAACATTGGTGTTGGTTTCCGTATCGGTGCTGTGCTTTTCGATCAAAAGATGATGTGTCGCCTGTGCTGCAAGCTGTGCGAGGTGGGTGACGCAGATGACCTGATGATGTGCAGAGAGTGCGCGGAGTTTGAGACCGATTTTCTGGGCTGCCTTGCCGCTGACACCGGTATCAATTTCATCGAAGATGAGAGTCGGGATCGCATCCCGCTCCGCGAGAACAGCTTTGAGCGCGAGCATCATGCGGGACAGCTCACCGCCGGAGGCGATCTGCGCGATGGGCTTTGGCGGTTCGCCGGGATTTGCAGAGATGAGGAATTCAGCTTTGTCCATGCCGGAGGGTGTGAGCTTGCCCTGCGTCAGCGCGACAGAGAGCTGCACGCGCGGCATATTGAGTTCCGCAAGTTCTTCCCCGACGCGGCGGGAGAAGAGCGCGGCGAGATTCTGTCTGTGCGCGGAGAGCTGTTTTGCCAGCTCGGTGACACGGTGCAGTCTTTCCTTGCGTTCGGCGGTCAGTTCGCGGAGTTTGTCGGCGTCATTTTCGATGGCAGAGACTTCTCTGACGGCATCCTCATAGATCTGCCGCAATCCGTCGGCATCGGTGTGATAGCGCAGAGCCATTGTATTGACCGCATTTCTGCGCTCGTTGAGCTGCGCAAATTCCGCAGGGGAGAGCTGCGCGCTCGCATAGGCAGAGACTTCATCGGCAATATCCCGCAGTTCGATGTTGAGTGCGCGGAGTCTGTCGGAGAGCGGCGCGGCATCCGCCTCTTCTCTTGCGAGCTTGTCGAGCTGCATGCAGGCAGCGGCGAGGGCATCGGAGAGATTTTCGTCCCCGCCGACAAGCATTTGCGTGACAGTTTCCGCAAGTGCAGCAGATTCCTCTGCGCGGGTAGCGGCATGAAAGCGGCTGTCGAGCAGCGTGTCCTCCTGCGGCTGGGGATCCAGCTCACCGATTTCCTCTATGGTATCTTGAAGCTGCCGGAGCCTTAAAACCTTTTCCTGTTCCGCTTTCTGCATGGCATTGAGTTCGCGTGCGCATGTTTGCAGCGCATGGAATTCAGCAGTATACTGTTCGAGGAGAGAACGGTCATCTCCGAACTGATCGAGGACATCGAGGTGGCGTTCCGGCCGCAGCAGAATCTGGTTGTCGTGCTGCCCGTGGATATTGACGAGGGTATCGCCGAGCGCGCGGAGAAGCGCGGCGGGAGCGGCTTTGCCGTTGACTCTGCCGATGCTGCCGCCGTCCGCGGAGATTTCGCGCGAGAGGATGAGTGCATCGTCGTCGGTCTCGCAGCCGTATTCGGCAAGCACTGCGCGTGTGTCATCGGAGAGCGGGGAAAAGACGGCAGTGACAGTCGCTTTTTTGCAGCCTGTGCGGACGAGGTCTTTGTTCGTGCGCTGACCGAGAACCGCCTGAATACCGTGGATCAGAATAGATTTACCCGCGCCGGTCTCACCGGTGAAGGCATTGAAGCCGTGTTCGAGCGGAATGACCGCGGATTGAATCACGGCGAGATTTTCAATAGAAAGTTCCTGTAACATCATAACCCCCAGATCTGGGATTCGAGCAGATTGACAAGCTGCACGGCACTTTGCTCGGAGCGCGTGAGCAAAAAGATGGTATCATCGCCGGCGATGGTGCCGACAACGGCATCGAGTTGTAGCCGGTCGAGTACGGCGCAGGCGGCTTGTGCGGAGCCGGCGTGGCAGATGACGACGACCGTATTCATGGCATGATCGACGCGCATGACGACATCCGCGAGCAGATTGCTGGGCGCAGCGGCTGCGGCGGCAGAGCGAGCATAGCATCGGATACCGGCGGCGTTTTGTTTCTTTTGGAGTTTGAGCTGACGAATATCGCGGGAAACAGTTGCCTGCGTCACGGCAAAGCCCTCCTTGCAGAGCAGCTCGCAGAGCATTTCCTGCGTTGTGACGTCATGGGCAGCGATGATCCGCAGGATTGCATCCTGCCGCGGGTTCGGCATAGATCACACCTCCTCATAAAGCAGATGACAATGAAGGGATATTCGGCTGAACGGGGCGCAATGAAACCGGCTCAGAGATGACGCACATCTCCGTCATAGCCCAAAGATTTCAGCGGCTGCATGAGCTTGCCGTTCAGCGCGTCATAGAAGGCATGTCCTTTGCAGTCCACGAAGGGCATCGTGATCGGGGACTGTGTCACGGTAAAGGAATGCGTGTTGTGCAGCACAGCCGTTTCCCCGCCGTCCACATGGACATTGAGTCCGCCGTTTCCGACGCCGCGGTAGGCGACACGGATATGCCGTTCTGGGCGAAAGAGCATCGGTCTGGCAAAGAGAGAATGCGGGCAGATCAGGTTCATTTCGATCAGGTTCAGATCCGGCTCCATGACAGGGCCGCCGGCGGAGAGCGCGTAGGCAGTCGAGCCGGTCGGCGTGGAGAAGATGATGCCGTCCGCGCGGTAGGTACCGATTTGCTTGTCATCGACGAACACGGCAAAATCGCAGATTTTCCCGTTGAGACGCGAGGCATAAATATCGTTGAGCGCGTGGCAGATCAGACCGTCCTTCGCGCCGCCGCAGATCTCTGTTTGCAGGAGAATTCTGCTGCTGATTGCAAAGTCACCGGTTTGGAGTCTGCCGAGCATATCCAGCTCACTGATCTCAAAGGCGGCAAGGAAACCGAGCGTACCGGTGTTGATGCCGACGATTTTGACCGGTTTTGTATTATGTGCCAGCGCAAAATCTCTGACTTTTCCGGCGCATTGCAGGATTGTGCCGTCGCCGCCGATGGCGACAGCGAAATCAGCAGCTTCAAAGAGCTTGTCCGTCGGGAGGAATTTCACGCCGCCGATTTCGGAGAAATGAGAAGCAAGCGACTGCTCCATGCAGACCTCCGCACCGCATCGCAGCAGGGTCTGCACCGCAGCACAGGCAGCAGGATACGCCGCTTTTTTGGATAAATTGGGATAGATGACATATTTCATGGTCGTGTTCCTGTCATGTAACTTTTTGGAGATAGAGCAGAAATTCGGTATTCCCGCTGCCGCCCTTGATCGGAGAAACGCAGTCAGCGAGCGGAGTAAAGCCGTTTTGTGCAGCCGCATTGCGGACATCGCGCAGAACCTGCTGCCGGATTTTTTCATCGCGTACAATGCCGTTTTTATTAAGAGCCTGTTTTCCGGCTTCAAACTGCGGCTTGACGAGCAGGACCGCGCAGGCATTTGGTGCCAGCAGGGGCGGGAGAGCGGGGAGAATCTGTTTCAGGGAGATAAAGGACACATCACAAGCAGCAAATTCTGCGGGCAGACCGGGGGAATCGGGCGGGAGTCTGCGCAGATCGGTTCCCTCCATGACCGTCACGCGGGGGTCATCGCGGAGCTGCTGTGCGAGCTGGTCGTGACCGACATCGACCGCGAGGACGGATGCTGCGCCGTTTTGCAGCATACAGTCGGTGAAGCCGCCGGTGGATGCACCGACATCGAGGCAGTGCAGCCCGCTGAGACGGATCTGAAATTCCGCCAGCGCGTATTTCAGCTTATAGCCGCCGCGGCCGACGAACGGGAGCTGCTCTGTGAGCCGGAGTGTGTCGGCGTCATCGACCTTGCGGGACGCTTTGAGGCAGATGAGATCATTGACCGCGACATTGCCCGCCTCGATGGAAGCCTGCGCGCGCGCACGGGAGCTGCAAATGCCGCGTGTCACGAGTGCGGTATCAAGCCGTTCCATAGGGATCTTCTTCTTTCGTGTTGCAGAGTGACCGGACGGCATCGCACATCGCATCGGCGTCGAGGGACTGCCGCGAGAGACATCGCGGGACAGAAGCGGGCGGCACGAAGCCGTCAATGGCGTGCAGAGAGAACTGCCCGTGCCAGCCGCGCTGCAAGAGTGCGGCGGCAAATTTCTCCGCGATTCCGCCGGCGGAGCTGCCCTCTTCAAAAAAGATGATTCTTCTGTAATTCTGAGCGACCCCGAAGGCTTCATCGGGGATGGGGAATACCGTGATGAGCCGCAGCAGACCGCAGGAGATAGTTTCGTTTTTGAGTGTATCGGCAACGGTCATTGCCTCGGCGGAGATCCGCCCGTAGGTGATGAGAAGCGCGTCTTCTCCGGGGATGTGTGAGAAAACGGTCTCGGCAGCATTTCGCAGCAGTGCCGGTTCTTTCCCGCGCGGATAGCGGACAGCCGCGAGTCCCTTGTCGGAATAGAGTGCGAGTTTGAGGCAGGCTTCGGTCTCGGCGTAGCTTGCCGGGGAATAGATTTTGCAGCCCGGCACAGCGGTCAGCATGGGAATATCGAAAATACCCTGGTGTGTTTCGCCGTCTTCCCCGACCAGTCCTGCGCGGTCGATGCCCAGCACCATGTGATACTGCGCGATGGCGGCATCGTTGACGATCTGATCGAAAGCGCGCTGAGAGAATGTAGAATAGACAGCAAAAACCGGGAGTTTTCGCATAGAAGCAAGACCGGCACAGAACGTGACGGCATGCTGTTCCGCGATGCCGACGTCAAAGAATCTCTGCGGATGTGCCGCTGCAAAGAATTGCAGTCCGGTGCCGTATTTCATGGCAGCGGTCACGGCACAAATATCGGGATCGGACTGTGCAAATGCAGTCAGAGCCTTGCCGAAGACGGTAGAGTAGCATTCATCGACCGACAGCTCCGGATTCTGCGAGGCAAGTTCGATCTGATCGACATCTGCGGTCTGCGCGGCATTTCCCTTCGGGACGCCGTGATATTCGCCGGGATTTTCCTCTGCGGGTTTGAAGCCCTTTCCCTTGATTGTGCGGACATGGACAAGCACAGGCCGGCGGTAGCTTTTTGCGACCGTCAGCACCTCGTCGAGGGCTTCGATGTCATGCCCGTCCACCGGTCCGAGGTAGACAAAGCCGAGATCGTCGAAGATGGTTGTTTCGACGATATTTCTGCGAAACTTGTCCTTGGAATTTTTGAGAGACTGCACGAGCTTTGTGCCGATGACAGGTGTTTTCCCGACGACCTTTTCCACGCGCCATTTTGTGCGCACATAGCCGGTGCTGTTGCGGATTTTGGTGAGGTATTTCGCGATGGCACCGACATTTTTGGAGATGGCGCAGTTGTTGTCATTGAGAATGACGATGAGATTGGAGCGTGACTTGCCGGCATTGTTGACACCCTCATAGAACATGCCGCCTGTCATGGAGCCGTCCCCGACGACAGCGACGGCGAAGTGGTTGTCTCCGCTGAGACGCATTGCCTCCGCCATGCCGAATGCAGCAGAGACAGCGGTGCTGCTGTGACCGGTGATAAAGGTATCATGCGGGGATTCAGCGGGCTTGGGGAAGCCGGAAAGCCCGTTTTCCTGCCGCAGCGTGGGGAATAGATCGGCACGTCCGGTCAGCAGTTTATGCACATAGGCTTGATGGCCGACATCCCAGACGATGCGATCCTGCGGCGAATGAAAATTCCGGTGCAGAGCGAGCGTGAGTTCGACCACGCCGAGATTGGAGGACAGATGTCCGCCGGTTTTCAGCACAGTACGGATCAGCAACTGTCTGATTTCCGCGCAGAGTTCACGGCACTGCGCGGCAGAGAGCTGAGAGAGCTGATCCGGCAGCCGCAGGTCGCAGAGGCGAAAAGCCGCCTGCACACTGATTTCACGATTTTTCTCCATTGGGTATCTCCGTTCGTCAAACAGCAGCACAGCGGAGCCGTGCGGTTGTCATTTTTCATTCTGTTCTGCCGCAGAGGCGGCATTTTGATTTTGTCCGTATTGAGAAACGGTGAGTTTTGCCGTTTCGAGTTCTTTTTTGCAGGCATCCGCGAGCATCGCGCCCTCTCCGTAGAGCCGGACTGCCTCTTCGAGGGAGAGACCGCCTGCTTCGAGCTGCGCAGTAATCTCGGCAAGCTTCTGCATACCTTCTTCAAATTTCATAGATATTCTCCGTTTTCTGTGGCATGGATACCGACGTGACCGCAGCAGTGACAGTGCCTTCTGCAAGGCGGATATGCAGCAGATCGCCGGTATTCAGGGTATCGGCGCGCCGCACGATGGCATCGTCCCGATAGACGAGTGCATAGCCGCGTTGCAGGATGGCAACCGGACTGAACGCTTCAAGCCGTTTGGCAGAGAGCAGCCACAGATTGGTTTTGTCCTGCATATAGGCATTGATTGCGTGATCGAGGCGGGTGCGGAGTGCGGCGAGGTTTTGCGCTTGCATTTGTACGCGCTGCACGGGCGATTGCTTTTCAAGCCGGTGTGTCAGGTCGGTGAGAGCTTGCTGCCTGCGGGCGATATGGGAAGAAAAAGCCTGCTGCAAACGCGCTGATTGTTCGGTGAGCGCAGTGCGCAGCGCGGCGGAATCGGGAACGGCAAGCTCTGCGGCAGCAGAGGGCGTCGGCGCGCGCAGATCTGCGACCTCATCCGCGATGCAGTGGTCGGTTTCATGTCCGACGGCACTGACGACCGGCACCGGCGAACGAAAGACAGCCTGCGCGACCTCCTCGGACTGAAACGCGGAGAGATCCTCATTGGAGCCGCCGCCTCTGCCCATCAGGATGACATCGCAGCCGTCACTGCCGGCAGCATGGAGTGCGGCAACGATGGAAGCGGGAGCGGTATCGCCCTGCACGAGAGCCGGATAGATGCAGACGGTTCCGAGCGGATACCGCCGTTCTAAGATTCGGAGCATGTCTTGCAGAGCTGCACCGCTCTGCGAGGTAACGATGCCGATTTTTTTCGGCATTTCAGGGAGTCTGCGCTTCCTTTCCGGATCAAAAAAGCCGAGTTTTGCGAGCTTTTCGCGCCGCTGCTGCAAGGCGAGAGCCTGTGCGCCGACGCCGTCAGGCTGCATGTCCGTGACCTGAATCTGATAGTCGCCGCCCTTTTCGTAGAGCGTGACCTTTCCTTGCAGCAGGACATCCATGCCGTTTTGGGGTTCAAAGGGGATTCGGTCGGCATGTGCGCGAAACATGACAGCGCGCACGGAAGCCTCGTTGTCCTGCACAGAGAAATAGCAGTGACCGGAGCTGAAATTGCGTTTGAAGTTGGCGATTTCACCGCGGACGAACACCGTTTTGAGGTTGGCATCCTCGTGCAGGCGAAACGCGACATAGCGATTGAGCTGAGAAACGGTCAGAATTGCCATGATCCGGTCTCCTTACATGCGGCAAACAGCGCAGTTCCGGCGGCATTGTCGCAGGAAAAAGCGGGTTCCGCAAAAGCAGTTCTAAGCGGCAGCAAAGCGAGCTGCTGCTGAATGAGCCGATCGGAAAGTACGCCGCCCGCGAAGATGACAGCAGTGTGATGAAGCTGCTGTGCGGCATGGAAAGTCATTGCCTTGACCGCCTGCGCGATGGTGTTGAGGCAATATTTTGCAATATCGGGGGACGGCACGCCTTTTTTGTGCATTGTCTCGCACTGGTTTTGCAGACCGGAGAGCGAACAGCAGCCGTCTCTGAGGGTAATTTTCATATGTGCGTTGGAATCGCTCTGCGCCGCGAGCTGTTCGAGAGCCGCACCGCATGGGAATTGCAGACCGAGCATCAGCCCGACGCGGTCAACGGCTTGTCCTGCTTTGAGATCGAGTGAAGAGGCGACCGGTTCGATGTGAAGAACAGCATCCCTGTCCGGTGTGCAGCGCACGAGATCGGTTGTACCGCCGCTGACATGGAAAGCAAGAAAAGGCTCTCGCGCCGGATCAAGCCACGAGAGACATCCGGCAGAAAAGAGCGCGGCAAGGATATGACCGATCTGATGAGACGTTTCGTGCAGGGGGATGCCGTTGAGAGCAGCGATGGATCTGGCTGCGCTGTGACCTGCGAGGAAGCAGGGCATATAGGAGCCGGGTTCGCCGCGGGGTGCAGTCGAGACGCCGACGGCATCGGGAATGCAGGGGGAGCCGACAGCCGCAGTGAGCTCCTCAATCAGAGAAGGGAGCTGCTTTGTGTGATGAAACACCGCGTCGGACTGCCGCAGACCGGCATGTCCCTTCGGGACAGGAAGCAGCATTTTTTTCTGCACGAGGGCGTGTGTATTCGTATCGAAAAGGGCGCAGGAAGTGGTGTAATTGCTGGTGTCAATGCCGAGGAGCTTCATGACGCACTGCCGTCCTCTGCACTGTTCTGCTTTTGTTCTCTGGTAAATGCGCCGAGCAGACCGTTGATAAAGCGAATATCCTCATCGGCAGATGTATACTGTTCTGCGAGCAGGACAGCCTCGGAGACCGCCGCATTCACAGGCGTGCCGTCGTCGTAGAGGATTTCGTAGAGCGCGAGTCTGAGAATTGCAAGGCACAGTTTGGGTATGCGCGAGATATTGCGTTTGGGGCTGAGGCGGCAGATCTCGGCATCGAGTTCATTGAGGTGAGCGAGCGTGCCGTCAGCAAGCTCTTTTACGGCGTCATCGACGAGAATTTCCGCATCTGCGTCATCCTGCGCGATATGATACAGCGCGTCCATATCATCATCGCGCATCGAGTAGGCAAACAGGAGTTTCATCGCATTGGCGCGCACTTCTCTTCTTGTCATTTGGGGGAGATTCCTTTCATTCAGTCTTCAAAGAGAATATCGGCAGCGATGACATGCACCTTGGAGACGATCACGCCGGTCATGCTCTGGACATTCTCCTTAATTTTCTGCTGCACCTGTTCTGCGACATTGGTCATGCGGCAGCCGTTTTGGATGACGAGGCGGACGGTAATCTCGACCATATCATTGATGACCTGCACCGAGACGGGTGACTCAGTACGCAGGGCAGAGCGTTTGACGCGGGCAAGATCGGCAACACCGTCGATTTCCCTGGCAGAAACGCCTGCGATGGAGCGGATGACATTCTCTGAGATTTTGACCTCACCCGCAGTGGACGGCTTTTTTGGATAATCATTGCTCATAGTGTAATACCTCCGAAAGAGCGGGACAAGGGGGTCCCGGCAGATGAAATGCCGATACGGACGGCAGCACAGAGAGGGCTGCCATCCGCCGGTAAATTCCGATACACTCTTATTATAGCAGATTTTCTGCAATCGTACAACCTTTTTTTGAAAAAAAGATAATTTTTTTCCGGCATATCCGTGCCGGCAGATCATCTGGGCGGTGATTGGGCGTGTGTAACGTGTGCAGCGTATGCGTCACGGAACGCCGGCACCGTCCGGCTGCGCACCGGCAGCGACCTCAAAGATCCGGATGCCCTCGGTAGGAACGGCTGCTTCGGAGAGGATAATATCCTTAATTGCCGCAGCCTGCGCGGCATCAAGGCCCTCGCTTTCGACGACAACCTTTGCGGTATCGCCGTCGAGGTAGACGACGCAGTCGGAGAATCCCTGGGAGAGGATGAGCGATTCGATGACATTCTCGCTTTCGATGAGCTTGGAGAGATTGACGGCATCAATCGCATTTGTGACCATTTCCTCATTGCTGAGGTCGCCGCCGCCGATGATACTTTGCAGAGTCTGGACGGCATAATCGCGGCTTGTCTGTTTATCGAGCCGTGCCTGCGCAAAGTAATCGGCTCCGGAAGCGGAAGCATTGACCATTTCGGCAGTGCCGTAGGCAGAGAGATCATCTGCGCCTGCATTGACCTCCTCGGTATCCTTGCTGCCGCCCGCAGCAGTAGAAGCGGTGAGACCGGTACCGCCCGCGAGGACGTAATTGAGGTAGACTGCAACGCCGAGGATCAGTGTGAGGCAGCTGAGAATCAGCTGTTTTTTTCCGATAATGACAGTCGGTTTTTTCATAAGAACGCGCTCCTTTCGATTATGTGAGAGTGCCGACATAGATTTGATTTGCGGGGATGCCGAGGACGGTAGAGACAGCCTGTGTGACCTGTTCACGGATGACGGCATGTGAGCCGCCTGAGCAGAGGATTGCCGCGCCTGTCACCGCCGGATACCTGGTTTCGGAGATGAGAGCGGATTCATTTCCGCCGTTTTTTGTAATGACGAAAGCCGATTCAGACTGTGAAGCATGGTCGCTGTCGGATTGTTTCACCTCCTCTGCGAAGACCTGTTCCGCGCTGCCGCCGACTGTGAGCATCACCGAGACATTTCCGACGCCGTCCATACGGGTAAGCAGCATCGTCAGGCGATCTTCGAGGTCGGAGCGGTAGACATCCGCATCCGGCAGAGCGCAGTCGGCGGACAGTTCCGCATCGGCAGGGGTATAATCCGTGTCGGCGTGAGATTGCAGACCGGAAAAGAGGATCAGTGCCATGCCGGCGAGACCTGTCAGTACGATCACGCGCACGGTGCCGGTTTTTTGCAGCAGTGTGCGGAGACGATCTGTCAGAGCGTTCATTCATCCGCCTCCTTTGTAATAGTGACATCGTCTCCGAGCCATTCCCGCAGATAAACGGTGCCGGTCAGGGTATTCCCCGTGATGACCGCCTCACTGATTTCTATGCCGCCGTCGTCCTGAATATGCACGGAGACAGACTGAACGGTGCAGGAAACGGAATGGGCATCCAGCTCGGAATTGAGGGCGTTGAGAATACGGGCTGCGATTGCTTCTTCATAGGCAGCTTCCGTGAGAGCAGAGAGTTCCTCTGCGGCGGAAAAGTCGGTCTGGAAATCCGTCGTGAGGAGAGAGAAGTCGAGTTCCGTCAGCGATTTGAGGATTGCGGTCATGAGCAGCAGCGTCATGAGCAGGCGAAGCTGCCTTCGAAATTTTTCGGTCGGCAGGACGCTTTCCGAGAGGGTCAGAGCCAGAGCCGTGCAGCAGGCTGCAAGAACGGCAGTTCGCAGAGTATCCATCGTGTGTGTTGCGGACCTCCTTGCATTATTTTCCGCCGAGCAGGAGCAGCATAATCGCGCTGGAAAAGATGAGCATGAGCGCGAAGCAGACGAGCATCGCAAAGGCAGCCGAAAGCACAGACTGCGCGTGGCGGAAGAGACTTGCGAGAGAAGCAGTGCCGGCAATATCGGCAGCGACAGAGCTGAGGGCGAAGGCGGCGCGGTAGAGCAGGAGCGAAAGCATCGGCGGGAGTGTCAGGCTGAGCATTGCAAGGATGCCGAATGCACCGACACCGTTGCGCAGCAGCGTGATGCTGCCCTGCACTGTGCCGTAGGCATCGGAGACGGAGCTGCCGACGACGGGAATGAGGCTGGAAGCGAGGAGCCGGACGGTTTTCGCACCGAGGGAATCCGCGGCAGACGCGACGAAGCTCCGGATGGAGAGCAGTGCAGAGAAAAGAGCCATGAGGAAGCTGAGCGACCATGTAACGGCTTTGTGCAGTCCCTTGACAAAACCGCCGAGGCGGAGCGTCGGGTTGACGGCATCGACGATTCCCGCACCGGCAGCGAGTTGCAGCAGCGGATAGAGGACAGAAGAAGTGATCTGCATGACCCCCTCTGTGAGAAACAGCACGAGTACCTGATAGGAGGCACTTCCGGCAACCGAGCCGCCTGCTGCAATGAACGCTGCAAAGACCGGCACAAAGCTGAGCATAAAGATCCTGCCGTCTTCGAGAGCCTGTGCGGAGCGGATCAGGCAGGTGCAGAGGGGCTGTGCGGCACCGCCTGCACAGATGAGGACGCAGAGCGTGTCCGCGAGCTGTTTCATCCCGCCGGAAGCGGCAGCATCGGTGGTGCTGCCGAGCAGAGCAGAGAGCAGCGTCAGGGTGAGGAGCGCGCCGCAGAGTTTGAGCGGAGCAGAAGCCTCTGTTTTGACGGTGCTGAGGAGGGAGCCGGTGAGCTCAGCAGGAGAGAGCGAAAGCATTGAATCGGGATCATCGGGAGAAATGCCGGTGTCGGAGAGTTGCGCCTGCACATTGTCCGGCAGATCGAAAGCCGAGGGATCGGCTGCGTCACAGAGTGCGTCATAGGCAGTCTCGGCGCGGCAGGGCAAGCCCCAAGCGAGCATGCAGACCAGCGCGGCGGCAGCGGCAAAGATCAGCCTGCGGACAGACAAGACATCACCTCCTGAATCAGGGAAAGGAGCGGTTCTATGAGCGGCAGACAGAGCAGGAGCAGCGCGGTTTTTCCGGCGAATGTGACTGCCGAGCAGAGCGCAGACTGCCCTGCATCGCGGCAGACATCGGCAGCGAGCTGCGTGACACAGCAGATACCGATTGCCTTGGCGAGGGAAGCGGTCTGATCGGAATCCAGACCGCTTTGGAGCAGCAGTGAGTCGATTTCATTCATGACCGGCGTCAGCATGAGGACGGCAGTGCCGGTGAGCAGCGTGCCGAGCAGCAGCGTGAGCAGGAGGGCTTGTTCGGCGGCATAGCGTTCGAGCAGTTTTGCAAGCAGCACCGCTGTGACCGTCATGCCGGCGATCTGCATAGCGGTCACCACAGCCCGAACACCGTTTTGACGGTATCGAAGAGATCAGAGATCTCGTTGATAATCAGCATCAGCACAACGATCAGTCCCGCGAGCGTCGTGAGCATGGCTTGTTCCTCCCGTTCAGCGCGTTTGAGTACGAGATTCAGCACCGCGACAATGATGCCGATGCCAGCCACCTTGAATATCAGATCAATGTCCATGCTTTGCCTCATTTTCAATGGATTTTGTTTGGTGTCACAGCAGGAGGATCACGAGGAAGAGGCTGCCGAGAACGCCGAGAGAGCGGCAGAGACCGCCTTTTTGTTTTGCGGCATGTTCCGCATCGGACTGCAAGAGGGAGAGCCGTTCGGCACAGAGGGAGAGTGCGGCGACCTGACCGTCGAGCGTCGTGCTGCCGAGTGTCTGTCCGATTGTTTCGAGGACAGCGCGTTCGGGCGGCGTGAGTGCGGGGTCCGCTGTGATCGCGGGCATCCAGCAGTCCGGGAATTGCGCTGCATGCTGGGCAGCATATTGCAGGAAGGAGAGTTCGGCAAATTGCGGCATCGCAGCAGTTTGTTGCAGCAGCTGTGTCACGAGGGGAAGTGTTCCGCGCAGTTCGGAGATCATTGCGGTCACGAGCTGCCGTAGGAGCCGGATGCGCCTGACGTCGGTGTCGAGATGATGTGCAGCGGAGCAGCCGAGCAGTGTGCCGGCAGCGAGCAGCAACATACCGCCGATGAGCCTCATGCGCACACCTGCCGGATCGTCTCGCTTCGGAGGACCTGTCCGCAGCGGGAGCCGGAGCCGAGGAAAACAGCGGTTTCAAATGCACCGGCGTCGATGAGCTTTCGCAGATGCGGGCGGGCAAACAGTGAGGAGAGATCCGCAGCATGTGCCGAGGCGATCAGTCTCACGCCGGTATGCAGTGATTGGAGAAGAGCGTCGGTCTCCGCGGCATCGCCCAGCTCATCGCAGATGAGAATTTGCGGAGCCATGACGCGGACAGCGATGGCGATGCCGGCAGCTTTGGGATAGCCGTCAAAGACGTCGGTCTGCGCACCGAGATCAAACTGCGGGATTCCGTTTTGCACGGCGGCGATTTCACCGCGCTCGTCCATCACACAGACACGATATTTAGAGCCGAGGATGCGGGCAAGATCGCGGAGCATGGTTGTTTTTCCGGAAGCGGGCGCACCGCAGAGCAGCACGCCGCCGCAGCCGTTTGCAACATCGCGGGCAAGCGAATCGGCACAGCCTGTACGGGCGGAAGCAATGCGAAAATTCAGACTGCTGACAGCGCGCACGGTTTCGAGCGTTCCGTCCTGCATGACAGCGGAACCGCAGAGACCGACGCGGCAGCCGCCTGCAATGGTGACAAAGCCCTGCCGGATGGCGTTCTGGCAGCTGTGGAGAGAATGGGAGCAGATGTTTTTGAAAGTGAGATCGAGCAAGTCCCGCGTGACAAGGCAGCCGGAAGCGGGTTCGGCGGCGAGCTGCCCCTGCTTGGTCACGACACGTTCGATACCGTTCATCGCAACATGCATCGCCCTGCCCTGCCGCAGTCGAACCTCCTGTATGTCACGCTGCGCCGGTTCGGAGAGATTGCTGAGCGGCACTTGCAGTGCTGCCGGGAAGTAGGGCAGCACCAGAGAAAAACTGTTATTCACGGACATCCCTGCCTTTCTGGTGCATCTTATGCAGAACGCGGACAAGATAGACGTGCGGGGCGGGATTTGACAAAGTGCGCGGGATGTGATATACTTATTTTGATTGTATTGACGAAGATTCACGAGACCGCGCAGGAGGCATCGTTCGGGAAAAGAAAAGCCGGAGCAGGTGCGCGGGAGAACCGGAAGAAAGAGGAGAATCATATGGACCGTTTTGCAGAGCTGGAAAGGGTGCGTGCGCAATTTGCGCAGGACCGTTTTGCGACAGAAAACGGCATGGTGATTGACGAGATCGGCGATCATTATGCAAGGTGCAGCGTCAAATTGACGGATCGGCACAAGAACGCGCTCGGCGGCATCATGGGCGGTGTGCATTTCACGCTGGCAGATTTTGCTTTTGCGGTGGCATCGAACTGGCAGGGCGAGCAGGTCGTCGCGCTGAGCTGCGATGTATCGTATATCGGAGCGGTCAAAGGGACAAGTCTCACAGCGGAAGCGGTCATGCTGAAAAACGGCAGAAGTGTGTGCTGTTACCGGATAGAAGTGCGGGACAATCTCGGCAATCTGGCAGCAGCATTGCAGTGTGTGGGCTTTCATAAGAACTGAAAGAAAGAGTGAAGAGGGGAAGTTGCGAAAATGGCAGTAGAAGCGACGATTTCGATAGAGAAAGCCGCGGCACTGGCGGAGAAGATTGAGCAGACGGCAGGCGCAGTGATTCTGGGCGCATCGGAGACCGTGCATCTGCTGACAGCGGCAGTATTCTGCGGCGGGCATGTGCTGCTGGAAGACCTGCCCGGCACCGGCAAAACGACACTGGTCAAAGCGATGGCAGCGGCGTGCGGATGTGAGAGTCGGCGGATCCAGTGTACACCGGATCTGATGCCGGCGGACATCACAGGATATGAAATGCTGGTGCAGGAGCCGGACGGAAGCCGGAAGATGGCATTCCGGCAGGGACCTGTGTTCACAAATCTGCTGCTTGCAGATGAGATCAACCGGATGGCACCGCGTTCGCAATCCGGATTATTGGAGTGTATGGCAGAGCATCAGGTGACGGCGGGAGGCGTGCAGTACGCGCTGCCGGAGCCGTTTCTGGTGATCGCGACGCAGAATCCGATTGAGTTGCAGGGGACATTTCCGCTGCCGGAGGCACAGCTTGACCGCTTTTTCATGCGGCTGCGGATGGGACAGCCGCCGCGGGAGACCGAAGCGGAGATTCTGCGCGGCAGAACAGTGTCGGATCCGCTGGAAGCGGTCAGGGCGGTGACATCGCCTTCGGAGCTCTGTGCAGTGCAGCGGACGGTGCGGAATGTGTGCGTATCCGACGCGGTCATGGAATATCTGCTGGATCTTGCAGAGGGGACGCGCCGGCATGCACAGGTGCGATACGGACTGAGCACGCGCGGACTGCTCGCGCTGCGTCACGCATCGCAGGCATATGCCGTGACAGAGGGGCGCGATTATGTACTGCCCGATGATGTCAAAGCGGTATTTTGTGCGGTCTGTGCGCACCGTTTACAGATGGCAGGCGGTCTGCTCTCGGATGCGGAAGCGGCAGAGCAGGTGATCGGAGAGCTGCTGGACAGCACAGCGGTGCGGAAGTCATGATGATTTTTCTGTTGTTGCTGGGCATTGCCGCAGCGATTCTTCTGCCGCATCTTCTGCTGCGGAGATTCGGCTACCGGCATCTCAGTTATACGCTCTCGTTTTCGGCGGATGAAGTCACCGAGGGGGAGCAGGTTGAGCTGATTGAAACGATCTGCAATCAGAAGCTGCTGCCGCTGCCGTGGGTCAAGGCGGAGCTGACGACGGATGCGTCGCTGGTGTTCGGCGGCATGGAGGGTGCAGTGACGGGAGAAACGCGGTTTTTGTCGAGCTTTTTCTGCCTGTACCCGTACCGGAAGATTGAGCGGCGGCGCACGGTAACTTGTACGCGCCGGGGCATGTACACTGTGTCACATGCCGTCATCATGCTGACCGATCTGTTTGGAACGGTTGAGCTTTCGCAGCTATTCGGAGAGGCGTGTGCTGCACTGACGGTTCTGCCGGCAGTCCGGCGCAGTGTTCTGCCGGAGGAATTGCCGCAGCAAAACACAGGAGAAGCGTTACTCCGGCGCACCCTGCTGCAAGATCGCTATGCGTTCTGCGGCATTCGCCCGTATGCGGACGGCGATCCTGTGCGGGACATCAGTTGGAGCGCATCTGCGCGAAGTGAGCAGATGATGGTGCGGCAGTATCAGGAGACGGCAACGCCCGCACTGACGGTTCTGCTCAACTGTGCCACACGCGAGACGGACCGCGGGCAGACATCCGACCGCAGTGCATATGAAGATGCGATACGGGTCTGCGCGTCATATTTATGTACAGCCGCACAAGCGCGCATACCGGTGCGGTTCTGTGCGAATACGCAGATCGGCAGAGAGCCGGCAGAGACGGCGTTCTGCACAGGTAAAGCGGGGGCGCAGCGGATGCAGCGATTGCTTGCAGCATTGCCGCTGACGGTCACGGGAAAATTCACCCGTCTGGTTCAGCGCGTGTGTGCAGAGGAGTCCGCACGGCAGATTGTAGCAGTCACCGCGTATGTTGACAGGGAGCTGCTGCGGTATGCGGCACAGGAGCCGCGTCTGACGGTGCTGACACTGCGTGCGCCGTCCGGAAAACTGCGAAATGTACAGCGAATCCCGCGGGCAGCATATGCGCAGGCGGAGGGATCTCCGCATCTTAGAACGGAGCAGCCAAATGAAAAGGAGAGAGGCAATTATGAAAGAAAAGATTATCAGTGCGGTTTTGGCAGCAGCGATGCTTTGCAGCATGGCAGGATGCGCAGATAAAACTGCGGAAAGCAGCGGAGGGGACAATACAGTGCAGAACGGATCCTCGGAGCTTCCGCCGGACGGCAGCAGCATAAAGACATCGGATTACAGCAATGCGGTAGTTTGGGCAGTTGCGTCGCCGGTATCTGCGGGCGATGAGACGGTGAAGGTGACAGTCAATCTCGGAAACAATCCGGCGTTTGAGATGATTGGAATGCGTGTGATGTATGATGCGGCATTAAAGCCGGTCATCGGGAATGTTGAAAACGGTTTTGCATTTGAGGACGGCAGCGTCACCGAAGGGATGTTGGCGGTGACTTCGCTGAATGAGGAGGAGCATATAGCAGGGTATGCCATGATGAATGTCACACCCTTGACGGCAAACGGCTCGCTGTTCTCCTTTGAATTCACTTTGCCGCAGGATGCACAGTCCGGAGACAGTTTTATTTTGGAGTGCGATGTTGCGGATTTTCTGATCGGACAGAGTCAGATTGATGTGACGAGCGTGACCACGTCGTTCACGCTGAACTGAGTCACGGTTCAGACGCTGAGCCATTCAGCAGCGGTCATAAAGAGGATCATGCACCAGACTGAAAGATTGCGGCTGTGTGCAGCGATGAGCAGAGCCGAGAGGGACGCAGTCAGAAGGATGCAAAGGGTGCGCATGACAGAGCGCAGCTTCGCTGGATTGCTCCGGATCAATCGCGGTTCCAGCACAGCGCAGAGGAGCGTGCCGCCGTCGGTTGAGCGATAAGGGAGCAAATTGAATACTGCAAGAGAGGCATGCGCCTGTACCGCATCCGGCATGTGCAGCGCAAAAAACAGAGTAGCTGCCGAGAAATTTGCGGCAGCACCGGCGAGCAGAACGGCGGCGAGTACAGGGAGCGGGCAGACGGCATCCTGTTTGAGTTCGAGATGCAGACCGGCAGCGGAGACGCGCAGCAGAGAGGGGCGGCGGCGCAGAACGATCATCGCAAAAAAATGTGCTGCCTCATGCAGCAAGCAGGCAGCGCACATGTGCAAAAAAGTGCGCTTAGGCAGCATAAGCGAGAGGAAAGCGAGCAGGGCAGGCGCAGTGAAATCCACGGCAAGCTCCATGCCGAAAACAGTGATACAGAACAAGGCGCACCTCATGTTTGTTTTTTGCATTATATGAAAGTGAAGAAAAGAAAAATACATCACGCCGCACCGGAAGGTCATACGGCGTGATGTTTTTTGTGACGGAAAAGAGGAAACGCGGGTAAGGAGATCGCCGGAAGGATACATTGGAAAGGAAAATAACCGCAAAACAAAACCGGATCCGCATGAAAAAATGCGAATCCGGTTTGTGCTGCATGAATCTCAGCGGAAAAATACGGTGTACACAAGATCTGCTGCAAGCACTGTGACAATCACAATGGCTGAAATACAAACTGTTTTATCTTTCATTCGGGCGGTCAGTCTGTCCAGCAGCGGCTGAATGACATACAGAAACACAACACCGCCGATGCCGAAGCGAATGCTCGGGCTTAGTGCAATGCGCGCCTGAAAGTTGATCTCATAATCTGCGTAGGTCTGCCACGGCCATGAGCCGATGATCCATTCACACAGATAACTTGTGATGAGTTCGATCAGCGTTGCAGTTGCCATTGTCAGAAGAAAAATCACGGGAAGCAGGAGCAGCTTTCGCGTGAGCGGCTTGCCTTTGATCAGGCGATACCACAAAAGCAGAAAGACGGTTGCTCCGAAACCGTATACCGGCAGCCACGGTCCGAATAAAACGCCGCGGTTGCTGAATCCCCAGCGATAAATGAACGTCTCCAAAACGACTTCATACAGCCAGCCGATCACGGCATAGATCCAAAAGAACACGACATATTCTGAAATGCGTCTTGTTTTCATATGATACCGACACTCCTTTTTGGTTCATCTGTTATTGATTATACATCGAATGAATGAAAAAGTCAATGTGTATGCTTCTTTTTCTCCGACGAGTTGACATCTGTATGGGGATGCAGGAGATGGACGGGAGAGGTGCATCGGATAGCCGGAAACAGAAGAACCGCCGTCTGCTTTTTGCAGGCGGCGGTTTGCAACCTTATTATCCGTTCAGAAGCAGCCGTTTCAGCAAAGTGAGATCGCATGCATTCAGTCTGCCGTTTTCGTCAAGATCTCCGGCGTTCCAGTCTGCCGCAGAACCCGAGGCGGTCAGATATTTCATGAGCGCAACTGCATCCGCAACATTGAAGATCCCGTCTGCGTTGACATCTCCGCGCAGACTGCTGCCGCTGTATTCATACACGACCTCGACCTTTGTGTAGGTCACCGTGATCTCGTCAGCGATTTCCGCTTCCTGCTTTTCAGAGGCGTCCCACCATTTTTGCAGCTCGACCTTGCCGTCTGCGATCACCGCTGCAACATCTTCCTTATCCGCATTTTGCAGCGTGCCGTCAAATTCGACAACAGCCCTTGCGCCGGTACCGAGCGTCAGACTGTATCCCTTGCTCGTCCAGAATTCGGTGCCGTCCGGTGTGACCGCGTTGATGCAGACCGCACAGCCTGCGCTGGCCCACGACGAACCCGCACTCGACTTCACGTCGCCGGTAATGATGATCTGTTTGAGGTGTGCTGCATCTGTGATCGGGATCTCTACAAAACCGTTCTTGTTGATCAGGCTCATCGGGTCATCAAAGGTTTCGGCCTTTTGTATCTTTTCTTCCTGCTGTGCATCCGCAAAGGCGTTTGCATCATCCGAGATCACAAGCATTGCTGCGCAGTACGCCGGAAGCGTCACATCAACCGTGCTGTCAGTCACATCAACGGTTTCTATCAGTCGGATCTCTGCCGATTCGGATGTAATGGCGTACAGAGCTGCCTTTTTGTAGTTCTTTGTTGCGCCGTTCAGCGAGATTACGGCATGTTCTTCGTCGGTCATGCTTTTATTCGTCAGCATGATAGTCACAGTAGAAGCATCGCCGGTTTTCGCCGCATATACGCTGGATTTTGAGACGTCCTCTGTTTTAGCGGGGAGCAGTGTATCCCCGAAGCTGCTGCCTTTTCCGTCATAGTTTGTATACAGATTCAGACCGGAGAGAATATATCCGCTGCCGCCCCAGAGCGATGCAAAATACACATTTGCATCCGCATAGCAGCCCAGAGCTTCCGCCTGCGCGATTGCGCCGGAGGGATCGTCTTCTCCGCCGAAATTGTACTCCGTGATACCGAGCTTTGTGCCGGGGTAGTATTGGTCAATCGACGCCTGAACGGTCGGCAGAATCGGGATGTTCGTCTGACACCACTGCCCGATCCAGCTGTTCTCGACAAAGCCTTTTTCGTAGAGGGTTCGGACTGACTGCAAGCGGTCCTCTGCGCCGTTTCGGCTGGATTCCGAATAATAGTGAATATCCAGAACATCGAGCAAGCGCACACCTGCTGCATCGGATGCCTGCTTCATCGCATCAAGGTAGCAGTCGAGATACCAATGATAGCCGCCCGCCGCCTTTAATGTCTCCCATTCTTCGCTTGCATCGTCGTCTGCAAGGTGATCGTATGCGGTGTAGCCGTAGAGTGCCGGTCCGAAGATTTCCGCTTTCGGGTCGAGCTTTTTCACGGCAGCAGCGATCTCTATGGATTTGTCAGTCAGCTCCTGTATCCCGACTGCATCCGGATGAATCCTGCTGTGTGTATTCTGCCAAAGTGCAGGCTCATTATCGAGCGAATACCCCTGAATGCCGGTCGCAGACTGCGAATCACCGAGCTTGCGGATGATGTAATCCACATATTCATCCATATAGACAACGCCGTCGGTGAGATCGGGCTCATCGGAAAACGCGCTGCCCTTTGTCAGCCTGACCTCATTCCAGCGCGGAGAGGGTGCGGCTTCCGCTTCCGTGACCGTGCCGCTCTTATCTGCGGCAACATAGCCTGCAAGCTGCAAGGTTGTCAGCTTATAGCCAAAGCCGTATTTTGTGCCTTCTGCGGAGAGCTGCTGCACACAGTCGGCAGGCGCATCGGAATTTGAAAGGTTGTTGTCCGAGCTGTATTTCCAGTCCGAGCCGGCGTTGGAGGCATTTGTCTCCCAGTTATATGCAGTCATGCGGTTGCCGCCCTGTCGAACGGCATTGACAGTGATCTTTTTGAGATCGTCCTGATGACCGTATTCGTTGATGCCGTAAATATACGGGCTGATGGTTTTGCCGCTGTCGGACAGGTCAACAGTGACTTTCATGTCATAGCTTCCGGCTGCGGATGCCGGAACCGCGCTGAACGGTGCTGTCAGCATTGTCAGAGCGGCAAGAAATGCGAGTGTTTTTTTCATGGTGATCCCCCTGATTAAATAGAATCTGTATCCCAAGCGGATACCTGCGGAACGCTGTCCGGATTTCCGGTCGTGCGGTCCTGGAATGTGCCGTACTTGTAAGTATCGACCTTGGTGTCATAGTTTTGCAGATAGTTGCAGGCGGACTGTGCCAGTACCAGAATCATTGCAAGCACAGGATTGTGCGTATAGCCGTACATAATGACAGATGCCTCATCGCCGAGGTCGGCAGCCATACGCCAGACAAAGC
The DNA here is from genome assembly GCA_045627405.1 of Oscillospiraceae bacterium. Lineage (GTDB taxonomy): Bacteria > Bacillota > Clostridia > Oscillospirales > Ruminococcaceae > Firm-04. The sequence continues at coordinate 83,581 of JAZQNP010000013.1, read as the reverse complement.
CGAAGCGGTCGAGCCGGTTCATGATGCTCTGCACCTTTTCCATGGGAATATGCAGCCGCTCTGCGAGCTTTTCCGGAACAAAGAGCTTGTTCCGGCAGCTGCTTGCCATGTATTTCACCATGCGGAGCGCATCGGGATCCGCAAGCGTAGTCAGCAGACGCACAATCCGTGTTTCGTCTTGCAGATATTCTGCCGCACCCGTTTTCGGTTTTTCCAGGTAGATGCAATATCTCAAATCCGAGTTGAGCCGTTGCAGAGCGATTTCATGGTCTGTGTGCAGACCGGCATATGTCTCATGCTCATAGCTGCCGCGCAAGCGTCCGGTCTCCCCCTCGGCAGACGGATCGAAAGCGCAGATCGAAGCATAAAACAGCTTGACGATCAGCTCCGAGCGTTCATCGGGAGCCAAGGCCTGCAATGCACTGCTGACAGTTTGCACAGGGTCAGTATCTCCTGTCTGCTGCTGAATCCCAAACAGACTGTCAAGCGAAATATCAAGCGCAGCAGCGAGTTTCGGAAGCTGTTCCGTATCCGGATAGCTTGCTTTTTCCCATTTTGAAACAGCCTGCGGCGAGACATTCATCCGCACGGCAAGCTGTTCCTGCGTAAGGCGAAGCTCTTTTCTGCGCTTTGCGAGGTTGGAATGGAAGTTTTGCGATTTTTTCATTGCATGATACCGCCGAATGCAGGTGCAGAGAGCCGAAGGGGAGGCATCTGCTTGAACATGCATTCAGTGTTTTCCTTTCCTGATTTCATTCTAGCATAATTGGCGGTTGTGTGCAAGCGAATGGCTCTTGCAGTTTTACAACTGTAAGTTGTAAAGCACAAGTGCGGGTTGTGATGCATCCAGTATATCATAATTGTTTGATTTCTGCAAGTACTTAGGCGATTTCACCGCACAACGGCAGCCTCTGCCCCCTTGACAGGCAGTGTAAAATCAGATACAATAGAGGTATCACAGAGATCGGAGGGATCAGATATGCGCACTGCAAAAGAGATTCACAGGATCGTGGAAACACAGCGATGTTTTTTTCGTACGGGCAAAACACTCCCGCTGGAATTCCGGATCAGGCAGCTCAAACGGCTTCGGGCAGCAGTTCGCGCGAACAGCAGCGAACTGACGGCGGCACTTCGGGCAGATCTCGGCAGAACAGAAGCGGAGGCTTATCTCTGCGACGTCGGCGTAGTGATCGCGGAGATCAACGAAATACTCGCCGGTCTGCGCAAATGGGCAAAGCCGGAGACGCATTTCAGCGGGCTGCAATGCTTTCCGAGCGTGCTGACCAAGGTCTATAAAATGCCCTACGGCGTGACACTGATCATCAGCCCGTTCAATTTTCCGGTACTGCTGACACTCGGCGTGCTTGCAGCATCGCTCGCAGCAGGCAATACCGCAGTGATCAAGGCAAGCTCGAAATCGCCGCATTGTACTGCGGTCATGCAGAAAATGCTCGCAGAGCTTTATCCGGAGCGATATGTCGTGTTGATTGACGGCGGTCATGATATTGCCGATCTGTGCCTTGCGGAGCGATATGACAAAATCTTCTATACCGGTTCACCGCGTGTCGGTGTGCATGTGATGGAGGCGGCGGCGAAAAATCTGACGCCGGTTGCACTGGAACTCGGCGGCGAGACCGGCAACTGGTGCATAGTCCGCAAGGACGCCGATCTGCGCGATGCAGCACGGAAGATCGCCTTTTTCAAGCTCTGCAACAGCGGACAGATCTGCATCAATATCAATCAGGTAGCAGTTGCAGAGGAGATCGCGGAGCAGTTTCTTGATGTGCTGAAACAGGAATTCCGGCGGCAGATCGGGCAGAATGCTTTGCAGAATCCGGAATATCCGCATCTGATTTCCGGGCAGGCATATCAGAAATGTGCAGATGAAGCCGAACAGTATCGCAGCCGCATCATTTACGGCGGCAACGGCGATCCTGACACATGGAAATATGAGCCGACCGTGATCTATCCTGTCGGGATCGGCGAGCCGATTGTGCAGCATGAGCTTTTTTCGCCGCTGCTGCCGGTCGTGCCGTTTCGCGATGCGGAAATCGGGGCATTGCTGAAAACGATCTCCGAACGCGAACACGGACTTGCGCTGTATCTGTTCACGCGCGACCGCAAATGGGCGGAACGGGTCATGCAGACGCAGCAGTACGGCGGCGGCTGTGTCAATGAAGTCTGCCTTCATATCATGGTAAAGGGTGTGCCGTTCGGCGGGACAGGGCATTCGGGCATGGGAGCATATCACGGGGAGTGGGGCTTCCGGGAGTTTTCGCATCCATCGACCGTACTCTACGGCAGCACACACTGCAACCTCTCGCTGCGGGAGCACCCCTATACCGGACAGGGCGGGTTCAAACAGAAACTGCTGCGCCTGCTTGAAAAATAAGCGGATCTCTGTCAAATTTCCAAAGGGACAACCAAAGGGACAAGTAAATGGACAAAACGGACCGCCGCCTGCGACCACAAACGCAGGCGGCGGTTTTTCTATCTGATCATTTGTTCAAAAGCTCCTGTTTCAGCAGCGTGAGATCGGCGGCGTTCAGTCTGCCGTTGCCGTCCATGTCGCCCGTCTGCCAATCCGGGAGTGTGCTGTCAGCCGTCAGCAAATATTTTTGCACAGCAACCGCATCCGCGAGATTACAGACACCGTCTGCGTTCACATCACCGCGGACAGCGACCGGTGCCGTGACAGTCGTTGTGGTGCTTTCTGTTGAAGTTGTTGTAACGGTTGTTCCGGCAGGGGACTGTTCGACGTTTTGCGGCATTCTGCCGGCGTATTTCATAACAGTTTCTTTTGCATCCTCCGGCGTCTGCGTTGTGTAGTCATACAATGCGGTGTCAAATTGATCGTAGCCGTCGCCGCCCTCAATCAGATTCGGGATCACCGGCTGCGCATAGCGGTCGGTTACGATCGCGTAAGCGAGCTCGCCGCCCATATCGCAGTTCACAAAACGGTCTCCGTAGGATTTGATTGTGCCGGAATATGCGTCTTTTCCCATGTTGATTGCATACAGCGGATTGTTTGTCCCCTCAAAATAATTTGCTTCGGAGAACACCTTGGAATTATAGGACGCGCAGATGCCGTATTCGCCGTTTGACAGGAAATAATTGTTGTACGAGTGGATATGTGCATTGCGCGCACGCGGGTTGCGCGACTCTGTGTTGTTGAACCAGGTGTGATGATAGGTGATATAGTCCTGCTCCTGGTCGATGCCGCCGCCGACCAGAGAGGTCTTGTGGCAGTTCAGAAACAGATTGTAGGAGACTGTGACATGATGCGCCCACTTCATATCCAGCGAGCCGTCTCCGTCCGCCTTGTCAGCGTCAACATGCTCGTTGCCTGCAAATGCGTTGTAGCCTTTTTCAATCGTGTTGTTATGGATCCAGATATGCTCTGTGCGGATCTCGGCATTGCCCGTCATTGCGATGCCGTCATCGGGATAATGTCCGAGCCAGAGATTGCGGAATTCGCAGGAGGTGCAGCGTTTCATTTCGATGCCCCAGTCGATCAGGTTCGTGTCGGGACCGATGCCCTCGACGGTGACCTCAGAGCTGTTTTGCAGGTAGAGCATATTGGAGCCGTCGTTGTGGCTGCCGTCATTGGCGACGGTTCCTGCCGGCACATCAATGCTGCCGATGAAGCGGAACAGCACCTTCTTCGGCTTCGCGCTGAAAAAGATATTGTAAAGGCCGGTTTTGCCGTTGTAGGTTATGGTTTCTTTGTTTTCGTTCGTTACATAAATCACTGTGATGTCAGGTTTCAGCGTGCCGTCGTCCATATATGCGCCGATGTCGCTGTAATTCTCGTGTGCATAGCCTGTCCGGTCATATGCCATCGTCCGGATATTGCATTCTGCGCTGCCGGAAGAGCCTTCGATGTGCAGCGTATACTGCGCATTGCCTTTGAGTCCCGGAATGTCAACCCGATTGCCGCGGATCAGCTCGGTGTCTGCCAGAGTATAATCGCTGCTGCCTGCTTCTGCATAGCTGACTGTGACATTGCTGCCGATCGCGCTTGCATCCCACTCGGCATATGCGGACTCAAACCATCCGCCGTAAGTTGAAATGGGATCGCCGTTCTCCGCGCTGATGTCCGGCATTGTGAATGTCAGCACCGCCGCAGCCGCGGCGATACACACAGCAAAGTACTTTTTTCGTTTTCTTTCTGTTCTGTTCATGATTTCCTCCCCATCTGATAAAAAATAGCGGCAGTGATTTCTGCCTTCTCTATCCTATCACCGTGCGGGGATAATGTGAATGATAAATGATACGGCGTTGCTGATGAAAAATATGGGGATGGGGAACCGCCGGGACATCCCAAATCAAATTCTGTGCAATGATACTATTTTAATGGTTCACTGCGCATCCTTCCGGGTTGAGCAAAGGAGTACAAACCGGCATTGCAAAAAATATTGTCACTGAAAAGGCTTCGTTAAGAGTAAATAGAAACGCACGATTTTACTGATGTTTTCATCAAAAAAACACGGCTTGTCTGCCTCGGCTTGTTTTTGAGCCGTTTTTTGAAAATGGATAATTTAGCAGTATTTTAGGATAATGTGTCATTGAAAAGCAAAGACAAAATTGTTATGATAAGAATACAAACCGGTATAAAAACCCAACCGGCTGCATCCCGTACCCGGGCTGTTCTTTCCGGAACTGTCCGGGGCGCAGCATTTTCTCCCAAATACCCCAAATAGATCGTGTGTTTTTACACATCTCTTTTCTGCGAAGTATTGTGCAGCATTGTGCAGCGCAGAGGGATAGGAAACAATGCCGGAAAAGGCGGGATGACTTTGTGTTTTCGGATTGAGATCTGAAAAATATATGACAGATTCTGTTTCGAGGGGTGGCAGAAATGCAGGAACCGTCAGTCACATTGCAGATTACGCCGCAGGAAGGCATTGCAGAGGCACTGAAATATGCATCACCCGGAACACGTTTGCTGCTGAGCCCGGGCACATACCGGGAAAAGATTGAAATATCCGTTCCGGACATACAGCTCATCGGGCATTCACCGCAGGACACGAGGATTGTGTTTGGCGATTATGCAGAAAAGCCGGACGAAAACGGCGTCGCGTACAACACCTTCCGCACCTATACCGCGGCAGTGCTTGCGCCGCATGTATCGTTCCGGAATCTGACCGTTGAAAACGATGCGCTGGAACCGGAGGTCAAAGGGCAGGAGGTTGCGCTTTCTGTTGTAGCAGACGGCTTTACTGCCGAAAACTGTGTGTTCCGCTCCACGCAGGATACTGTATTCTGCGGACCGCTTCCGGCGGATCTGATTGAGCGGTACGAGGGCTTTCTGAAACCTGCTCTCCGCTCAGGAGGCAGCATGCGCCAGATCTTCCGGCATTGCCTGATTGCAGGAAATGTTGATTTTATCTTCGGCTGCGGCGATTCGCTCTTTGCGGACTGTGAGATCCGTTCTGTGGCAGATGTGCGCGGCTGCGGATACGCCGCTGCTCCTGCACATGCACGCGAGCAGGAGACCGGCTTTGTGTTTGCAGGCTGCCGCTTTACCTGCGAAAGCGCGGTTGCGGACGGCTCGGTATATCTTGCGCGGCCGTGGCGCGATTACGGAAAATGCAGCTTCATCGACTGCACCTACGGCAGGCATATCGCACCGGAAGGCTTTGACAAATGGAACAGCACGGAACGCGACAAGACAGCGCGTTTTTTGGAATACGGCGAAATACCGGCAGGCAGAGTGCCGTGGAGCAGAAAGCTCTCGCAGACCGAAAGAGACATACTTCTGAACGCCTTTCAGCAATTCTGAGAAAGGATGGACTATGAACAACAGTATTGTTTATGTCGGTAAGCATCTTATCACCTTTTCGACGAAACAGCATATGCACAGCGAGTGGGAGCTTGTTTACTGCACAAGCGGTCAGGGGCAGTTTGAGTTTGAAGGTATGACTCTGAAATACGGGGCAGGGGATCTGGTGATCATTCCGCCGCATGTTCAGCATGCCAATACCAGCAAAGAGGGCTTTACGAATATCTATCTCAACATTACGGATGCAGCCTTCCGCTTCAAGGAACCGCTGGTGCTTTCCGATGACAGCGACGGTCACATACTCAATGCGTTCAATGATGCATTTTTCTTTTTTAACAGTAATCTGGATACCAAGCATCTTTTGACCGATGCACTCGGTAATCTGATCGTTAACTACGTTGCGGCGTTCCGCCATCTCAAACCGCTGCACGGCGTGGTCGATGACATCAAGAGCAATATTCTTCGGAATTTTACAGATTGCAGCTATGAGCTTGACAAATATCTCGCGACGGTTCCCTTCACTTATGATTATCTGAGAAAGCTGTTCAAGCGCGAAATGGGGATTACACCGCATGCGTTTCTGACGAGTCTGAGGATGCAAATGGCGGAAAAACTGCTCTGTTCCTCGGGGCTGATCGAGCTGAATATTTCCGAGATTGCCTATAATTGCGGATATTCCGATGCGCTGTATTTTTCGAGAGTATTCAAAAAGACTTTCGGCTGCTCCCCGAAAAAATACGCGCTATCGCACAAAAAAACAGGAGACTGTGCTGAATAACCCGGTCTGATAAGGAGGCGTCTTCATGGCGTTTAATATCATCAATGAGGCGCGCCGCTGTTTGAACTGTAAAAATCCCTCCTGTAAAAAAGGGTGTCCGATCAGCACGCCGATTCCGGATGTGATTCACACATTGCTGAGCGGCGAGATTGACAAAGCGGGTGCCATGTTGTTTGAAAACAATCCGCTGAGCCTGATCTGTTCTCTCATCTGCAATCAGGAAAAACAGTGCGAGGGTCACTGTGTGCTTGCGCGGAAGGGTTCTCCCGTGATTTTCAGCAATATTGAAAACTACATCAGTGACGCATATTTTGACAAGATTGATTTCGGACCGATTGAGAAAAAAGGAATCAAGGTCGGCGTGATCGGCGGCGGACCGGCAGGCATTACGATTGCGATCCTACTTGCACGCAAAGGCTATGACATCACGATCTTTGAATCCAGAGAAAAAATCGGCGGTGTGCTGCGTTACGGCATCCCCGAATTCCGGCTCCCGAAGCAGAATCTTGAACGCTACAAAAAGCTGCTTCTTTCGCTCGGAATCAGGATACGTCCGAACACCGCGATCGGCATCACGATCACTGTTGACGATCTGTTCCGTGACGGCTACCGGGCTGTTTTTATCGGTACGGGCGTCTGGCGTCCGAACACACTGAACATCAAGGGCGAGAGCCTCGGAAATGTACATTACGCGATCAATTATCTGACCAATCCGGATGTTTACATGCTCGGAGACAGTCTGAATGTCATCGGTGCCGGCAACTCTGCAATGGATGTTGCGCGCACGGCACTGCGGCACGGCTGCCGAAAGGTGACGGTATTTGCGCGGTCAGAGCATATTGCTGCCAGTGTCACGGAGGTCGAATATGCAAAGATCGACGGCGTGGAATTTGTCACCGGTGTCGAGCCGGTCGAGTTTACGGACAACGGTGCGATTTTTGTGAAGGTCGAGCGCGACAGCGAGGGCAGAAAAGAACGGATCGAAGGCTCGGAAAAGCTCTATCCGGCTTCATCGACCATCATCGCCGTATCGCAGGGACCGCGTGACCGGATCGTGTCTTCAACCACTGGCATTGACGTGACCGACAGAGGTCTGCTTGTAACCAATACCTACGGAAAAACGACACGCGACGGTATTTTTGCGGCAGGAGATGTTGTGCTCGGTGCCAGAACCGTTGTGGAAGCGGTCAATTATTCCAAGCAGGTCGCAGAAGCGATGGATGAGTATCTGTGCAGCTTGAAGAAACAGGAAGTCTGATGCTGAAAAACCCGTTTTTGTCAGGTGATGCGAACAGTCTGCTCAGCGTTCAAAGTTCTGTTTTTTGAATATTGAATACATCAGATCGCATGAACGGGAAAACTGCATCAGAATTTAATATTTTGGGCGTCCCGGCAAAAACTGCCGGGGCGTTTTATTCCCCCGACAGAACGCATATCTCCATATTTAATACTACGACCATTTTAGCACAAAATGTCCGAATTGTACATAAACAGTCTGTAATTTGAAATGTACTGTTTTGCTGTTTTCGGGTAAAATGAATACAAAGAGATGAACAAGGGTTGAGATTTCGGTTGAACTGATCATTTCAAACAGCAAAGGAATGAACTGCATGAATTTAACGCTGAAACAATACAGAACGGTCGATCTTGGCATTATGCTGTTTATGCTGGTTGCCGCGGAGGGGCTCATCTCGGTGGCTGCCGGAGTGTGGTTCCCGCAGGAGATCTATGTGCTGTCTCCGACGGTTGCGGTGGTTGCCATTGTGATGATGCGTTGGGGTGCGTATGCGGCACTGCATGCATTCGGCGGCGGTCTGGCACTTTGCATTGCATCCGGTGCGAATCTGAAACAGTATGCGGTATATTGCATCGGCAACTGCTTTGCGCTGACCGCACTGCTGCTTTTCAGAAGATGGAAGAAAGAGAGGATCCGTTCGAGCGTTCTGCTGACCGCACTTTACACATTTGCGGTATTCTGTGCCGTTCAGGCCGGCAGATGGCTGGTCGGGCTGCTCTTTGGCGGATCCTTGGGAGACGTGGTATCTTTGTTTGCTGCGGATTCGCTTTCACTGGTATTTGCGTTTGTCGCAGTGCAGATTGCAAGAAGAACGGATGGGCTTTTTGAGGATCAGATCGCCTATCTGATCCGGACGCAGGACGAACGGAGAAAAGCAGACTTGCCTGATGACGGAGATACCGAATACGGAAACATCTGATTGTTCGGGCGACACATCCCGATGAAGAAAAATAGGCCTGAAACGGATTTGAAGGAGGTTGAAACAATGGATATCAAAGCTGCCGATTATCTCATCTATGATGAGGAAAGCGGCACATATATCGAAAACCCCGAGCAGATCGTCCGAGATGACGTTGAAAAACATTACTGGCTGAATGTTGCCAAAACGGTGATGAAGGACTGGCGGCTCTATCTGATGCTGGTGCCGATGATTGCCGTGTTTCTGTTGTGGCGGTATCTGCCGATGTATGAGCTGCTCGGATGCTTCAAGCAGACCGAGGACGCAAAGACTGTTGCACAGCAGTATTATTCCGGCTTCTCCTATTTCCGGACGCTGCTGTTCGGAACAGGCAATACTGAGCTTTCCATGCAGTTCATGCGCGCATTCCGCAATACGTTCCTGCTGAGCTTTTACGGGCTTGTGTTCGGATTTCCGGTGCCGATTATCATTGCGCTGTTCTTCAACGAGATCCGTTCCAACATTGCACGCAGCGTTTATCAGGTGCTGACTTATCTGCCGAAGTTCATGTCCACGGTTGTCATGACTTCGCTGGTAATCATGCTTGTAAAGCAGGGCTCGGATACATCGGGTATGCAGCCGGGCGTGATCTCGCAGTTTCTCTCGCATCTCGGTCTGATTTCGAGTGAAGCTGCATACGGCGGTATGCTGAACAATCCTGCCTTCTTCCGCGCGATCTATCAGATCAGCGGAATCTGGGAAGGCGCAGGCTATGACAGCATTGTATTTTTTGCCGCGATCATTGCGATCTCACCGACCAGCTATGAGGCGGCACAGATTGACGGTGCAGGCAAACTCGCGCAAATGCGCTATGTCGTACTGCCGATGATCCTCTCGACCATCGTCATCATGCTGATCACCAGAATCGGCTCACTGCTCAATGTCGGATACGAAAAGGTGCTGCTGCTTTACAACCCGAACACCTATGTGACGGCAGATGTTGTTTCGACCTTTGCTCAGAGAAACGGTATCGCAGGCTCTTTGAAGGGCATGGCGTCTGCCGCGGAAATGCTGAGCAATATCATCGGGATGCTGCTTGTGATCGGTGCAAACACCATTGCACGAAAAGCATCGGATGTATCCCTGTATTAAAGAGGTAGACTCATGAGAAGAAAACTGGAAATGTCCGAGCTGATTTTCAGGCTCCTGAGCTATCTGCTGCTGACAATGTTTGCGATTGCCTGTCTGTATCCGTTTGTCTATACATTATCCTCGGCAATCAGCGGCTACAACGAGGTTCGCGATTCAACGATTGTTCTGCTCCCCAAAAATGTACAGTTTGACGCATTCAGGGATGTGTTCAACGACAATGTGTTCTGGAACGCCTACACAAATACGCTGTTCCTGACCTTCTACGGCACGATCTGGGAGATGATCCTCTCGATCCTCGGCGCGTACGCACTTTCCAAAAAGCGTCTGCTGTTCCGAAAAGCCTTCAATTTCTTCCTGGTGTTCACGATGTGGTTCAGCGCGGGTCTTGTTCCGCAGTATCTGAATTATCTTGCAACGAAGCGTGTGTTCCAGGGCATCGGCATTCTCGACGACAAATGGCTTGTCGTCATTGCAATGGGCATGCATGCGATGAATATCATCTTGCTGCGCAATTCCTTTGAAAAAGTTCCCTCCGAGATTGAGGAGGCGGCTATCGTGGACGGCGCAACGGAAACGCAGGTGCTCTCCAAAGTGTATCTGCCGATGAGCAAATCCATTCTTGCGACAGTCGCGCTGTTCTTCGGTATTTCCCGCTGGAACGGTTACTTCTGGGCAAGACAGATGATTTCCAGCACGAATGAGCAGCCGCTTCAAGTCTATATGAGACTTCGTTTGGAGGAATACTCCGATCCCGAGCTGACAACGAACTGGCAGCTCAGCCACAGCTACGCACCGGATTCGGTGATTTACGCACTGATTATCTGCTCCATCATCCCGATCCTTGTGATCTATCCCTTTATCCAGAAATACTTTGCCAAGGGCGTGAACGTCGGCGGCGTAAAGGAATGAACCTATTTTATTGATGTCAGACGCGGAATGCGATGCGCCGCGGTTGATATATGAAAAAGGCAACTCATACAAATCCAATTTAGGAGGTAAAACATGAAAGCAAAATCACTCTCAGCACTGTTGCTGGCATCCATCATTACATCGACAGCTTGTTCGGGCTGCGGCGTCAAGCCTGAATCGTCTCTGACGACTGAATCCTCGGCGCAATCGTCCACAGGCGGCGACTCCACGGCAGAAGATTCCACGATGGAAAGCACGCTGACCTATGCAGACGGCACTGTCCTGCGCATGGCATGCGGCTACAACAGCGACAAGACCGGCATGAGCTTCACGGCGGATCTTGCAGGCGAGGGCATTACCCTTGCTGACGGCAACAGCTACAATTCCGGAGATCTGAAACCCACTTGGCAGGCTGTGGAGGAGATCCTCAATATCAAGATTGAGGATAAGTATCAGGGCAACAAGGCTTCCGATGAGTATCAGTACTGGGATGCACAGCTCGATCAGATTGATATGCTCAGCGGTACCGCAACGCTTCTCTCCGAGAACGGTCAGCAGGGCAAGCTGGTCAATCTCGCAGAGCACATCGATGATATGCCGAATTTCAAAGCGTATCTCGAAGAGAACCCCATTGTCCGTCTTTCCATCACCGGTTCGGCAGCCGGTCCGAATGCCGGCGCAATCTATTTCTCGCCTTATTTTGACGGCGTCAACGACATCGAGCGTATGCCGCTGATGAGAACCGACTGGGTCGAGAAGCTGCTCAACGGCTCCGGCGAATTCACTGCCGATGCAAGCAACAAGACCGCTGCTCCGGTTTACACACCGTATATGCCCACCTCCGGCAGCATTGAGATCGAAGTCGTGAAGGCTGACGGTTCGGCAGTTGAGACAATCGAGAAGAATTATGACGCCTACGGCAACATCGTTGACAAGATGAATGAAGCCGGCTCGATGGACGGCGTGACAGCAGTCAACATGCTCCGCGAGTACATTGACGAGACCTATGACGGTTACTACGGCGACAACCGTGCAGACCTGTTCATCGGTCAGAACGCAGCATGGGATGCTGATGAGCTGGTCGCACTGCTCCGCTGCGTCGTTTCCAATCCGCAGACCCTGAACGGCACCGACAGTGTGCAGGGCCTATTCTCCCGTGAGGATGCAAACAACCAGAGACGAATTGACATGTTCCGTCTGGCAGGCACGCTGTTCGGCGTCCGCGGCATGGAGTCCAGACTGGATTTCCTCTATGTCGGCACCGACTGTGAGCTGCACGATGCCCGCGGCGAGGCTGCTACCTACGAGGCACTCTCCAGAATGAACGATATGGCAAAAGAGGGTCTGATTTCCAGCGCATACATCAATCAGGAGGATGTCAATACCGAAAAGTATCTCTCCGATGACAACGGCTTCATGCACTACGATTACAACCAGACACAGACCGCTTACAATGCAACAGCACTGGACAATGCAGCCGGCGAAGAGTACATGGCAGTCATGGTTCCGGTCGCTCGCTGGAATGACGGCACTGAGAAGTACATGAGATTCACCGAGTCCTGGCGTTCTGTCAAGACCGACGGCTGGGGCATTTCCGCTGCTGGTGTGGAAGGCAACGAGGATAAGCTCAACGCCTGCCTGAAACTCATCGACTACGCATACAGCCCGGAGGGTCAGATTCTGATGTCCTACGGTCCGGATGCATTTGTCAAGCATGATGATGCAGGCAATGTTGTGACATTCAACTTCAACGGCAAAGAGTGGCCGGTCATCTCTGATAAGTCCTATGAGGATCTCTGGGCACTCCAAAACGGCAACTACACCAACTATGCACGTTACTACATCGGTTCCACCCTCAGCTTTGTGAAGAGTCAGGCATTTGAGTATCAGTGCACGCATGAGGTCGGCAAGGAAGGTGCGGCGAATATCTCCAACGCAATCGCACTCGGCACCATCAAGCATCCGGAGCTGGCAATCGCAAGCAACTCCTGGTACACCTCTGTTCCGACTGTTCTGCCGCAGGAGGTCGCGGAGATCAACGCAATCAATGAGCTGACTGCTCTGAGTGATTCCGGCCAGTTCGGCATGAACAAGGAAAAGGTCAACCTCTTTGTTGACATCATCTGCAAGGGCTTCACCGGTGAGGCAGGCGCAGATGCAGCCGCTACCGCTGAAAAGGTTACCAAGGACGTCGCAGACGGCGGCTGGGGCGGCTCCACTTATCTTGCCCGCAGAAACGAAGCATGGCAAAGACTTCTGACTTTCTACAATTCCATCAACGGCTGATCGCGCCCGACTAAAACATAGCATCACTGCAAATTGCCGTGCGAACAGGAAAACAACTTTCGCACGGCAATGTGCTTATGAAGGCAGCGGCGTCTTCCCGGCATTGCCGCCGGGGAGCGCGCAGCTGACCTGAACAGGGGGTCGTATACACGGCTCTGCCTGAGAAAAGGAAGGATCATATGTATAAGAAACAGATGATATTTCAAAAAATCGTGTGTATACTTGCCCTGATCGCATCAGCACTGGTATTCCTCAGTTCTCTCGGGCTTTCGACCGATCTGTATGACGCCTTGTCAAGAACGATCCTTTATCCCGATTACGATCTGGAAACAACATCAGTTGCCGGTTCAAGGGTGTATTATGATATGTTCGGCTTCAATTCCGCCTTTACAAAGGCGTCGATCGGTCTGATCCTTATCACGCTGATCCTGTTCATTACCAATACGCACACGCGCAGAAAATATTACATCGGCAATTACATCGCAGTCGCCCTTACATCGGCTGCTGCGATCGGAATAACGGTCTGGGGCGTTCCTCAGATCGCAGACTACAAGGCACAGTTTCAGAACAATGTGGACTTTGAAGCACTGAAAGCATTTGCAAAGGATTGGGGAACACTGTATATCGGCAGCGAAAACACATTCTGGTTTGACATTACGTTTGTCATATTCGGATTCCTGCTGCTGACTGCATTGCTGCTGATCATGAATGTATGCTTCAAAACGGTTGTGATGAAAGCGGAAAAACGGGCTGTCGGATGCAGAAAGGATGAGATCAATGTCACGGTATGATGCTGCGGATATCCGAAAGGACCGCCTCAGATTCACGAAAAACAAGCTTTCTTCCAATCTGATCCTGCTGGCGATTGTCGCAAACGCGCTCTATTTTGTCAGCATTTACAGCTCGGATGTCGGCGGATATTACTATAAATTCTTCATTGTCGCGTCGATTGTCTATAATCTGATCTTTATGCTCTCGGCGTTTCTTTCCTCAGAGGGCGTCAAGAACTATAAGCTTTCTTATGCATGCACTGCAATCGTGCTGGGCGTTTTGCAGGTAGTGCGGATATTTTACATTCCTCTGAAAGCACATCGGGAACCGAATCCTGTTGCCGAGGCAGAGAGTCTGACCGTGATGTCAGACAGCCAGTTCCGGTATGTCACCGCCTGTCTGCTGGTATCGGCAGCACTGCTTGCCTGTGCAGGTCTGATCGGCATCATGAAAACAATGACGCTCAACAGGCATCAGGCAGAACTTGACCGGATGAAACGAGAGGGATAAACAATGAGCGATCTGAAATTACAGCATCTTGAAAAAATCTACGATAACAAGGTGCAGGCAGTATACGATTTTGATCTGAATATCAAGCACGGAGAGCTGATCGTTCTGGTCGGACCCTCCGGCTGCGGCAAATCAACAACGCTTCGCATGGTAGCCGGTCTTGAAGATATTTCAAACGGCAAGCTGATCATCGACGGAAAGGACGTCACGCAGATGCCGCCGAAGGACCGCGACATCGCGATGGTGTTCCAGAACTATGCACTCTACGGTCATATGACTGTCTATGAAAACATGGCATTTTCGCTGATGCTTCGCAAGGAAAACAAAAACGAAATTCACCAGAAGGTGCTTGCTGCTGCCGAGATCCTGGATTTGACCAGCCAGCTCAATAAGAAGCCCAGTCAGCTTTCGGGCGGTCAGCGGCAGAGAGTCGCAATGGGCCGTGCAATCGTGCGTACGCCGAAGGTGTTTCTCTTCGACGAGCCGCTCTCGAATCTCGATGCAAAGCTCAGAAGCTCGACAAGACGCGAGATCCTGATGCTGCACAAGCGTCTGGATGCGACCATGATCTATGTCACGCACGATCAGACCGAAGCCCTGACGCTTGCGGACCGGATTGTCTGCATGTCGATGGGACATGTGCAGCAGATCGGTACGCCGATTGAGCTTTATGATTCACCGGCAAATCTATTTGTAGCGAGCTTTATCGGTTTGCCGCCGATGAATCTGTATGACGTGAAAATCGAGGAGGGCACGGCAAGCTGCGACGATTTCATGACGCCGCTGACTGTTGAGGATTGCAGACTGCTTTTCGATTATGAGGGCAAGGTTGTCACAATGGGTGTACGACCGGAGAATATCGTGCGCGGCGGCACAATCACCGTCAATGTTACCTCCAACGAAAACCTCGGGCAGAACACGCTCGTAAGCGGTATGGTCGGCAACCGTAAGATCACCTGTAAATTCCGCGATTGGTGTACATACAAATACGGCGACCAGGTCAAGGTT
This sequence comes from Oscillospiraceae bacterium, assembly GCA_045627405.1. Lineage (GTDB taxonomy): Bacteria > Bacillota > Clostridia > Oscillospirales > Ruminococcaceae > Firm-04. The sequence continues at coordinate 68,187 of JAZQNP010000013.1, read as the reverse complement.
GGCTTCAATAAAAAGCATTTCTTCGACAAGCAGACCGGTAAGGCAATCGTGAGATAAGGAGGAACGGCAGATGCCCAAACACAGTACTCCCCGTAAAGGGGGAAAAGGAGTCAAAGAGTTCATCCGCAAGTCACTGGTCTCGTTGAAGCGTTCTCCGCAGAGAATTCCTCTTCTGACACTGATTGCAGCATTTCTTGTTTTTTCACTGAATCTGTCCGCAATCGCAAATACGACGGCAAGAATCAACGGTGCAAATATGGGGCAGTGCGAGTTTGTCGTGATGCTGCTTTCGATTTTGTCATTTGTCGTTTTTCTGCGGTCGTTTCCGCGCCGTAAGCCGCCGGTCAGACCGATGATCGTGCTGTTTTATATCATGCTGGCAATGATCGAAGCGGCTGACGCGGTCTATCTTGTGCGGATTCTCACGGCTGTCAACCGTGCTGAAAACCGGATTGTCGTGGACAGCCAGACGATGTATATCTACACGGCATATAATGTGATCGTAGCACACATGATTCTGATCGGTGCGACGATTCTGCTCTTCTCACTCCTTCCTGTCTACTCCAAGGCGATCAGAAAGATCAACACCTCGATTGAAGTTGACGGAATGGGCGAAATGGCTGCGATTGATATTTCGGGTGAAGATTGAGAACAGGTGAACCACGATGAAAAAGCAAACAAAAAAGGATCGGTCTGCGCATGATTATTACGGGGTGAATGCTGACGCTGTCGAACGGCTGGTAAACGCAGAGAATGCGCCGGCGGTCACCGATGCAGAGCTCCGGAAATACAGTGCAAAACGCGGATTTCATATTCCGGTACCGGTGAAGATTGTCGGGCTGAAATTCTGGTTTGCAGGGGTGACATGTTACTTCTTCCTCTGGGGACTGGGGCTGTATGTCCGCGGACTTGATCTGCTCGTTGTGCTTGCGATCGGTCTCGGACTTGTGACCGACCTCATGGTCAACCGGCTGCTGCGGGCAATGGAGACGCAGGAACGGGAGTACGACAAGTGGATGATGGTCACCGTCCGGTCGTTCTGGTCGGTTTTCCTCAATGTGCTCTATGCCGGAGTGATTCTTTTCTGCATTTTTCAGGTCTACGGCGTCCTCAACTACGCACTCGGCGTGAATGCATCTGCAAGCGGCTCAGAGGAGACCGCCATGCTCGGCGTTGAGCCGATCCTGTTCGGTTTGCTTTGTACGGTATTTGATCTGCTGCTGATCGGATTTAGAAATCTGTTGCTGCGGATCATCCGTGATGCAGGTGCAAAGGTTTCCGCAGGCGGAAAATAAGATTGGAGTTCAGATGATCAGGTCATTATTCATCAGCTCGACAAGCGCGTGTTTTGAGCTGGAAAATCAACATGCATACTATGCAGAGAAAGACTATACCGTATCGGTTTCAGGCAAAGAGCTGTTCACGTCAAATACGAATGTTTTTTCCGTGTTCGGACTGCGCCCTGCCAGCGAATATGTACTGGAAGTCACAGGGGAGGCACCGCTTGTCTTCCGGACTGCAAAAGAGGTCTGTGCTGTCAGCGTCCGGGATTTCGGCGCAAAGGGCGACGGTGTAACCGATGATACGACCGCGATACAGACTGCGGTCAACTGTCTGCCGGCCGGCGGAAGAGTGTTCTTTCCTGCGGGAACCTACTGCACTGCGCCGATTGCGCTGAAAAGTCATATCACATTGGAGCTTGCAGAGAACGCTGTTTTGCTTGGCAGCACGGATCCCGACTGTTATCCGGTCATTCCCGGCGAGCTTTCCGATCTCGTTACCGGCAAACCCGTACAGTTCGGAACATGGGAGGGCGACGCTTCTCCGATGCATCAGGCACTGCTCTTTGCGGAATTTGCCGAGGATATCCGGATCATCGGAAGAGGCACCGTTGACGGGAATGCACAGAACAGTACATGGTGGATCAATGCCCGCGAAAAGGAGATTCCGCGGCCGAGACTGATCTTTTTCAATCGCTGTAAGGATATTATCGTTCACGGGATTACGGCGCAGAATGCCGCATCATGGCAGCTGCATCCGTATTTTTCTGAGGGACTGCGCTTTCTGGATCTTTCGGTCAATGCACCGAAAGACAGTCCCAATACCGACGCGCTGGACCCGGAGGCATGCGACCAGGTCAGCATCATCGGCTGTCGTTTCAGCGTCGGTGATGACTGCATTGCAATCAAATCCGGCAAGATCGAGATCGGCAGAAAGTATAAAAGACCTGCAAGCCGCCATACGATCCGAAACTGCATGATGATGTACGGACACGGTGCCGTGACGCTCGGCAGTGAAACGGCAGGCGGCGTCAGAGATCTGACGGTCGAACGCTGCATCTTTCATCATACCGACCGCGGTCTGCGCATTAAAACACGCCGCGGCAGAGGCAAGGATGCCGTCATCGACGGCGTGCTGTTTGAGAATATCCGCATGGACGGCGTCCTGACGCCGATCGTGATCAATATGTGGTACAACTGCTGTGATCCGGACCGTTATTCGGAATACAACACCACGCGCGAAAAGCTGCCTGTTGATGACAGAACACCGTATCTCGGGAAATTTACGTTCCGCAGCATGGAGTGTCTGAACTGCCAGATTGCCGCCTGCTACTGTGACGGTCTTCCCGAAATGCCGATCGGAGAGATTGTGATCGAGGACATCCGGTTCACATTTGATCCCGATGCAAAAGCGGGCTTTCCTGCTATGCGAAACAATGCAGAGGAAATGTGCAGAGCCGGCATGTATTTCGACAATGTCGGCAAGCTGACCGTGCGGAATGCTGAGGTGATCGGCTGCGAGGGCGACGAGCTGCTGGTACATCATGTCGGTGCGCTCGATAGGAGGTAGACAATGTATTCAAGAATTGACAATTATATTGAATGGCTGATCGAGGGCTCGACACCCTACAAGCCTCTGTGGAATATTGAAAACATACTCTACGGAAAGCCCGCCAAATGGAATTACATCGACGGCTGTATGATTACGGCACTGCTTAGCATTGCCGAGATCAAGAATGACAGCCGGTATCTCGATTTTGCGGAGCAGTTCATCAACCATTATGTGGACGAGGACGGTTCGATCCTGGGCTATTCTGCGGATGCCTTTAATCTTGACGATGTGAATGAAGGGCGTGTGCTGTTCGATCTCTACAAGAGCTCCGGCAAGGAAAAATACAAAAAGGCGATTTTTCTGCTGCAAGAGCAGCTCGAACGCCAGCCGCGCACCGAGACAGGCAGCTTTTGGCACAAGCTGATCTATCCCGATCAGGTCTGGCTCGACGGCATCTACATGGCACAGGTGTTCTCTGTCCGGTTCCGCAAGGAATTTGGTGACGCGGATATCAGCGATATGATGGCACAGATCAGAAATGTCCGCCGCTTTATGTTCGATGAGAAGAAACAGCTTTACTGTCACGGATTCGACTGCTCGAAAAAAGCCTTCTGGGCAGACAGCAAAACCGGAAGATCAAAATCCTTCTGGCTCAGGGCGATCGGCTGGTATACGGTCGCGCTGGCGGATATTATCGGCTATCTGGATCCGGGCAGCGACAGAGATGAGCTTGCAGTGCTCCTCCGCGAAACGCTTGAAGGTATTGTGCAGTATGCAGACCCCGACACCGGCATGTACTATCAGGTCGTCGATCAGGGCGGGAGAGACGGCAATTATCCGGAGACGAGCGGAAGCAGCATGATTGCCTATGCAATGATGAAGGGCGCAAGACTCGGCGTGCTTGATGAGAAATACGCCGCATGCGGAAAAAAGACCTTTGACGGAATTTGCAGCAAATATCTGAGCGTCAACGATTCCGGCAAGCTGAGACTCGGCGGCATCTGCCTGATGGCAGGCCTCGGTCCTGAGAACAACCGACGCCGCGACGGCTCGTATGAATATTACATTTCAGAGCCGGTTGTCGAAAACGATGCAAAGGGCGTCGCGCCGTTTCTTCTGTGTTACACAGAGCTGATGCGGTCGCAGCAGAACCAGAAAGAGCATGAATGAAATGAAACAGATCAAAATTGCGTATATCGGGGGCGGTTCAAAGGCTTGGGCGAGAGTGTTCATGACAGACCTCGCGCTTGCAAAGGATCTCAGCGGAGAGATTGCGCTGTATGATATTGATATTTCCGCTGCCGAACGCAATCTGCGCATCGGTGAACGAATCAACGCGGCACCGCAGACGGTGTCCGTCTGGAAATACAGTGTCTGTGCGGAGCTCGGGCAGGCACTGGACGGCGCAGATTTTGTAGTCTGCTCTATTCTCCCCGGTACATTTGACGAAATGGAAGGCGACGTGCATCTTCCTGAGGAATACGGTATTTTCCAGCCGGTCGGCGATACAGTCGGTCCCGGCGGTGTGCTCCGTGCAATGCGGACTGTTCCGATTTATGAGGAATTTGCGCGTGCAATCAAAGCACACTGTCCCGATGCATGGGTCATCAATCTGACCAATCCGATGACGGCATGCACAAAAACGCTCTATGATGTATTTCCCGGAATCAAGGCATTCGGCTGCTGTCATGAGGTGTTTCATGCGCAGGAGTTTCTGTGCTGTGCAGCAAAGGAGATGCTTGGGATTCCGCGGCCGGATCGTCAGGATCTGGTGACCGACGCCAGCGGTATCAACCACTTCACATGGATTACCGAGGCGAATTATCAGGGTGTGGATCTGTTGAAGCTGCTGCCTGATTTTATTGACAGATACTATGAAAGCGGGTATTGCTCACGCAAGGGCATCGCGCCGGATGATTTCCGCAGCGACCCGTTTCTGTGCGGCAACAAGGTGAAGATGGATCTGTTCCGGCGGTTCGGCGTGCTCGCTGCGGCAGGGGACCGGCATCTCGCTGAATTTATGAACCGGTCATGGTATCTGTCAGACAGAGAAGCTGCCGAAAGCTGGCTGTTTCATCTGACCTCCGTCGCATACCGCAAAAAGGATTGCGCGGAAAAAATTGCTGTATCCAAACGGATTGCTGCCGGTGAAATGCAGCCGGACGTTGTACACAGCGATGAGGAGGTCGTCGAGCTGATGAAAGCACTGCTCGGGCTGATTCCGCCGACGGTCTCAAATGCCAATGTCGTCAATGTCGGGCAGATGCCGGACCTGCCGCTTGGCTCTGTGACTGAAACAAACTGCGTGTTCTCCTGCAACAGTCTGAAACCGGTCACGGCAAAGAAACTGCCGGGCGAGGTGAATGCACTTGTGCTCCGGAATGCGGTCAACATTGAAAATCTGTACCGCGGCATCAAAGAGCGCGACCTCAGGAAAATCTTTGAGGTGTTTCTCAATCAGCCGCTCTGTGACGGGCTGAAACTTTCGCAGGCGAGAGAACTCTTCGGCAAGATGACAAAGGCAACGGAACCATATCTGACGGCATATTATCCGTCGCTGGAACTGTAAAGCATGGACGCACTGATCTTTTCCGCCAATGCGGTGCTGCCGATCATTTTTCTGATTGTGCTGGGCTATCTGCTCAAACGGAGCGGAATGCTCTCAAAGGAGTTTCTCGACGTCGGAAACCGGCTGACCTTTCGTGTGCTGCTGCCGGTCATGCTGTTTCTCAATGTCTATCAGATCGACAGACTGTCGGATGTGAATGCCGCATTTATTGTCTACGGAATCGGCACTGTTCTGGTGATCTTCGCGCTTTCAGTCGCAGTGTGTTGTGCATTTACGAAGGATCGTGCAAAGCGCGGCGCACTGATTCAGGGTGTGTTCCGTTCCAATTATGCAATCATCGGCATTCCGCTTGCGACATCGCTGTTCGGAGAGAAGGGCGCATCTGCGGCGGGCGTCATGTCGGCGTTCTGCGTGCCGGTTTTCAATATCCTCGGCGTTGTTACGCTGACGGTGTTCAGCCCGCAGACTGACAAACGCCGTGTTGATGTCAGAAAAATGCTGCACGGGATCGTCTGCAATCCGCTGATTCTCGGCACATTGTCCGGGATTGCGGTACTCGGAATCCGGGAGATTTTTACGGCGGCGGACATCGGCTTTCGGCTGAGCCATATCAAGCCGCTGTTCTCTGCAATGGAGAGCGTCAAATCCCTCTGTACGCCGTTTGCGCTCATGGTACTCGGCGGCAGATTTGAATTCTCGGCTGTTGCAAGACTGCGCAGGGAGATTATATTCGGCACGGCACTGCGGACAGTTGCTGTGCCGGTGGTCGGTCTGCTGGGGGCTTTTCTGCTGCGTGGACCGCTTAGTCTGACGGGAGAGCATTTTGCAGTCTATGTCGGCGTCTTTGCAACGCCGGTCGCAGTCGCTTCTGCGATCATGGCGAAGGAAATGGGTTCCGACGAGGAGCTTGCAGGTCAGCTTGTTATATGGACCAGTCTTATCAGCACCGTTACGATCTTTCTCTATGTGACCGTGTTGAAGGCAGCGGCTCTTCTCTGATAACAAAAATACAATGATTCGGAGGTATCATTATGATTCTGGATATGTTCAGTTTAGCAGGCAAGGTCGCTGTTGTAACCGGCAGTGACACCGGACTCGGCCAGGGCATTGCAAGAGCATTTGCCGAGGCGGGCGCAAAGGTTCTGGGTGTTTCAAGATCGCCCAGCACCGAGACGGAAAAGCTGATCGGCAGCGACCGTTTCCGGTATATCACAGCAGATCTTTCGTCGCTGGAACCGGTCAATCAGATCATCGAAACAGCGGTCAGCGAATTCGGCAGACTTGATATTCTGGTCAACAACGCAGGCATTATCAAGCGCGAGGACAGCATCGACTTCACCGTGGAAAACTGGGATCTTGTGATGAATGTCAACTGCCGCACACTGTTCTTCCTCTCTCAGGCTGCTGCAAAACAGTTTATCCGGCAGGGTGAGGGCGGAAAGATCATTTCCGTTGCGAGTATGCTTTCCTATCAGGGCGGCATTCGTGTTCCGAGCTATACCGCGAGCAAATCGGCGGTGAAGGGCATCACGATGACGATGGCGAACGAGTGGGCGAAATACGGCATCAATGTCAACGCAATCGCCCCGGGTTATATGGCGACCAACAACACGCAGGCACTTCGCGCAGACAGTGAGCGCAGTGCTGCGATTCTTGACCGGATCCCCGCCGGAAGATGGGGTACGCCGGACGATCTGATGGGCGCGGCTGTATTTCTTGCATCTTCTGCAAGCGACTATGTGAATGGCTTTACGCTTGCGGTTGACGGCGGCTGGCTCGGAAGATAATCAAATTCAGGAGGAATCAGAAATGGACAACAAGGAATTTCTGGAACAGCTGGAATGTACCGGTATCGTGCCGGTCATCAAGCTTGAAAATACCGCAGACGCTGCTGCACTGGCAAAGGCACTCTATGAGGGCGGCATCCGCTGCGCAGAGGTGACCTTCCGTGCCGAGGGTGCAGACAGAGTCATCGCGGACATGGTGAAGGCTTACCCGGACATGCTGGTCGGTGCCGGCACCGTGCTGACGGTCGATCAGTGCGACCGTGCGATCGAAGCAGGTGCGAAATTCTGTGTGGCTCCCGGTCTGAATCCGAAGGTCGTGCAGCACTGCCTCGACAGAGGGATTCCCTTTGTGCCGGGCGTTGCAAACGGTTCCCAGATCGAGCAGGCAATGGAGCTGGGACTTGATTTTGTCAAGTTCTTCCCCGCAGAGCAGGCAGGCGGTCTGCCGTATATCAAAGCAGTGTCCGCACCGTATGCGTCAATGAAATTCATGCCGACCGGCGGTGTCAACGAGAACAATCTCAATACCTATCTTGCGTTCAAAAAGATTGTTTGCTGCGGCGGAAGCTGGATCGTTCCGGATCAGCTTGTCAAAGCCGGCAAGTGGGATGAGATCACCGCGCTCTGCCGTTCGGCGGTCAACAAAATGCTCGGCTTTTCCCTTGCACATATCGGAATCAACTGCGAGAACGAGGCAGAAGCGGTCGGCGTTTCGGCAAAGTTCACGGAGATGTTCGGCTGGGGGCAGAAGATCGGAAACAGCAGCGTCTATGCAGATTCTCTGATCGAGTGCATGAAGACGCCGTTCAAGGGTACAAAGGGGCATATCGCAGTTTCCTGCAACAATGTGCGCAGAGCTGTCTATCAGCTCGGCAATCAGGGCGTCGAGGCGGATATGTCAACCGCGAAATATGACAGCGACGGCAGGCTCACAGTGGTTTATCTGAAAAACGAGCTTGCAGGCTTTGCGATCCATCTGGTCGAAAAAAAATAACGGAGGAAACAGAAAATGGCAAAGATCGTTACCATGGGCGAGATCATGCTGCGGCTTTCGACCCCGAACAACGAGAGATTTATTCAGGCAGACGAATTTGATGTGAATTACGGCGGCGGAGAGGCAAATGTCGCGGTCTCGCTGGCAAACTACGGCCACGACGCTGATTTTGTGACCGCAGTACCCGACAATGCGATCGGAAACTGTGCGGTCGCAGCACTGCGCAAGTACGGCGTCGGAACAGCGCATATTGCAAAATGCGGCGACCGCCTCGGCATCTATTTTCTGGAAACAGGTGCTTCGATGCGTGCCTCCAATGTCGTGTATGACCGTGCAGGCTCTTCGATTGCAACTGCCGACGAATCGGTGTTCGATTTTGATGCGGTCTTCCGCGATGCAGACTGGTTTCATTTTACCGGCATCACGCCGGCAATCTCCGACAGTGCTGCCAGGCTGACTGAGGCTGCTCTCAAAGCAGCCAAAAAGCACGGCGTGACGGTCTCCGTCGATCTGAACTTCCGCAAGAAGCTGTGGAGCTCCGAGAAGGCACAAAAGGTCATGACCGCCCTGATGCAGTATGTCGATGTCTGCATCGGCAACGAGGAGGACGCAGAAAAGGTGCTTGGCTTCAAACCCGGCAACACCGATGTGACAAAGGGCGATCTCGAACTTGCGGGCTATGTGGATATTTTCAACCGCATGATCGACACCTTCGGTTTCAAATTTGTGGTTTCCTCTTTGCGTGAGAGTCATTCTGCCTCGGACAATGACTGGTCCGCATGTATCATGGACGGCGAGACCAGAGAGTTCTATCATTCGAGAAAATACCGCATCGCCCCGATCGTTGACCGCGTCGGCGGCGGCGATTCCTTTGCAGGCGGTCTGATCTGCGGACTGAACGACGGCAAGGATTTCAAGGCTGCACTGGAATTTGCAGTTGCGGCATCTGCGCTCAAACATACGATACCCGGCGACTTCAATCTTGTGAGCCGTGCAGAGGTTGAAAACCTCGCCGGCGGCGATGCATCCGGCCGCGTGCAGCGATGATGAAGCTGTTTATCCGTGCGCACGATCTCGGCGTCAGAAATGAGGCAGGCATCATCGGGAAGCTCGATGAATACGGTCTTGACGGCGTGCAGCTCGTCGCCTACAAGTGTCTGGACGGGGTTATGTATACACCCGGTTCTGTTACGGCGGAACGTGCAAAGACATTCCGGCAGAATTTTGAAGCTGCCGGCAAAAGCGTACCGCTGATCGGCGCATATTTCAATCCGGTACACCCCGATGTGCAGAAAACAGAGACCGGGATCGCCGTGTTCAAGGATTATCTGCGGCTTGCCGGTGCATTCGGCTGCGGAATTGTCGGCTCGGAGACCGGCTCCTACAACGGCGACAAATGGATCTATCATCCGATGAACCGCACGAAGGAGGCACTCGACCGTGTGGAACGGGTCTTTTCGGAGCTGTGCGGGTATGCCAAGGACTGCGGTATGCAGGTCGGCATGGAGGGCGCGTTCGGGCATGTCTGCTGGAACGTGAAAACGCTGTCCGATGTGGTCAGACGCATCGGCGCGGACAATATCCGGATCATTTTTGATCTGTATAATTATCTGGACAGTTCCAATCTTGACAGCATGTACGATATTCTGAACGAGGGTCTGCAAATCTTCGGCGACCGGATCTGCGTGTTCCATATCAAGGACTGCACGGTGAACAGCGACGGAACGCTGAAACAGTGCGGCGTCGGAAAGGGCATTTTTGATTACGCCCGCATCATTCCGGAGATCCGGAAGGTCTGCCCGGATGCAGCTCTTGTTTTGGAAGGTACGACCGGCGCGGATATTGCACCTGCTGCGGCATATCTCAGAGAATTTTTATGATATGATAAGAGGAGATTATTATGACTTTGGACATCAGATACAGCAATCACCCCGAGGATTCCAAGCACTATGACACAGAGACACTGCGTAAAAACTATTTGATTGAAAAGGTGTTTGTGCCCGATGAGATTGCGCTGACTTATTCGCATCAGGACAGAATGATCGCAGGCGGTGCGATGCCGGTCAGCTTCGAGTTGAAGCTCGGCAGCACCAAGGAACTCGGCACGGAATATTTCCTCGAACGCCGTGAAATGGGTATCATCAATGTCGGCGGAGCCGGCACCGTGATTCTCGATGGCAAGGAATATCAGCTCGGCTACAAGGACGGACTCTATATCGGAATGGGCACGAAAGAGGTCATATTCCGTTCGGATGACGCATCGGCACCGGCAAAATTTTACATCAATTCCAGTCCGGCACACCAGACTTATCCGACCGTGTTCATCACGAAAGAAAAGGCAAATCACATTCCGCTCGGCAGCCCCGAGAATCTCAATAAGCGCGTGGTCAATCAGTATATTCACCCGGCTGTCTGCAAATCCTGTCAGCTTTCGATGGGCATGACCGAACTCGATCAGACCAGCTCGTGGAATACCATGCCTGCGCATACACATGAGCGCAGAATGGAAGTGTATTTCTATTTTGAGGTTGAGGGCGACAATATTGTCTTCCACATGATGGGTCAGCCGCAGGAGACGCGCCACATCATCATGCACAACGAGCAGGCTGTCATCAGCCCGAGCTGGTCGATTCACAGCGGCACGGCAACCAGCTGCTATACATTCATCTGGGGCATGTGCGGCGAGAATCAGACCTATGACGATATGGATACGGTCAGCAATCTGGATCTGCGATAACCGGGAAACCAATGAAAAGTGTGGGATTGAGCTATGGCATATTTAACTTTGCGGGGAATCAATAAGATCTACCCGAACGGCTTTCACGCCGTACACGATTTTAATTTGGAGATCGAAAAGGGCGAATTCATCGTGTTTGTCGGAGCCTCCGGCTGCGGCAAATCCACGACGCTGCGCATGATCGCCGGTCTTGAAAACATCAGCAAGGGTGATTTCTATATCGACGGCGTAAAGGCGAACGACATGGGTCCCCGTGAGCGCGGCGTTGCGATGGTGTTCCAGAGCTACGCGCTCTATCCGCACATGACGGTCTATGACAATCTCGCATTCGGGCTGACGTTGCAGGGCGTTGACGACGATGTCATCGAGGAACGGGTCAACGTGACCGCGGCAATCCTCGGTCTGACGGATTATCTGGACCGGCAGCCGCGTGAACTGTCAGGCGGTCAGCGGCAGAGAGTCGCAGTCGGCCGCGCAATCATCCGCAAGGTCGATATCTTCCTGATGGATGAGCCGCTGTCAAATCTCGATGCGAAGCAGCGCGTGACGATGCGTTCAGAGATCTCGCAGATTCACCGCGAGACCGGTGCAACGACAATCTATGTCACGCACGATCAGACCGAGGCAATGACAATGGCAGACCGGATCGTGGTCATGCGCGACGGTTATATTCAGCAGGTCGGCACGCCGTATGAACTGTATTTCAATCCGGTCAATCTGTTTGTTGCGGGATTCATCGGTGAGCCGCCGATGAACTTCATCGAGGCGCGCATTGAGAACGGCTGCATCCGGCTGCCGGACAATCACATTGATCTCAGCCTTGCCGTTGACCGGCAGGTTCTGGAACAGTATGAAGGGCAGGAGATCATGTTTGGCTTCCGCCCGGAGGCGGTGCGGCTTGCAGAGAGCGACGACGTCAGTCAGGCATACAGAATGCAGTGTGCAGTCGAGCTTGTGGAGCTGCTCGGTGACAATACCAATATTTATGCCGATCTGTCCGGCATCAAGTCGATCATCAAGGTTGATCCGCATATTTCGCCGGAGATCGGTCAGGAATTTGAATTTTATATTCCTTACGGAAGCATTTATCTGTTTGATAAGCAGACAACAAGACGTATCAAAACAAGAGTGAACTGAGGGTCGATTATGAAGAATTTAAACAGAGCAAATTATCCGGCTGCGGAGAGACCGGTCCGCATTTTGCAGTTCGGAGAGGGCAATTTTCTGCGCGCATTTGTGGATTGGATTGTACAGGATCTCAACCGGAACGGTGTCATGAATGCAGGTGTCGCAGTTGTACAGCCGACACCCGAGGGCAGAGCGAAGGAGCTTTCGGAGCAGGACGGTCTGTATACCGTCTGCCTCGAAGGGATTGAAAACGGTGAGCGGGTGCAGAAGCGTGAAATCATTGATGCCCTGCAAGATTTTGTGGTTCCCTATACGGATTATGAGAAGTATCTTTCCTATGCCCGCTGTGAAGACCTGCAAATCGTGATTTCCAATACGACTGAGGCAGGCATTGCGCTGGATGAGACCGACACCGATCTGACGGTGTGCCCGAAGAGCTTTCCGGGCAAGCTGCTGGCACTGCTCTATGCGAGATATCTGCATTTCGGCGGCGATCCTCAAAAAGGGCTTGCGGTGATTCCGTGTGAACTGATTGACCACAACGGCGATGAGCTCCGGCGCATTCTCTGCGAGCTGGCAAAAATCAATCAGCTCGGTGACGGGTTCCTTTCATGGCTCACGACCGCAAACCATTTCACCAATACGCTGGTTGATCGGATCGTGCCCGGCTATCCGCGTGACGCCGCTGAGGCAATCTGCGAGGAGATTGGCTTCTGCGACAACAGCATTGTCAAAGGCGAGATCTTCCACCTCTGGGTGATTCAGAAGGAGCCGTTCATTTATGAGCGATTCCCGGCGGACAAATCGGGACTGAACGTAATCTTCGCTGACGATATTACACCCTATAAGCAGCGCAAGGTCAAGATTCTCAACGGCGCGCACACCGCAATGGTTCCGGTCGCATATCTCTGCGGCATCGACACTGTGCGCGAAGCAGTGACCGACCCGGAGACCGGTGCATTTATCCGCGGACTGATCAAAAGCGAGATCAAGCCGACGATCAACCTCCCTGCGGCGGAGCTGGATCGTTTTGCCGGTGATGTGATCGAGCGTTTCATGAACCCGTTTATCCGGCATGAGCTGATGTCGATTGCACTGAATTCGACAACGAAATTCAGAACGCGCCTGCTGCCGACCTTCCTCGATTACCGCAGAAAATACGGGAGATCTCCGCGGCACATTTTGTTTGCCTTTGCGTCGATGATCGTATTTTTCCGCGGAAAGCGCGGCGATGAGGAGATCAGGCTTGCAGACGATCCTGCATATCTTGATTTCTGGAATGATCTGTGGAAGCTGACAGATTACTGTGCAATCGCCAAAAAGGCACTTTCCGCAGTCGAACTCTGGGGGCAGGATCTGACAGATGACGACAATGTCTGCGTCGTTGCCGGCTATATTGAGCGGATTGTCTGCGACGGCGAACGTGCGGCACTGCGCGAATTCCTTGGTGAGTAACATGAAGAAAACAATCGTAATATCTCCTGCCGATTCCGTCGCTGTGGCACTGTGTGCGCTGAAAAAGGGGGAATCGGCAGAGGGCGTCACGCTGCTTGAAGATATTGCAAAGGGGCATAAGTTTGCGCGCAAACCGCTCAAAGCCGGCGAACAGGTCATCAAGTACGGCGAGGTGATCGGACATGCAACCGCCGATATTGCAGCAGGCAGTCATGTCCACAGCCACAATATGGCAACCTGCCTCAGCGGAACGCTTGAATACGTCTATCAGCCGAAGGAGATTCAGCCCTTCCCGCAGGTCAGTGTGCGGACTGTGCAGGTCTATGAGCGGCGGAACGGGGAGGTCGGCATCCGGAATGAACTCTGGGTCATCCCGACTGTCGGCTGTGTGAATGCGCAGGCAAGAGCGATTGCAGAAGCGTTCAACCGCAGACATCCGTCTCCTGAAGACATTGACGGCTGTTTTGCGTTCACGCATCCCTACGGCTGCTCGCAGATCGGTGAGGATCATGAACGTACCCGCACGATTCTGCAAAGAATGGTGCGGCATCCCAACTGCGGCGGTGTGCTGGTGCTTGGGCTGGGATGCGAAAACAACCGCATGGATGTTTTCCGTGAAACGCTCGGCGATTACGACGAAAGCCGCACTGCCTTCCTGGTTGCGCAGGAGGCAGGCGATGAGATCGCCGAGGGCGCGGCACTCCTGGAAACACTCTATGAGAATGCCCGGCATGACCGCCGTGTGCCGAAGGATCTTTCCTGTCTGAACATCGGACTGAAATGCGGCGGCTCCGACGGACTTTCCGGCATTACTGCGAATCCGTTGGTCGGCAGATTTTCGGATTACATGGCTGCTGCGGGCGGCACGACAGTTCTGACAGAGGTGCCGGAAATGTTCGGCGCAGAGCAGCTTCTGATGGACCGCGCAGCAGACGAAGCGGTATTCGGCAGAATCGTGAAGCTGGTCAACGGCTTTAAGGAATACTATCAAATGCACGGTCAGCCGGTCTATGAGAATCCGTCGCCCGGAAACAAGGCAGGGGGCATTACGACACTGGAAGACAAATCACTCGGCTGCACGCAGAAATCCGGCACCGGAGCCGTCTGCGATGTGCTTTTTGACGGCGATTGCCTGAAAACAAACGGACTCAATCTGCTCAACGGCCCCGGCAACGACATGGTAGCCGTGACGAATCTTGCGAGTGCCGGATGTCACATGGTACTCTTCACGACCGGCCGTGGTACGCCGTTCGGCGGATTTGTCCCCACAGTCAAGATCTCGACCAATACAGAGCTTGCTGCCAAAAAGCCAAATTGGATCGACTTTGATGCCGGAAGCATCGCGGAGGGAGCTTCGTTTGAAAGCAAGCTTTGCGAGCTGATTGACTTGGTCGTCGAAATCGCAAACGGCAGGCAGACAGTCAATGAACGCTTCAATTCACGCGACATTGCTATTTTTAAAACAGGCGTGACACTTTGAGGAGGAGTTTGTTATGAAGAAATTTATGGATCAGAGCTTTGTTCTGGAAAATGCAACAGCGAAGACGCTATATGATAAATACGCAAAGAACATGCCGATCTTTGATTATCACTGCCATCTGAGCGTGGAGGATATTTACGCAGACAGACGGTTTGTCTCGATTACCGAGTGCTGGCTGGGCGGCGATCACTACAAGTGGCGTCTGATGCGTGAAATGGGCGTTGAAGAAGGATATGTCACCGGAAACAAGAGCCGGCAGGAAAAATTCATGAAGTTCGCAGAGGTCATTCCCTATGCGATCGGCAATCCGATCTATCACTGGACGCATCTGGAACTGCGCCGGTATTTCGGGATTGAGGAGGTTCTTTCTCCGGAAACGGCAGAGCGGATTTACAACCAGTGCAACGAGAAGCTGGAAACGCTGACCGCGAGAAAGCTGATCGAGATGAGCAATGTGAAGACGCTTTTCACGACCGATGACCCGATTGACGATCTGCATTTTCATAAGCTCCTTCGGGAGGATACTTCGTTTTCGGTTGATGTGCGCCCTGCATTCAGACCTGACAAAGCGATCAATATCGAGCTGCCGACCTTTGGCAGGTATATCGCAGAGCTCGCTGACGCTGCCGGCGTTCAGATCGACGGAATCGACAGCCTCTGTGACGCGCTCACAAAAAGGATTGAATATTTTGACAGTGTCGGCTGTGTCTGCTCCGATCATGCACTCGATGTTGTCATGTTCCTGCCTGCACAGAAAGAGACTGTTGACAAGATCATTAAAAAAGCACTGAACGGCGAAGAACTGACCCGTGAGGAGATTGAGCAGTACAAGGGGTATGTACTTGTGCATCTCGGCCGTCAGTATGCGCGTCTGCACTGGGTGCAGCAGTATCATATCGGCGCACTGCGGAACAATTCAAGAAAATATTTTGAACTGTTCGGACCCGATACGGGCTTTGATGCGATCGAGGATCAGACCTTTGCAAAGAAGCTTTCCATGCTGCTGGATACGCTCGACAGCACGGACGAACTCCCCAAAACGATTCTCTACTGCCTGAATCCGCGTGACAACGAGGTTCTTGCTGCACTCATGAACTGCTTCCAGCAGGGCGGTATTGTCGGAAAGATTCAGTTCGGCTCCGCATGGTGGTTCAACGATCAGAAGGACGGCATGGAACGGCAGCTGACGACACTCTCACAGTTCGGTCTGATCTCAAAATTTGTCGGTATGCTTACAGACAGCCGCAGCTTCCTCTCCTATACACGCCATGAGTATTTCAGAAGAATTCTCTGTAATATGTTCGGCAAGCTGATCGAAAACGGCGAATATCCGAATGATATTGAATTTGTCGGAAAGATTGTGCAGGACATCTGCTATCACAACGCAGTCGCATATTTTTCAAAATGAACAGATTTATCACGATCGGTGAGATCCTGCTTCGCCTGACGCCCCCGAATTATGAGAAGCTTCGGACAGCGACATGTTTTTCCGCAAGCTATGGCGGAAGCGAGGCAAATATCGCGCTTTCCCTTGCGAATCTGGGTGTTGACAGCACATTTTTCAGTGTCGTTCCCGATAACAGTATCGGAAAGAGTGCAGTTCGTATGCTGCGCAGCAATGATGTGCATTGCAGCGCAGTGATTCTGAGTACGCCCGAGGAGACTCCGACGCACCGCATGGGCAGCTACTATCTTGAAACCGGCTACGGCATCCGGCCGAGTAAAGTAATTTACGACAGAAAACACAGTGCGTTTTCCGAGTATGATTACAGCCGGGTTGATCTGCGTGCGCTGCTGAACGGATATTCATGGCTGCATATGAGCGGAATCACGCCGGCACTTTCCCGGAACTGCCGTGATCTGGTGCGCAGCAGCCTGATCATTGCCAAGGAGCTCGGTCTGACCGTCAGCTTCGACGGAAACTTCCGCAGCACGCTTTGGAGCTGGGAGGAGGCGCGGGATCTCTGTACCGAATATCTGCCCTATGTGGATGTGCTGCTCGGCATTGAGCCGTATCACCTCTGGCGTGATGAGTCGGATCACAGTCAGGGTGATGAAAAGGACGGCATACCGTTTCAGCCGAGCTTTGCAGAGCAGGATGCGATATTCCGCAAATTTATCGAACGCTGGCCGAATATCCGATGTATCGCCCGCCATGTGCGGTATGTACACAGCGGCAGCGAAAACAGCTTGAAGGCATTTTTGTGGTATGAAGGGCAGACCTATGAAAGCAAGCTCTTTACCTTCAATATTCTCGACCGCGTCGGCGGCGGCGATGCGTTTGCAAGCGGTCTGATCTATGCGATGCTGCATGGTTTTCAGCCTGACGAAATGGTCAATTTCGCTGTGGCAAGCAGCGTGATCAAGCATACAATTCACGGAGACGCCAATATTACCGACGATGTCGGAACGATTCGCAGCATTATGGAAATGCGCTGTGATATTCGACGCTAACCTACGCTAACCTACGCTAACCTACGCTAACGTAAACTAATTCTTTTATTCCTCCATTCAATGAGCGCACGCAGGAAGTTTTCTGCGTGCGCTCAGTTTATTCAAAGGTACATCAATCAGGAACTTTGTCATCTGCGTGCTGTCTTGTAATCATATTGCAGTTTATAAGATGAATTCTTCCATATTATTCGTCATGATCGACGGATGATGTATCATTTACTTTATGAATAACGAGTGATAAGATAGAGAAGGCAATTATTACTGCCGATTTTTTATTTTGGAGGGGAAATCATGAACAACAAAGAGAAAAAGAGAAACAGACGCTTTGCTGCCTGTGTGACGGCAGCCGCAGCGGCATTGTCAACCGCGGCAATCCCGATCCATGCGGAAGATAATGGCACGGTCACTGCTGTCAGTGCAGGCGGCTGGAACGAAATGCTGTATGTCGTCTTTTCGGGACTCAGTGATGCGGATGTAACCGGTGTTTCCTATTCCGGCACTGCTTCCGGTACACTGACAGGAGATGACCTGACCTATCTTGTGCGCGATACGAATGCAGGTCTGCGCGTGGATATTCCGGGACTTCCGGCAGGAACGTACGCCGTATCCCTGACCACGTCCAAGGGTGTGATTGTTCAGAGCGGTGTCGAAGTCAGCCCGCAGGATCGCTCCGGATATGCACATTTCCAATATACAGAGGGTGTCGGTGCTTATCAGGACAACGGACTTCTGAAACCCGATGCGATCATCCTCTATGTGACCGATGAGAATAAAGACACCGTTTCTGTCACCTCGAAGGACGGCACAACCGTAACCGGTATCGGCAATATCTTAAACTCTTCCGGTCAATCCTGCCGCAGCGGATTGATTTCCGAATGTGTTTTCCGTTATGACGCTGCTCAAAAAAACGGGTACCGGTGTTGTTCCGGTGCCCGTTTTCGGCTTTGCGGTCCGCGAAGGATCAGGGAGCTTTTCGCATAAATCTCCTGAACCTGCAAGTGTTGCTCCGCCGGCAGTACCAAATTCAATCGGTGCGACCTATGAGTACCGTTTGAGGCGGATCATAAGATTTATCATTATTTCTTTTTTCTAATTGAATTATCCTCAATAAGTGTCATGTTATATTACGGTTCTAGTTTATTCATCATAAATAACTGCCAAATTTAATAAGCCACGTGGGATAATCAGTGCTACTAACCATCTGGTATATAGCTACATTTGACACTGCTTGTTGGTAGATAGAATCAGGTACTTCATAAATTCTCATATTGAAGTAATTGAATGGATATTGGCTGTTCAGTTGCGACTTAAACGCATCCCAATAATTCTGGTTTGTTATCTTGGATGATTCCAAATAATATGCACAAATTTGAACATTCATGCACTCCAACTGAATTTCTAATTCTTCGACCGTTGTAACGAAAGAATAACGAGGTGAAAAGCAATAATGAAATTGCCCTTCAACTGTGTTGCAATCTAAAATATGGCAACGCCCAGTTTGATTTGGCGTAAATCTGGAAAACTTGTCGTTTATCCAAGAATAAAAGAGTGGATAAACGCTATACCACATATACTGATCACCAATCACCGCTTTATCAGAACCATTAATATACACTGCAAATGTCGAACCATATTGATCTGCAAAATTCACTAGGTCAAGATAACGCTGCCCCTCGTTTTCCTTCAACTTATCTCCATTTGGATCATCTGTGGGGCGCATCAACACCTGATCAAATGAATCGCCCATAAACCCAGTAACTATGCCATAAACCTTTACAACAGTGCAATCCAGATCATACTTATCCTTCATATATTTAATCGCGATGGTTTCGGAGTTTTCCACTGACTCAGTAGGTGATGCTGATGATGGAATAGAAGAACCGATGTCAGTACTGCACCCTGATACAAATAGAAGGGTTAGTACGCATAAAATCATAGAAGTTTTTCTTCTCATTGCATATACCAGCTTTCTTCTATAACATATCCACGGATTGTTGCAATAGTGCGTGAATAATAAAATATCTAAGCTAAAACCACTCTGCTTCGTAATGATTATATTATACTTTACACCATCTCCCCGAAGTCAATAGCTGCGGCGATGAATCGTATGGATGAACATCAATGGGAACTTATTCAAGCTGATATATATGCAATGTGCATATCGTCTTGTAAAAGGAAGAGTCAAGATTTGGTGTTCTGTATGGGGATGGAGGCGGCGAAGGAACGGTACATCGCGAAGTGAAACAGACAGAAATCTATAAATACTGAAATGCGGTCAGAAACATTGCTCTGACCGCATTCTTTTGCAGCAAGATTTAACCTGCCTTGAACAAATACCGCACAAAGGTATACATATGCGGACGGATGGACTTGCCGACATGGTCGCCGCCCTGCACATAATGCCAGACATGATCGACGCCGTTTTTCACGAGCAGATCGTGATAGCCTGTAGGCGTATTAAATACCACAGTGTCATCAGAACCGCCGGTAATCATCAGGAGATAGGGCTTTGCATCGCCGAATCTGAAATTATTATCTGAGATAAGACCCGGCGCAACGCCAGGCGCGGGGCACATTGCACCGATATACCCGAACAGATCGGGACGCTGAAAGCCGATATACAGCGACTCTCTGCCGCCCATCGAACCGCCGGTGATTGCAGTATTTTCGGGCCCTGTTTTGATGGAATAGTTCTGCTCCATGTACGGCATGATTTCCTTTGTCAGCAGATTGATGAAGTTATCGTATGCCGCGTTGTTGGCGTTGTCCATGCCGGAGCATTTGTCCTGTGTCGCGCTGGCGTAGACATAAGAGATATTGCTGCATGAGAACAGCATCACTGACCGAAACAAGCCCGTCCAGATCAACGTCACGGAGGACCGGTGTGATATGCGGCTGAAACAGGTCAGAGTACTGCAATTTTATTATAGCATCTTGACAAGCGGATGAGAATGGGATATAATGGAATCATCTTAACATATTATACTGTCTTTTATGATCCGCATCGGGCAACTGGTGAAAATGCCTGTTCAGCATTTACATATTGAACCGGAGGTGGGACTGCGATGTTTCGGATTCTGTACATGGGAATCGGGTATATTCATGAAGCAGATTTTCTGATTGAGCGGCAAAACGGTTATCCGCATTATCTTGCATTGCTGATCCGTTCTCAGTGCCGCCTGAAACAAGACGGAGAGATTCGCCCGTTTCCGCCGAATACGTTTATCCTGTATGATGTCAACGCGCCGCATTTCTATGCCGCAAACGGGGAAGAATATATGGATGACTGGATTCAGTTCACCTGTGATCCGGATGTCATGAAACAGTTTGAACTGCCGTATAATCAGCCGATTGTGATTCCGGATGCAGTGCAGCCGGCACAGTACTTCAAGCTGATTTGTGACGCGCATTTCCGCGGATTCAATGACAATGCGGTCATCAACGCACTGATGACCGCGATGTTCTCAGATTTTTCGATCAGCAATCAAAGTACATCACAATATTTGCTTTATTATGATAAGCTGATGGTGCTGCGTGAGGAAATTTGTGCGGTGCCGCAGAGAGATTGGAATATTCCGGAAATGGCAGAACGGATGCATATCAGCACCTCTCACTTTCAAAGGCTCTATCGGGAGGCATTCGGCATTCCGGTCATGAAGGATGTGATCATCAACCGCATAGAGGCTGCAAAGACAATGCTGCAATGTACGAACCTCACCGCAGAGGAGATCGCGCTGCGCTGCGGATATAACAGTCCGGTGCATTTTTCCAGACAATTCAAGAAAATGACCGGCTTTTCTCCTGTAAACTGGCGCAAGCAGAGCAAAGCATAAAAAAGAGCAACAATGCCGTCGTCAGCGTAAACTGCACGCCGGCATTGTTGCGAGGGGGAGCGAATGGTATTATTTCATTGCATTGCCGATTTGAAGGCCGAGCTGTTTTGTCTGCTCCGCAACGATTCGGCTGACCGTTTCTGCACCGTAGCTGCTCAGATGGGTGTTATCCAGAGTGGTGTGTGCCGTATCGGTCCAGCAATGAAGTGCGGCAGTTGCATCTGATCCGCCTGCGGTATATAGCTGATTGTAGAGGTCTGTGGTCAGCGCAGTCAGGTCAATGGCAGCAATTCCGTTTGATGCTGCCATAGAAAGCAAGCCCTGCTGATAATCGGTATGTGCCTGATAATACGGCTGACCGTTCGCTGCGCGCCGCGTAATCGGTGTGACCAGCACCGGAACGGCACCTGCATCTCTTGCATTTTTTGCGTAGCGATTCAGTAAAATCCATTCATAAGAATACTGTCCGCTTGCATTTTTTCCGCTGCCGTCCAGCGTATTCCAATCAAGATTCGGATATGTTCCGAGCCCCGGATAGGTATTCTCATCTGTCTTTTCATCATTGTGACCAAACTGAATGAAGAGATAATCACCGCTGCCGATACTGCTGCAAAGTGTATTGTAATTCGTCTCATTCAGAAAACTGCGGGAGCTTCTGCCGGAAAGAGCCAGATTCCTGACGGTGACTCCATTGAACTGATCTGCCAGCTTCATGCCCCAGCCATAGCGATTATACGCAGAAACAGTGTTGTTGTCATATTCGCAGACCGTGGAATCTCCGACTAGATAGACCGTTCCGAAGAATCGGAATCCGGCAGATTCATATGCCGAAGCCGATGACGTTCCGGCAGCAGCGGAAGCTGTGCCTAGTTTCAAAGAAACAGGTTTGCCGAGCAGAAAGTCACGTAGCAGTCTTGCATCCTCTGCATTGACAGTGCCGTCCGCATTGACATCGGCACAGCGCGATGCGGAATCGGAGGAAAAGCCGCTGAATACACCACGTTTCAACAGCGTCAGATCGGCTGCGTTGAGTTTTCCGTCGAGACTAACATCTCCGGCAATCAGATCGGTGCTGACATATTCCAGATACCAATTTTGCCCCGAAGATCCGTTCAGCGTCCATTCCTGCACATTTGCACCGACAGAAGTATCTGCTGTGTCGATACAGCTTGCATCATTGGAAACCTTTGTCACAATTTTGTATGATCCGTCCGCATTGCTGACGAACTTAAACAGCTGTGCATCACTGTAAGTGTTCTCAAAGATTCCAATGTTTGTTCCGTGAGCAATCTGCCGGTGCCCATGTTGACGATTTTGAAATACCTGCCGACGCTGTTGGTGCCGACATAATCAAACCGCCAGTTTTCATTCTGCGACCCATTGGTGTTCCATGTGTTGCAGGCTGCGTGATCTGCGGTGCCGCTGATATTCAGATTGCGGCTGTTGTCATAGGTGCTGATTCGCACAAGCTCTGCTGCATAGTCAGCCGAAACAGCAGATGATCATGAACATCTGCTATATGCGGGAACTGGCGCAGGAAAAATATGCAGTCACGCCGACTCTCCTTTTGATGTCAATTATATATTGCAGTGCATCTCTGATGATTCGTGAACAGGAATATATCCGGGGAAAAGAAGAAAACCCGGCGATTGTGCATCTCAGAGCAGAGATTTATACACATCCGGAATGGGAATGGACACAGCAGCTTATGGCAGAACGGACACATTATTCTGTATCCCGACTGCAAAAAATCTACCGGGATATTTATGGCATCAGCTGCATGGAGGATGTATATCTCAGCCGAATCAATCATGCAAAGCATCTGCTCGGCTCTTCCTCTCTGACTGTTCAGGAGATTGCAATACAGTGCGGATACCGCTCAACAGAACACTTTTCGAGATCGTTCAAGCAGCGTGTCGGCTGCTCGCCAAAAGCATTTCGGGCGACTTATTTTGGAATCGAGGACGATTGATGTGTCAGCACAACTTTTTGCCGTATTCCTCAATAATCTCCTTCCGTTTCTCATTGAGCCTATCATACAAACTCTCCTTCTCCTTTTGCAGCCGCCGAATCTCCTTGACCGATGCATCCGTCCCGCGCAGCAGCTTGACCTTGGCGATCAGCGCGTCTTTCAGGGGATTGGCAAACGCATTGACATCCAGCACCGCCTGCTCTGTGCCGCAAATATCACGCAGCTGAGCGCGGATACTCCGCACGCGCGTGCCGGCAGTGTCAGAGATCGCTGACAGTTCCTTTTTCCGCAGGTATGGGTCGGCACTGTCATGAAACTTCACACATTCCTTGTCCCCGCAGTAATCGTCGCCCGGTTTGCCGCAGAAGCATTCTCCGCAGACCATGCAGGCGCAGATTGCCGTGCCGTTTGTATTCAGTACATCGCGGAACATCAGCAAAAACGCATTGCAAGGCAAGTCAGAGCTATACCATACCTGATTGCCAATCATCTCCGCTCGAACCGGCTGAAAGAGAGAGAATCCGGACATCTCCGGCATCTCGCCCGCCGGGAATGCGGTCAGCAACCTGTGTAGCTGCGCAAAGCCCGGCTGCACTTCATCCCGCAAATAGCCGCCGACTGTTTTTATGCTTGACAATGTATTTGACCGCAAACGCTCGGATATGATTCCGAATGGATACTACAATGCAAGTACAGGGGTGAAAAGAAGATGAATCCACATGAATTTTGCATAACAGACCGTTTAGAAACCGATCATATTCAGAGAAAGGTGCCGGCAGAATTTGCTGATTGGAAAGAACTGGAATCTTTCGGTAAAAATCCCCATTTCCCGTAATGCATAAATTCCGGCGGGCGGCAAACAATACCGATGAGCTATCCAAAATAGCGAAAACGAAAAGCCTCTGCATCGCAGAGCAGGAGGAAAGAATGAAAGCAACAGGTATTGTACGCCGGATAGATGATTTAGGCAGAGTGGTGATCCCGAAGGAGATTCGCAGAACGATGCGGATTCGGGAGGGAGACCCACTTGAAATATACACGAGTACGGACGGCGAGGTCGTATTCCGCAAGTACTCTGCGCTTGGGGAGATGAGTGAAAACGCGACTCAGGTAGCAGAGATCATGCAAAAGCTGGCGGGCTGTCCGGTGGTCGTATTTGACCGGGATCATGTGGTAGCGGTATCGGGCGCGCAGAAGCGGGAATTCAGTGAGCGGCGGGTATCGCAGGATCTGGAAGAGCTGATGGAATCGCGGAGAATGTACTATGCAGAATCGGGGAACGGGGCGCATATGCGTCCGGTTGAAGGATTGATGCGCACAGCCTTTGCGTGTCTGCCGATCCTGACGGCAGGGGATGTGACCGGTGCGGTGGCATTTCTTGACAGTTCGGATCCGTCGAAGACGGCAGCACCGACAGATTTGCAGCGATCGCTGATCACAGCGGCATCACAGTTTCTTGGCAGACAGCTTGAAGCATAGGAGAACAGAACGCATCCGGCGGAGGTCGGATGCGTTTTTTTGGCGGCGAGAAAATGTCGCTTCACAGGCGACACATTTCCTTTTGATTTCTGTTATACTGTAATCACAGGAGGCAAACAAAGCCTCACGAAAAAGAAGGAGGAAAAGAAAATGAAGAAGAACAATAATGTAACGGAGCTGGTATTTCTGCTGGATCGGAGCGGATCCATGGCAGGCTTGGAGGGGGACACGATCGGCGGCTTCAACGGCATGATCGAAAAGCAGAAGCAGGGCGAGGGAACGGTATATGTCTCGACGGTGCTGTTTGATCACGTCAGTGAGGTGCTGCATGACCGCATAGAGCTTGCGGAGGTTGCGCCGCTGACAGACAGAG
The DNA here is from genome assembly GCA_045627405.1 of Oscillospiraceae bacterium. Classification (GTDB taxonomy): domain Bacteria; phylum Bacillota; class Clostridia; order Oscillospirales; family Ruminococcaceae; genus Firm-04. The sequence continues at coordinate 43,094 of JAZQNP010000013.1, read as the reverse complement.
ATTACACCGTGCGCGGCTGCACCGCGTTGCTGGATGCCGTCGGCAGTGCGATCAACCACATCCGCAGCATTCACAAGTACGCGCGGCCGGAGGATGTTCCGGCGCATACAATGTTCATCATCACGACAGACGGCATGGAGAATGCGAGCCGTGAGTTCACCTATGCGAAACTGAAAAAGCTGATTGAAGCGCAGAAAAAAGAAGGCTGGGAATTCCTGTTCATCGGTGCGAATATTGATGCAATCGGAGAGGCTGCGAAGGTCGGGATTTCGGAAGACCGTGCGGTGAATTACAATTCTGATTCTGCGGGAACGGCAGCAGTATTCCGGACACTCGCGGCACCGATTCGGGCGATGCGTGAGAACCGTGCAGTGACGGCAGACTGGTGCGAGGAGATTGCGGCTGACAACGCACGCAGAGGCAAGTAACTGCATCGGGGTTGTGCAGTGCGGAGTCATGTTTTATGAAAAAGAAAAATGAAAATAGGCTTGCATAATCCTGACTGACGCTGGGAATTCTACGGACAGAAAGGGAGGCGAGAGCCAATGTTCAAGCATGAGAAAGCACTGTTTCACCCGGTAGCGGTCGAGCGGCCGAACCCGCAGTATGCGGCACTGCTGCAAGAGCAGCTGGGCGGAGCGAACGGCGAATTAAAGGCAGCAATGCAGTATATGGCGCAGAGTTTCCGCATCAAGGATCCGGAGATCAAGGATTTATTTCTGGACATTGCGGCAGAGGAGCTGGGTCATATGGAGATGGTTGCGCAGACGATCAATCTGCTGAACGGACACGAAGTAGATGCAGCACCGGTCGTGAACGGAGAGATTCAGAGTCATGTGCAGCTTGGTCTGAGTCCGGGACTGATCAATGCATCGGGATATTCGTGGACAGGGGATTATGTAACTGTCACCGGAGATCTTTGCGCAGATCTGCTGTCGAATATCGCATCGGAGCAGCGTGCGAAGGTTGTTTATGAATATCTTTACCGTCAGATTGCGGACAAGAAGGTCAGGGAGACGATAGATTTTCTGCTCAACCGGGAAGAGGCGCATAACGCGATGTTCCAGGAGGCATTCAACAAGGTGCAGAAAACGGGTTCCAACCGGGATTTTGGTACAACGAAGGCAGCGAAGATGTATTTCAGCATGTCCGAGCCGTCGCCGTCGAACAGCCGGTTTCCGTCCGCGCCGGTCAAACCGCCGTCATTTCACTAAGGAAAATAGATTGCAGTAAAGAAGATGAGACGCAGTTCGGAAAGCGGACTGCGTCTCATCGTATTTCTTATGGAACGTGAATTTGTATTATTGTTCCGCAGCTTGCAGGATGCGTTCGAGCTCACTGAGGAGGAGGGTTTGTTCACGGCCGGTGCCTGCGCAGATACGAAGACCGTCCGGGAAGCAGCGCACGGCGATGCCGGCGGCTTGGAGCTGTTCAAAGATTTGTTTTGCGTATTTCGTTTTGACAAACACGAAGTTTGTGCGCGGTGCAAAAACCGTATCCAGAAGAGCGGGATAGCGGTGAACGAGATTGGAGAGCGCGGCATAGAGCCGCTGTGTTTGAAGAATGATCTCATCGCGGCAGTGCAGGAGCGTCTCCTGTTCTCTGAGAACGGCTGCGCAGATGACCTGCGTAATCGCATCGCAGTTATAGGGGGATTTTGCCGCACGCAGCAGATTGGTTTTATAGGGATCCATGACGGCAAATCCCATTCTGGCGGCAGCAAGCCCCATCGCCTTGGAGCAGGTGCGCAGAACGATGAGATTCTGATATTTTGTGACGAGATCGAGAACGCTCTCATCCCAGAAGTCCATATACGCCTCATCGACGATGATCAGGCAATCGGGAGCAGCTTCAATCAGGCGAATGACAGCATCGCGCGGTTCACCGAGGGAAGTGGGATTGCAGGGATTGGAGAAAACAACCGCATCGGCATTTTGCGCAGCAGCAATCAGCCTGTCCATGTCGATTTGGAGATTCTCCTGTTTCTGCACAGGGATGACCGCAATCTCAGAGAGCGAGGCATAGACGCCGTACATAGAGAAATCCGGCGTTACCGTGACGAGCTTCGCGCCTTTTTGTAAAAAGGTGCCGAGCAGGAGGGTGATGATCTCATCGGAGCCGTTGCCGGCGGTGACACAGTCGGGGGAGATGCCGTAGTAGGCAGCAAAGGCGCGGACGACATCGGTTGCAGCCGGATCGGGATAGCGGTTAAAAGCGACCTGTTCCACGAGCTCTGCGACCTTCTCTTTGAGCGCAGGGGAGAGATCAAAATAGGATTCATTTGCATCGAGGCGGACAGGAAAGCTGCCTGTGATGGGGTCATAGGGTTTGAGCCTGGTCAGTTTTTCGGGTAATTTCATCGGCGTTACTCCTTTTCGTCCTCAAACCGGACGGCGATGGCATTGGCGTGTGCAGTCAGCCCCTCTTTGTTTGCGACGAGGATGATGTCATCCTTTGCATCGCGCAGAGCATTTTCGGTATAGTAGATAAAGCTGGACCGTTTGATGAAGCTGTACACAGAGAGCGGGGAAAAGAATCTTGCAGTGCCGGAGGTCGGCAGGACGTGGTTCGGACCTGCGTAGTAATCGCCGAGCGGCTCAGAGGCATAGGGACCGAGGAAAACGGAGCCGGCGTTATCGAGCTGTCCGATATATTCAAGAGGATTCTCCATCAGGACTTCGAGATGTTCCGGTGCGATTTCATTGGCAATGTCCACAGCCTGCTCCGGCGAATCACAGATGAGGATTGCGCCGAAGCTGTCGAGGGAAGCGCGGATGATCTCACGGCGTTGCAGATATGCCATCTGCCGTTCGCATTCGGCAAGTGTTTCGTTTGCGATGCGCTCCGAGGTTGTGACGAGGATAGAGGATGCGAGTTTATCGTGTTCCGCCTGCGACATCAGGTCAGCGGCGACGAATTTGGGATTTGCCGAATCGTCTGCCATGACAAGCACCTCGCTGGGGCCTGCGACCATATCAATATCGACCACGCCGTAGAGGAGGCGTTTTGCGGTTGCGACGAAGATATTGCCAGGTCCGACGATTTTATCGACACGCGGGATGGAATCGGTGCCGTAGGCGAGCGCGGCGACAGCTTGCGCACCGCCCATGAGGAAGATGCGGTCAACGCCGCAGAGGGAAGCCGCCACGAGAATATCGGGATTCGGCTTTCCGTCTTTGCCGGGCGGTGTCACCATGATGAGTTCCCTGACGCCGGCGATTTTCGCGGGGATGGCGTTCATCAGCACAGAGGACGGATATGCCGCCGTGCCGCCGGGGACATAGAGACCGACGCGTTCGAGTCCGCGGAGTCTCTGACCGAGGATCACGCCGTCGGGTCTGGTATTGACAAAGCCCTGCTCTTTCTGGCGATTGTGAAAATCGGCAATATTCTCGATCGCATTGAGCAATGCCTCCACGAATTTCGGGTCAGCGGCGTCAAGCGCGTCAGAGATGGTATCTGCATCGACTTCAAATGTTTCAGGGCATTTGCCGTCAAATTTTTCGGTATAGGCACGCACAGCCGCATCGCCCTTTGTGCGTACATCTTCCAGAATCTGTGTGACTGTTTCGACGATTTTCGGATCGGGTGCAGTGCTTCTGCTGCGAAGCTGTGCAAAAAAAGCAGCTTCGTCCATTCCGTTGCATCGAATGATCTGCATAGGATGCTCCTCCTTTATTCAGCGGATTGCAAACAGAATCCGCGGTTTATATATTGTCGATTCTCACTGCACCGCTGCGTTCCAGATTGTGCAGGAGCATGAAGCGCGCTTCATCGCGGGTTTCCGGCTTCATGAGATAGTACATATACTGTTCGATCACAGCAAGCTTATTCCAGCCGCGTCCGGAGATCTTGAACTGATTGATGCCGTGGGGGAGATACTCTCCCCAGATCATCTCCGGCGTGACGAAATGCGGAAGCTCGCGGATCTCAAACGGTGAACGGTGTGTGGCAGCGCATTCAAAATCCGCCATGGTGACGGTATCATAATCGGACATCCGGAACGGCTGATTCGGGTGCTGCTTCAAATGCCGATTGAACACGATCTGCTGCTTGCCGCAGGTTTCATATTCCGCAGAACGGCGCGGACATTTCGGAATACATGCAGAATCCACAAGGATTTCAAGCTTCTCCTTATGCGGAAGCGTGTCGAGTATCTCCCACTGGTTGTTGATGTCATAATCCAGCACCACAACATGATAGTCTTTTTCCAGCTCTGCGCGGATGTCTTCCGGATTTGTCAGCCGCTTGCAGGTGGAGGAAGTGATTTTATATTTGGGATAATTGGCGCGGATATATGCTTCCAGCACTTCCGAGAACACGATGACCTCGTTCAGACCGTTGTTTGCAGCTTTCATGACCATATTGCAGAAGCGGTCTGAAAGATGCTCTTCTTTGATCATGGGGTTGGTGAACGTAAACCGAAGCGGAATGCCCTCTTTATTGAATGCTTCAATGGTCTGCCTCACATATTTTTCGTCACAAATGGCGAGCAGCGGTCTGCCGCCGTTCCACATGGACGGCGGAAATGCGCCGTATACAGACGCGATCTCCACGCCGTCGCGGAAATATTCGCGTGCATTTTTCCACATCTTTATCATGACGAGATTGAGCTTGCCGTGTCGGGTGAAATCCGGCAGATGAAAGCGTGCGTTGGTTGCGGGCTGGCTCATCGTGCTGCCTCCTTTTCTTGTATGCGGAATGTTTTTCAGAATAAAAACGCAGTATTTTATTTTGTATTCTGCAAAAATCCTTCGATCTGCGCGACCAGTGTCTCAATCTCGCTCTGCCGCAGCTTCATGCTGACGGTGTTGGCGATGAGTCTGGCAGAGATGCCGCAGACATCCTCAAAGACTTCGAGACCGTTTTCTTTGAGGGTCGTGCCTGTTTCGACAATATCGACAATCCCGTCGGAGAGTTCGAGGAGCGGCGCGAGTTCGACCGAGCCTTCGATCTTCACAATATCGACGTCCATGCCCTTTGCTTCAAAGAAGCGGCGTGTGACATTGGGATATTTGGAGGCGATGGTTTTGACAGCATAGCCGCAGTAGAAATCGGTACCCTTCTTGACGGCGAGGGCGAATTTGCATCTGCCGAAGCCGAGATCGACGAGTTCATAGAATTTGCCCTGCATTTCGAGGATGGTATCCTTGCCGACAACACCGAGATCGCAGACGCCGTGTTCGACGTAAGTGATGACATCGTTTGCTTTTGCGAGGACGCATTCAATGCTGCCGTCCCCGATGGGGAGGATGAGCCGTCTGCCTTTCTCGCGAACCTGTGTGCAGTCAAATCCGAGCTCTTCCAGCATACCGACGGTATCTTTTTCGAGTCTGCCTTTTGTCAGGGCAATGCGAAGCGGTCTTGCCATACGTCACACTCCTTCCGTATTTTTCTCAATGGGCAGCACCGTGTCGATGCCGTGTGCATCGGCATACGCACGCGCCTCTGCAAGGGATGCCGAGAGGGAATGCTCCACGACAAGCCCTTTTCCGCGCAGATTGGTCGCAGCTTCAACGGCATCGGCTTCACAGCCCTCCGCCGCCCAGATCAGAACATTGCTGGCTTTCGTTTGTGCGCCGGAAGGAGCAGCATCGCGTCTGCTCAGGATTTTCGTCACAGCGTCAATGTTGACGGCGAATCCTGTCGCCGGCACATCGTAGCCGAATTCCGCGATCAGATTGTCGTATCTTCCGCCTGAGAGGATTTCCTCGCCGTAGCCGGAAAGATAGCCGCGGAGGATCATGCCGGTATAGTAATCCGTGCGGTGCATCATGCTGAGATCGACGCTGACACGGTCTTTTCCTGCAAACTGTGCAACCGATTTCCAAAGTGCATGGAGGTCATTGAGAATCGCAGAAAACGCATCACCGGTTGAGACGGCAGCAGCTTTTTCAAAGACCTCTTCACCGCCGAAGAGTCTCGGCAGAACGCGGAGTGCGTTTGCGGCAGCGGAATCGGGCAGCGTGTCGAGCAGGTCTCCGATTGCCGGATAATTTTTTGATTCGATGCAGTCGCGGAGCTGTTCTTTTGCATGTTCGGAAGCCGGAAGCTGCTGCATCAGCAGGCGGAAGAGGGCTGCGTTGCCGAGTTCGAGCTGATAAGCCGGATCGAAGGAGCGCAGCGCATCGACAGCCGCTGCAATGACTTCGAGATCCGCCATTCTGGAATCGGAACCGATCAGCTCAATGCCCGCCTGTGTGATCTCATCGTCCCTGCCTTTGAGCGACGGTGAGATGACATGGATGCTCTGGTTATAATAGAGCCGCAGAGGGAGCGAGCTGTCGCGGAGTCTGGTTGCGCAGACGCGTGCGATCGGAACCGTGTTGTCCGGCCGCAGCACGAGCAGTCTGCCTTTTGCATCGGTGAGCTTATACATCAGCTCCTGCGGGAAGGGCTGCGCCTTGCGGTTAAATACATCGTAGAATTCGAGGGTCGGGGTAATGATTTCGCTGTATCCGCGGGCAGAGAAGAGATTGTGCAGCTTGCTCTCGATGTCACGGCGGAGTGTGCATTCGGCAAAGAGCGAATCGCGTGTGCCCTCAGGGGTGATCAGATCAAATTTATTCATAGAGATGACTCCTTACGAAAGAGTGGGCTTGTCCGGCACAGATGCAGACACAGCCGGTCTCAGAAAACCGGCATGCCGGACGCTTTAACATGCTAACATGCTAACATATTATCATATTATCACAAAAAAGTCAAGTCAGAAGAGGGAGAGCTGATTGGATTTCGGAAGATCGCCCAAAGCACCGAGTGCATCCAGAACCTCTATTGTCGCTTTCGACGCACCGCTCTGCTCTTGCAGCTCGTCCACGGAGATGAAATCGCCGTGCTGTGCGGTTTCATAGAGCTTTTCCGCAGCCTTTGTGCCGACGCCGTCGAGTGCGGCGAACGGAATGCGGAGCTTGCCGTCCTCGATGAGATAGTCTGTTGCATGGGATTTGCGCAGATTGACTTGCAGGAAGCCGATGCCGCGGGACATGGCTTCATTGACGATTTTCAGAATATCGAGCAGATCGTTCTCTTTTTTGGAGCGTTCCTTGCCTTTGGCATTCAGCTCGCGGATGCGGTTTCGCACGGCATCCACGCCCTCGACGGCGAGCTTTGCATCGAAATCGCCGCCGCGGATTGCAAAGTAGGTTGCATAATATTCGAGCGGGTGATAGAGCTTGAACCAGCCGAGCTTGATGGCAGCGGTGACATAGGCAGCGGCATGGGCTTCCGGGAACATGTACTTGATTTTGAGACAGGAGTCGATGTACCACTGCGGCACATTGTGCTCGCGGAGCATATCGACACGTTCCTGCGTAAAGGTTTTGGGGGCTTTTCCCTTACGGGTATCCTCCATGATTTGGAATGCCTGTTTTGGCTCGACACCGTGATAGAGCTGATAGGTCATGATCGAGTCACGCGTCCCGATGACATCGGAAATCGTGCAGGTGCCGTTGGCGATCAGCTCCTGTGCGTTGCCGAGCCACACATCGGTTCCGTGCGACAGACCGGAGATTTGCAGGAAGTCTGAGAACAGCTTGGGCTTTGCATCGAGCAGCATGCCGATGGTAAAGTTTGTACCCATTTCGGGGATGCCGAGCGAACCGGTCTTGCAGAAAATATCCTCTTCGGTCACGCCAAGTACCGAGCAGTCGGTACACATCCGGAAGACGTCCGGATCGGTGGTCGGAACATCCGCAATTTTAATGCCGGTCATATCTTCGAGGTGCTTATAGAGTGTGGGAACAACATGCCCCAGCTCATCGAGTTTCAGGATGGTATCGTGCAGCTTGTGGAAATCGAAATGCGTTGTAATAATCATTTCGGAGTCGTCATCGTCCGCAGGTTCACCGGGCTGCTGCACGGGAGTGAAATCGAAAATATCGAAATCCTCCGGAATGACGACCATGCCGCCCGGATGCTGACCGGTGGTCTTTTTGACGCCGACGCAGCCTGCGATCAGGCGGTTGACTTCGCTGTTGTTGACGGTGATGCCGCAGTCTTCCAGATAGTGCTTGACATAGCCGTAAGCGATCTTATCCTGCACGCCGGAGATGGTACCTGCCTTAAACACATTGGCTCTTCCGAAGAGTTCCTCCGTATAGCGGTGGGATTCAGACTGATATTCGCTGGAAAAATTCTGGTCAATATCCGGAGCCTTATCGCCGTCGAAGCCGAGGAAGGTTTCAAACGGGATGTCATGTCCGTCACGTTTCATATCCGTGCCGCATTCCGGGCAGGCTTTCGGCGGCAGGTCGAAGCCGGAACCGACCGAACCGTCGGTAATAAACTCGCTGTGCAGACACTTGGGGCAGGCATAGTGCGGCACCAGCGGGTTGACCTCGGAGATGCCTGCCATGCTGGCGACGAATGATGAGCCGACAGAGCCTCTGGAACCGACCAGATAGCCGTGTTCCTCGGAGTGTGCGACGAGCTTCTGCGCGATCATATACAGCACAGAGAAGCCGTGCTTGCAGATGGAAGTCAGCTCGCGGTCGAGCCGCTTCTGCACCAGTTCGGGCAGCGGATCGCCGTAGATGCTCTTTGCTTTCTCTGTGGTAATGCGGATGAGATCCTCCTCCGCGCCCGGAATCGACGGTGTAAAGGTGCCTTTGGGGATTGCATGGCAGCGGTCGATTTTGTCCGCAATGAGATTGGTATTTGTCACGACGACCTCAAATGCTTTTTCCGCGCCGAGATAATCAAATTCTTCCAGCATCTCATCGGTCGTCCGCAGATAGAGCGGTGCATGCTCGTCCGCATCTTCAAAGCCCATGCCCGATTGCAGAATCTGGCGGTAGATGCTGTCCTTGGGATCCATAAAATGCACGTCGCAGGTCGCAACGGTCGGGATGCCGAGGCTGTCTCCGATCTCGATGACCTTGCGGTTATAATTGCGCAGATCCTCCTCCGTTTCTGCGGAGAAGCGGTCGCTGCGCAGCATGAAGCTGTTGTTTGCGATGGGCTGAATTTCCAGATAATCGTAAAAGGACGCCAGCCGTTTCAGCTCGTCGTCGGATTTGCCCTCGACAATCGCAGTGAACAGCTCGCCCGCCTCACATGCGCTGCCGTAGAGCAGACCCTCGCGGTGCTTGACCAGCAGCGACTTCGGAATCAGCGGTTTCTTATAAAAATAATCCAGTTGAGAATAGGACACAAGCCGGTACAGATTCTTCATGCCGGTCTGATTTTTTGCAAGAATGATCTGATGAAAGGATTTCAGTTTGCGCGGATCCACTGCCGGCAGTGCGGTGTTGAGGTCGCCCAGCGTATGGATTGTATTCTCTTTGATCAGACGCTCCATCAGCGTGAGATAGATCTTGGCGAGCATGTAGGCATCGTCCGAAGCGCGGTGATGTTCAAATTTGCCGAGTTTCAGCTGCTTTGCAACCTGATCGAGTTTATGTCTTGCCATCTGCGGCAGCATGACGCGGCACAGCACCAGCGTATCCAGCTTCACAAACGGATGATCCAGTCCCTGCCGTGCAAATACCGCACGCATGAAGGCAGTGTCGAAATCTGCGTTGTGCGCGATCAGGACAGGATTTTCTCCGCAGAACGCGAAAAACTGTTCGACTGCTTCTTTTTCCATTGGCGCACCGGCTACCATATCGTCTGAAATGCCGGTCAGCTCTGTGATCTTCTCCGGGATGTGACGCTCCGGATTGACAAAGGTATTGAAGCTGTCAACGATGCGCATGCCCTTGATCTTGACCGCGCCGATTTCCGTCAGGCGGTCGTTTTTCGGGGAGAGTCCTGTCGTTTCCACGTCAAATACGATGACCTCGTCCTGCGGTGTGCGCGGATCGGGTGTATCTATGATATGAATGGCGTCCAGATCGTTGACAACATATGCTTCGCAGCCGTAGATCACGCGAAAATCGTTCCATTTTGCCGTGGCGTTCATCGCCTCCGGAAACGCCTGCACAACACCGTGATCCGTGATCGCCATAGCGCGGTGTCCCCATTCGTGCGCACGGTTTACCAGTGCCTCCGCAGAGGTAACGGCATCCATCGCGGACATATTCGTGTGCAGATGCAGCTCGACGCGCTTCACAGGTGCATCGTCCGTGCGGCGTTCCGGTGTGTAGGTGTTGATTGCAGTCGGCTTGATGACGATGTCGTGGTCGTATTCGTCATAATTCACGGTGCCGTAAATCAGCAGATTTGCTCCGGTTTTGCACTTTTCAAGCGGGAAATCCGCAAGCTTTTGTTCATCCAGAAACAGCTTGACCAGCACACTGCCTGTGTAGTCTGTGACCGGAAACGTGATCAGGGTTTTGTTGTTTTTCAGCTGGCGCGAGTCCGGCTTGGCAAACACTTCCACCGCGATCGCAAACTTTTTCGCGCCGCTCTCCAATGTGTTCTGAGACGCGCTGATTGCCTGTGATACAGAAACCGGTTTTTCCTTGATTAGTCTGCCGAATATGACGCCGAGCGTGTCTTTGTCCGGTCGGTCCGGCTTGACCGGTTCGATGTCGGACCGGAGGCTCGAAAGCGATGAAAATTCAGCCGCTTTCTCCGCAGTTTCGGATTTCGGAGAATATACCGCCGGCGGCGGACTGTCCGGTATTTCAGCCGCTGTCTGCGCATGCTGCTCTTCCGTTACATGCAGATGCGTGCCGGAAAACTGCACCGATATGCTGACAGAAAACATCTTCTGAATCGCATGCGAAAGCGCGTCGCGGAAATGCTCCCGTTCCAGAAGATCGGCACCGCCGTGCATCAGCGTCAGCGTCAGTACGCCGTCCTGCAAAAGCGTTTCCGCATCGTCGAGAAAGCCGTTGATGACAGAAAAATCCCGGCGCAGCAGCAAAAACAGATCCGATAAGATCTCAGCCCGAAACTGCTCTGCCGGATACCGCCCGAGAATGCGTACCGATTCCAGCTTCAATCGCGCTGCAAGCTCAGTTTCCGTCGCGGACAGCGTCTCAAACGGGATGTACGTTTCGTATGCAGTTTCCAGATACAGCTTTGTCCGGCTCTGATTTGCAAGGATACGCTGCAAGCTGCCGGACATCACCGTTTCAGGCAGCTTTGCACTGTATTCACGCAGAAATTCGTTCAGCGTTTGCGGCATGCGAATCTCTCCCTTTCTTATTTATGCTGACAACTGACAGCGGTACAAACCGCTGTCAGTTTTCTCCTGATTTTGTTTTTTGATCGCGGCATGATCGGGAGCACTCAGAACATCTCTCAATCATGCCGCACAAAATCTGACTTTTCTTCACAATTTTTCAATCTCAGCAAGCAGCGCAGGCACAATTTCCGATTCTGCGACCTTGCGCAGCACTTCCTGTCCTTTGAATATCACAGCACAGCCGTCGCCGCCTGCGATGCCGATGTCCGCTTCGCGCGCCTCGCCCGGCCCGTTGACGACACAGCCCATCACCGCTACCTTGATATTCTTCTCACAGCCGCGCAGTGCTGCTTCCACTTCATTTGCGACCGAAATCAGATCAATGCGCGTCCGCCCGCAGGTCGGGCAGGACACAAGCTGCACGCCGCCGCGCTTGCCGATGGCTTTCAGAATATCCTGTGCCGCTGCGATCTCGCGCACCGGATCAGCAGTCAGCGAAACGCGGATGGTCTCTCCGATGCCGTCCAGCAGCAGCGAGCCGATGCCCGCTGCGGATTTGATCAGTCCCATGCGTTCTGTTCCCGCTTCGGTGACTCCCAGATGCAGCGGATAACTGCATTGCTCTGCCGCCAGACGGTAACACGAGATCATGTTCTGCACATTCGATGACTTAATCGAAATAACGATGTCATTAAAATCGTATTTTTCCAGCAGCTTCGCGTGATTTAACGCGCTTTCTACCATTGCCTGCGGTGTCGGTCCGCCGTATTTTGCAAGCAGCTCCTTTTCCACAGAGCCGGAATTGACGCCGATGCGAATCGGAATCTGTTTCTCGCGGCACTTGTCTGCCACCGCCTTGACCCGATCATCCGAACCGATATTGCCCGGATTGATGCGGATCTTATCTATCCCCGCGTCTGCCGCTGCCAGCGCGAGCTTATAATCAAAATGAATGTCCGCGACCAGCGGAATCTGCACTGCATCCTTGATCGCCGGAATCAGTGCGACTGCATCCTGATTCGGAATCGCCGCACGGACGATCTCGCAGCCTGCTTTTTCCAGTGCCTTTGCCTGTGCCACGGAGCCTGCAATGTCATCTGAACGTGTGTTCAGCATGGACTGTATGTAAATGTGGCTGCCGTCCAGCAGACAGCTGCCGACCTTGACCGGATGCAGTTTTCTCATGAGAATACGTCCTTTCTCTTCCTTAAATGATGGATTGATTATCCTCTTCAAATTTCGACGGATCAAAGAAATACGGCACCCATGTCACCATGCCGCGGTATTTGATTACCGCAATCGAATCGCAGTCGCCGGTGCCGTGCTTTGCCCGCAGAACATATCTGCCGTCCGGTTGATAAAAGACCAGATAGCTCTTTTCATATGAGCCGCCGCGGACATGGATTGTTGTATCATACATGTGGTCAATCGAAATAACGGCATATACGGCTGTTTCGTCGATTGTTTTCCAGATCATCCGGCGAATAAAATCAATCAGAAACACCGCTGCGAACAGAATTGCCATCATCTTGACTAAGGTGTAATTCGGCTCGCCGTGCTTTGGAAATGCCCCTGCAAGTGCAAAGCCGCCGCAGACAACCAGAGCCACATATACAAAGTGTCCCGGATACCGTGCAAGATCTGCTGCCACCTCACAGACATTCTGTGACGCAGGTACCCAGAGCGGCGGTGAACTTTCGTCAATCAATTCGCGCTCCTCCGGCGTCAGCCGCTGTTCAATGTAATAACACACCAGCAGTGCCGCAAAATCGCAGAAAATTGTCAGCGCATATGCGGAGACAAAAGACCAGTCCTCGTGCATCACCGTAAATATCGGTACTATCACAAAAATTGTCAGTACAATAAACCTCGGGTACTCCTTGCCGCCGAACAGACAGGTGTATTTGAGTCTTTTCATCCTGTGCTAACGTGTGAAAATCTTGAAGATGTCCTGAAATGTGATTGCTACCATCAGCAGCATCAGCGCGGACAATCCTACAAAGTGAATCATGCCTTCTATTTTTGCAGGCATTTGCTTGCGCCGGATCGCTTCGATCAACAGAAATACCAGACGTCCGCCGTCCAGTGCCGGAAACGGAATCAGATTGAAAATGCCGATGTTGATTGTGATGAAGCTCATCAGGTCAAACAAGGTCATTGCAGCTTCCCGGAAATTCGCACTCTGACGCACATATTCCGTTGTCGTATCCACGATGCCGACGATGCCTGACAAATCCTTGAAGCCGTATCGTCCGCGCAGCAGATCGAACAGGGAGATCCAGATCAGCCGTGCCGTCGATACAAAGTTCTTGCAGGTGTATACCAGCACATTTTTCACGCTCTTATGCTGCCCGTATACATAAAAATCCAGCACGCCGCCTGTTAATGTGTCCTCAAATACCACATTTTCCAATGTGACTTTCTGTCCGCCGCGCTCCACAACCACCGTATAGGTATCCTTGTCGGTGTTCTGCAAGGCGTAGGAAATGTCCGTTGCCGTGAAGATGTGCAGTCCGTTGATCTCTACAAACCGGTCGTCCGGTTCCAGCCACTGCGAGGAGGATGATACTGTATTGCCCGCTTCATCTGTGTGGAAATCCGATACAATCGTCGTCGTGATCGCAGTGTCTATGCAGGTCACCAGTATAATCAGCAGAAATCCTAAAATCAGATTCATCGTCGCGCCGGCAACAGTCACAAGGATCCGCTTCCAGACTGCCTGACTGCGGAATGCACGGGGATCACTGCTGTTTTCGTCCTCGCCTTCCATCTGACAAAAGCCGCCGATCGGCAGCAGCCGCAGCGAGTATTTCGTTTCCCCGCGCTGCCGCGAGATCACTGCCGGTCCCATGCCGACGGCAAATTCCAGCACGCGGATGCCGCACTTCTTGGCGACAAAGAAATGTCCCGCTTCGTGTATCATGATAATGACGCCAAAGCAGAGTATGGTAATCAGTACCGTGAGTAAAGTCATGCATTGCCTCCGTTCAGAGATGACGCATCAAAGATTTTCTGCGACATATTCGCGCGCGGCTCTGTCTGCTGCCACGACATCTTCATATCTGTTCAGTTTGGTTGTCGGGATCGCCTGAATTGCCTGTGTCACCAGTTCCCCGATGCGCAGGAAGCTGATCTTTTCAGACAAAAATGCTGCAACGGCGGCTTCATTTGCGCCGTTTGCAATCGCAGGTGCGCTGCCGCCCATCTCACTGGCTCTGATACATGCCGAAAGGCACGAGAACGTCTCGTAATCCGGCTTTGCAAAAGTCAGTGTGCCGTAATCTGTCAGCGACAGGGGTTTGGTCGGGCAGGGGAGCCGGTCCGGATACAGCAGTGCGTACTGAATCGGAATCTTCATGTCCGGTACGCCCATTTGTCCGATTACCGATTCATCTTCATATACCACCGCAGAATGCAGGACGCTCTGACGGTGTACCACAATCTCAATCTGCTCCCGCGTCAGATCAAACAGCCAGCGCGCTTCGATGAACTCCAAGCCTTTGTTCATCAGCGTGGCGGAGTCAATCGTGATCTTATTGCCCATGCTCCAATTCGGATGGTTCAGCGCGTCCGCTACGGTGACGTTTTCAAGGTCTGCTTTTGTTTTCCCGTAAAACGGTCCGCCCGATGCGGTCAGGATGATCTTTTTCAGCTGTGACCGCTTGTTCCCCTGCAAGCACTGGAAAATCGCAGAATGCTCGCTGTCTACCGGATAAATCGGTACACCTTTTTCTGCTGCTGCCTGCATAACCAGTGCGCCGCCTGCCACCAGCGTTTCCTTGTTCGCAAGTGCCAGCGGCTTTCCCGCAGCGATTGCCGTCAGCGTCGGCAGCAAGCCGACCATGCCCACAACCGAATTCAGCAGAATCTCACTGCTGTCTGCCTGTGCGATCTCGCAGAGTCCCTCCATGCCTGCCAAAAGGCGGCAGCCAAGACCGGCTGCCGCTTCTTTTAATGCGGGATAATACGACGCATCTGCGATGCACAGCATCTCCGGACGCAGCTCCTTTGCCTGCTTCACAAGCGCATCCACCCGTGTATTTGCTGCGAGTGCCGTCACGCGCATCTTGTGCTTCTGCGCCACTTCAATCGCCTGCGTGCCGATGCTGCCTGTTGATCCGAGAATTGCTATACTGTTCATCATGGTTTCGGTTCTCCTCAGATATTTTTCTGTTCCGCTTTGCGCAGAGCAGAGCGTAGATCAGCGGACATTGAAGAACGATGTCGCCTGTACATATGCACAGAAGAACGGCAATACCAGAAGCACGCTGTCAAAGCGGTCCAGCAGACCGCCGTGTCCCGGCATGATGGTGCCGTAATCTTTGAGCCCCAGCTGACGCTTCAAGACAGAGGCGACAAGATCGCCGAGCGTGCTCAGCACTGCGATGACCGCTGCGATCACCACAGTCGAGATCCAGCTCACATGGAATGCGATGCCTTTCGTCTGCATCACGGCACTGTATATGCCGTTGAAAATCAGGAAGAAAAGAATACATGTCACAATGCCGCCGATGAAGCCCTCAACCGTCTTCTTCGGGCTAATCCGCGGGCAGAGCGGTGTCTTGCCGAGATAGGTTCCCGTGAAATATGCACCTGTGTCCGCAAGCCATGCACCGCCCAGTGCCAGCACCAGATAGGCAATGCCGTGCTGTTCGTGTGCGTTGTGCAGTGTGATGGCACATGCCATCGCGCCCGGAATCAGCAGCGTTCCTGCCACAAAGCCAAAGAAATGCTTTGCCGGCATCTCCGTCTGGTGGAGTACATAGTCCGCCATCAGTCCGATCAGGCAGCAGAGCATCAGCATCAGCCGGAACCGCGCTGCCAATCCGACTGTCAGAAACGGCAGAACCGCTGCGTACAGCAGAGAACAGATCGACGACAGACGGTACCGGAACAGTCTGTTCGCCCGCAGGAATTCAAACATAATAATCAGTGAAACCGCGGCTGCTGCGATCGGCAGCATGACGGTATTGTGCAGAAACAGGACAAGCAGCGCGATTGCCACGCCGACGCCTGCCGAAATCAATCGAGTTGTCATATGTGTTCTGCGGCTGAGCCGCGTCTCCTTTTACGTTTGTGCTTCTTGTTGTTCATCCGGATTCAATCCGCCGAACCGCCTTGTGCGGCGCGCAAATTCAACAATCGCTTTGTCCAGCGCATCTGCATCGAAATCCGGCCAGAGTGTGTCGCAGAAGTAGAATTCCGCATACGCACACTGCCAAAGCAGAAAGTTTGATATGCGCTGCTCGCCGCCCGGACGGATCAGAAGATCGACATCCGGCATCTCTCTTGTATACAGATGCTGTGAAATCAGCTCCTCTGTGATCTCTTCCGGCTGCAAGGTGCCCGCTTTGACCTGCTGTGCAAGTTTCCTGACCGCTGAGGTGATCTCATGACGGGAGCCGTAATTTGCGGCGATGCCCGCTGTCATGCGCTCAAAATCTCCGGTGTCCTTCTGAATGTCGATGAACTGCTGACGCAGATCCGTCTCGAATCCGTCTTCGTCTCCCAGCAGCACAAACCGCGTCCGCAGATCAAAATGCTCGTATGCTTCTTTCAGATATTTGCGCATAATGTCCATCAGTGCGTGAACCTCATCGTCCGGCCGCTTCCAGTTTTCGGTCGAAAAGGCGTAGAATGAAATGTATTCCACACCGATCTCTCTTGCGTACCGCAGCAGCTTGCGGAATGCCAGCGCGCCCTGCACATGCCCGTAGGTGCGTGCTTTTCCGCGCTGCTTTGCCCATCTGCCGTTGCCGTCCATGATAATTGCGATGTGGCGCGGCATCATTTCTCTCGGCACGGGCGGTTCGTGTTTCTTTCTTGCCATATGCTTTTTGCTCCTTGGTGTTTTCTCACGCCGATCAGATGCTCATGATCTCCTTTTCCTTTGCGGCGACCAGCTTGTCGATTTCCTCGATATATTTATCGGTGAGTGTCTGCACCTTCTTGTCGGCATCTTTCAGATCGTCCTCTGTGATCTCTGAGTTCTTCTTCATTGCCTTATATTTATCCATGACGTCGCGGCGTTCGTTGCGGACTGCGATTTTCGCTTCGTCTCCGTATTTCTTCACGGTCTTGCACAGATCCTTTCTGCGTTCCTCCGTCAGCTGCGGGAAAACGAGACGGATTGCCTTGCCGTCATCCGTCGGCGTGATGCCCAGTTCGGATGCAAGTATCGCTTTCGTGATCGGCTTGATCATCGCCGGATCCCACGGCGTGATCACCAGCATTCTCGCTTCCGGTACCGATACCGCTGCTACCTGATTGATCGGTGTCGGGCTGCCGTAATAATCCACCGGAATTTTGTCCAGCACACTCGGATTTGCTCTGCCCGCACGGATGGATGCAAATTCGTTCTGTATGCGCTCGATCGTTTTCTTCATGCCTTTTTCGGCTGCGTTCAGCTTATCTTTCATCAGTTCGTTCATGACGGTTCTCCTTTGTCTTCATTATCATATGGAATGGTGCCGGGTTTCATGCGCGGAGGTGCGTTATTCCGGTACGACCAGCGTTCCTACCTGCTTGCCCATGCAGGCGTCGTAGATGTTATCGGGGCGGCTGAGGTCAAATACCAGCATCGTGGTTCCGTTTTCACGGCAAAGTGCCGCTGCTGCGGAATCCATCACGCCGAGCTGACTGCCGATGACCTCGGAGAATGCCAGCTGCTCATATTTTACTGCATCAGCGTATTTGTTCGGGTCCTTGTCGTATACGCCGTCTACCATCGTCGCTTTCATCAGAATATCTGCATCAATTTCCGATGCGCGCAGTGCCGCTGCCGTATCCGTCGAGAAAAACGGATTGCCCGTGCCGCATCCGAATATCACGATTCTGCCCTTTTCAAAATGGCGGATTGCACGGTTGCGGATGTAAGGCTCTGCAACCTTTGTCATCGTGATTGCCGTCTGCACGCGCACTTCGCAGCCTAAATGTTCCAGTGCATCTGCCAGTGCCAGTGCATTCATCGCCGTCGCCAGCATGCCGATGTGGTCTGCTCTTGTTCTGTCCATGGACCCGGACGAACGCCCGCGCCAGAAGTTGCCGCCGCCGACGACAATGCCGATCTGTACGCCCGCGTCTGCACAGCGTTTGACTGCTTCGCAGATCGGGATGATGACACTGTAATCCAGACCGGTTTTCTTCTCTCCGGCAAGTGCTTCACCGCTGAGTTTCAGCAAAATGCGCTTGTATTTGAGTTCCATATTATATGCACCTCCTGTGTCCTGATATAGATATTCTTATTATACACGATTTGGATCGGAAAGTAAAGAGCAAACCGAAAGAAAAAAGGAAAAATTTGTCTGATTCCGTTTTTACACGAACACATGTTTGATTTTGCGGCGATTTCGGGTGATTATTTGAAATTTCGGCGGAATGCACAAAAATCGAGATGATAATTCTCATAGATTTCCAAACCGATTGGCACGGATTTTTATTTTCTTAGAAAATGCGTGCTTTTTGGAATCTGCCCATTCGCGCCCAGGCCATCCCGAAACATGCGTTTCGTTTTCTCTGGACTTTCAAAAAATACGAAAATACGAAAAAATGAATGATTGTTTCTGGTTTGGATGATACGCAGTCTATCATTTTTGCCGCAGAATCGGATGCGAAAAAATGCAAAAAGCCGCTTGACAGAACCGATTTCATGCGCTATAATAAAAACGCGGGCAAAAAAGGGCGGCAATTATATCCGGTGGGAGCCGAAGGGCATGACACGAATTTCACCGGGCATGAACCAAGATACATATGAAAACGCCTGAACAATATAAAAATAAATCGCACCGCATGTAGAACGTAGAACGTAGAACACTCCGACATATCAAAATGCGGAGAACAGCAGAAAGTAGAAAGCGTACAGAACGAGTGAAACTTGAAAAGATTATCACACCGGCATCCGTGTCAGCCGGTGTGATAAGCCTTTTCCCTGCGCCGCTGCGCAGTTTGACTGTGCGCGCGAAGGGAGGCGTCCGCTTTGGCAAGCCTTGCAGGAAGACAAGCCGTGCAGCTCGACGAGCGCGGACGCATTAGTTTTCCGTCACAGTTTCGCGCCTGCATCGGAGAGCAGCTCTATATTTCTCCGGATAACAACTACCGCGGCTTTCTCGTGGTGCGCTCGGAGGAAGGGTATCAGAAGCAGATTGCTTTCCTCGAAGCGGAGGGCGCGAAGAACGGCGATAATTCCGAAGAGATCGGAAACTGTGTCAGAGATTTTACGATGCAGACAGCACAGGTCACTGCCGATAAAAACGGCAGACTGACGCTGACAGGAGAACTCAAAGGGTATTCCGGTCTCGAAGAAAACGGGAAGCCGGTCAAAAATGAACGCGCCGTGATCGTCGGCATCGGAGATCATGCCGAGATCTGGGCAGAATCCAGACTGCGCGCTTATGAAGAACAGCGCAGAAAGGAAGGTCTGCTCAAACGCAAACGTGCGGACGCTGCGCATGCTGCCAAGCTGATTGCAGATGAGGATTAAGCTATGAGCCAGAGTGCGGATTACGCCTATCATAAGCCGGTGATGCTCGAAGAGGTGCTTGCCGATCTGAATATTAAACCGAACGGCATCTATCTCGACGGCACTGCGGGCGGGGGAGGGCACTCCCGTGAGATCGCGCTCCGGCTTACAAACGGGGGGCATCTCTTTTCCCTCGATCAGGATCCCGATGCGGTCAGAGAGGCTTCCGAGAAACTCCGGGGTCTCCCTGCTGAGGTCATTCATACGAATTTTACGCAGCTGCATGATGTCCTTGCTGCACACAATACAAAAGCTGACGGCATTCTGCTTGATCTGGGCGTCAGCAGCCATGAACTCGATGATGCGTCACGCGGGTTTTCTTATCTGCATGACGGACCGCTCGATATGCGCATGTCGCAAAGCGGTCAGACAGCTGCCGATCTCGTCAACACGATGCCGCAGGATGAACTTGCAGACATCATCTTCCGATACGGAGAAGAAAAATATGCGCGCAGCATTGCCGCGCAGATCGTCGCTGCCAGACAGGTGCAGCCGATCACGACGACCTTTGCACTTGCAGAGCTCATCAAAAAAGGCGTTCCTGCCAAAGCGAGACGGGACAAGAACCCTTGTAAACGCACATTTCAGGCGATCAGAATCTGCCTGAACCGCGAACTGGAATGCCTTGCCTCTGCAATGGAGTCTGCGTTCTCGTCGCTCAATGTCGGCGGCAGACTCGTGATTCTGACCTTTCACAGCCTCGAAGACCGGATGGTCAAGCAGGCGTTTGCCGAATTCTGTACCGGGTGTATCTGTCCGCCTGAATTCCCTGTCTGCACCTGCGGCAGAAAACCCCGCGGACAGCTCGTTCACCGCAAGCCGCTCACTGCCGGTGATGCCGAGCTTGCAGACAATCCGAGAAGCAGAAGCGCGAAATTGCGCAGCATCGAAAAAATCAGAGAATAATCTTTCATATTCTGCTCCCATGCAGAAGATGAATTTCGCCTTATCGCCGCAAAAGAACGGCGCAAAACGAGTGTGGCTGCGGCTGACCGACTGCACACAGATATAAACAGTCGGCAGCTGCGGCAAACCAATGTCCCGTGGAAAGGGGGATGAACATGCTGTACGAATATGCTGCACCGGTCTCGCATGAGAGCTGGCTCACTGCTGAGAAACGCCGGAATATGTCCGAGCGCAACCGCGGTGCCGCAGCAGACAGACAGCTTCCGGTTCTTCCGGCGGCGAATTTCGCTGCTGTCACCCCCGATCCGATTCATATGCCGACAAAAAGAAAGAAGAAAACAAAACATCAATCCCCGAAACAGTCCGCAGAAGAACGCCTCGCACTGCAAAAAGAATGCGAACGCAAGGAAATGCTCGAACGAATGCGCCAGACGGAGCTGAATCTCATGCATGCCCGCCGGTTCGGTGCGGAGTACTGGCAGCAGGACAGCCCTGCACTGCCGGAAGACGCGTCCGAAGAGAAGCTGCTGCCGGCAGAGGATACGGATGCCGCTTTTGAAGCGGAACAGCAGCCGGATGCCCATGCGCTGATGCTCGAACGGATGCAGCAGAGTGAACGCAATCGGACGCGCGCGATGCAGAATCGTCCGGCAGCTTTTGATGACGCAGATGATGCTGCAATTTTCGATGCAGAGAGAACGGATGCAGATGAAATTGTCGAGCGGATCGCGGAGGCAGTCGTTGCTGAGAAACAGCCTGATGAACAGGAAATGATGCTCGATCGGATGCGCCGCAGCGAACAAAACCGGATGCGTGCGCGCTACGGCGAGACCTATGTGCAGGACGAGCCGGATGCCGTCGAAGAGGCGTCTCCGGCAGCGGAAACTGCCGATGCACAGGATGCCGATGCAGCAGATACCTCCCATCTCTATGACTATCAGGATGAATACGATACCGGAAGAACCCATGCGGGCTGGGTCGCCAGACGCTTCCTGCGGCTCGATTCTGCGTTCCGCAGCGGATTCTATTTCTCTCTGGGGTCCATGGTCAACGGCTCTTCCGCGCTCCAACCGGATGCCGAACCGATCCGGACGCCGGAGCAGCCCGAAATCGGATACCTCGATCAAAAAGATCTCAGCCCGGATGCGGATGCCGCACCCGTTCTGGACAGAGCGTCCAGAGCTGCCGGCTCGCCGTCTGCAAGACGGAAGGTCAGCGGCGGCAGATACAGCGAATACGGGAAATCCAATTCCTATCAGCGGCGTATCACGACCGGCGGCTCTGTCGTCATCGGGCTTCTGACCGTCCTGCTGATCGGCTGCGTCATCTACGGAAAGGTGCAGACCAACGAAATCTATACCACCCTCGCACAGCTGCAAGCCGAATATGACGATATTACGGCGCAGAACGTCAGCATGCGCTCCGAAATGGAGGGTAAACTGACTGTCAAAAACATCGAGGAGTATGCCGAGAATGTTCTCGGTCTGCGGCAGCTCGATCAGTCTCAGATCGAATATGTCCAGATTCAGACAGAAGATGAGGTTGTGATTTCAGAACCCGATGAGAACATCATCGTTACCATCAATGATTATCTCAATTCCTTTTGGGAATTCCTGCGCGGTGCGTGACATATACATAAATGAAACATGCACGCTTCTTCCGCGCAATCCGGTGCAGATATAAAAAATATTTACTGTGCCGGCAGATCAAAATGTGCAGAACAAAAGAACAGGCGAATGATTCAGCGGATGTCCCGTGCCCTGCCTCACTTCGGCACGGCTTCCGCAGACGGGCGTGCGGCTTGAAAGACCGGACACATCTGTGCAGACAGATGAAATACGGCGGCTCCGCATTGCTCTGCATTCGTGCGGGCGGGAGAATGGGGATCTCACCGCCTGATTTTTTTGTTATCCCCCTCCCGCTTTTTTCTTCCAGATTACCGAAAGGAGAGTGTATCCATGCCGGAACGTAAGCCCGAAAGCAAACAGGGAAAAGTCAAAGCATCCAGCAACCGTACATGGAAGCGCGGATACCGTTCAAAAGGTCCCTCGAAAAGCATGAAGATCCGTGCAAACGGCTTTTTGCTCGGCGGCATTCTGACCGCTGCGACCGCACTGTCGGTCAACCTGTTCCGCATCATGATTGTTCAGCATGACGAATATACCGAGCGTGCCAGCTCGCGTCAGTTCAGCACCATTACGCTGGCTGCAAACCGCGGCACCATCTTTGATGCGAACGGCACTGTCCTTGCACAGAGTGCGACGGTTTACCGCATTTTTGTTGATCCGGGTCTGTTTGCAAAGGAAATGGAGCTGATTGAGGAGAACAATCAGAAGCAGATCGAAAGTGCCGAGCAGAGCGAAGACCCCGATGCGGTACCTGATCTGGTCGATACCGGCGAGGTCAAACGGCAGCTCGCTTCCTTCCTCGCGGATACCCTTGAACTCGAATACGGCGATGTCCTCGATGCCTTCGACAAAAAGGACAGCAACTATATTGTCCTCAAAAAACAGGTCGAAAAGACCAAAGCAGACAAAATTCTCGACTATGTTTCCGAAATGAAGGTGCCGGGCAGCGAACGCAAAATTTCCCTCGCTTCTGTCAGCCGTGAATCCGATACCAAACGCTACTACCCCCAGAATGAACTCGCTGCTGCCGTCATTGGCTTTACCGGCAGCGACGGAAACGGTCTCTACGGCGTCGAAGCCTATTATGACGAGTATCTCTCCGGCATTGACGGGAAAACCATCACGGCGACCGATGCCAGCGGCAATGAAATGCCCTACCGCTATTCCAAAACATATGCCGCGCAGGACGGCGATGACGTTTATCTCACCATCGACATGACCCTGCAAACATATCTCGAAAACGCCGTCAGTGATATGGTCGATACCTATGAGGTTGCAAACCGCGCCTGCGGTATCATCCTAAATGCCAAAACCGGTGCGGTCATGGCAATGGCTTCCGTCGGCGGATTCGATCCCAATGAACCCTATGAAATTGCAGATGCCGATGTACTTGATGCAATCAATGCAATCACCGATGAGGACGAACGCAGTACGGCTCTCGGTGCCGCCCGCGAAACACAGTGGAGAAACAAGGCGGTCACCGAAACCTATACCCCCGGCTCCGTTTTCAAGGTCTATACTGCATCCAGCGCGCTCGAAGAAAACAAAATTTCCTATTCCGATTCATTCTATTGCCCCGGAACGGTCGATGTCGCCGGAATTCCGTATCACTGCTGGAAGATCTCGGGTCACGGCTCCGAGACCTTTGAGGAAATCCTCATCAATTCCTGTAACCCTGCGTTTATCAGCGTCGGGCAGAAGCTCGGAAGAACACTCTTTGCGCAGTATTTCCGCGCATACGGTCTTGCTGAGAAAACCGGCATCGACCTCCCCGGCGAAACCAACTCGATTCATGTTGATCTTGAAAACATGAGTGAGGTCGATCTGGCGTCGTCCAGCTTCGGGCAGGCAAACGCCCTCTCTCCGATCCAGATGGTCACGGGCTATGCTGCGGTCGTCAACGGCGGTCAGCTCTTGCAGCCCTATGTCGTCAGCAAGGTTGTCGATCAGGCGGGCAATGTCGTGCTGCAAAACGAAAAAACGGTCCGCAGACAGGTCATCTCTGAGGAGACGTCTGCCGAAATGCGGAAAGCTCTGCAAGCGGTTGTTGATAACAACGGCGGAAGCAACGCTTCCATTGCAGGCTATAAAATCGGCGGAAAATCCGGTACGGCGCAGAAACTCCAAGGCTACATCAGTGCCGAACTCGCGGAGTATATCGCCTCCTATTGCTGCTTTGCCCCTGCCGATGACCCCGAAATCGTTCTGCTCATCCTTGCCGATGAGCCGAATAAGTCCATTGACTACTACGGCTCGTCGGTCGTTGCGCCGTATTCACGCTCTGTCCTCGAAAAAGCTCTGCCGTATCTCGGCTACTATCCTTCCTACGACGAGGATGACGAGTCTGCAAAGCGTGTGACGGTTCCGCTGCTGATTGATAACTCCGTGACGCAGGTGATTGAGACGCTTGACGAGCTGGGACTCAGCTACGAAACCATCGGTGACGGTCAGTATGTCTCCATGCAGACGCCGCTGACCGGATCGGAAGTCACCGTCGGCAGCACCGTTCTCCTCTATACAGGCGGCATCACACAGACGGAAACCGTAGAGGTGCCGGATGTCGTCGGACTCTCCATGGCGGAAGCCAATGCGAAATTTGCAGAGGTTGGCCTCAATTTCATTGCCAAGGGTGCGTCTGCCTCCCGCGATGACGTGCAGGTGCTGCTCCAAAGCATACCGGGCGGCACGACTGTTGAAAAATGGTCCGTCATTACCGTTGATCTCGGCTCTATGGACGAAACCGGATGACTTGTTCAGAACAGACTCGCTCAGATAAAGAGGTGTATCGCATGAATCAAAACCGTATGAATCTTTACAGTGTTTTAGAGGGGCTGCCCACTGCGCTGCCGGATACTGAAATTACCGGCGTGACCGATAACACAAAGCTGCTTAAAAAAGGCATGATCTTTGTCTGCATCAAAGGGCTGCACTTCGACGGTCATGACGCTGCCGAAAGCATGCTGCAAAACGGCGCGGTCTGCGTCATTGCGGAACGTGATCTCGGTCTCGGTGACAGACAGATTCTCGTCGAAAACACACGCATCACCTACGGTAATCTGCTCGCTGCATGGCACTGCCATCCCGAACGCGATCTTACGATGATCGGCATTACCGGCACAAACGGCAAAACGACGACCGCTACGCTGGTGAAGGAGATGCTGACCGCAGCCGGACATAAAACCGGTCTCATCGGCACGGTGCAGTACGAAATCGGAGATGTTGTAAAGCCCTCCAAGAATACCACGCCGCTGCCTGCCGAATACTTTGAGCTGCTCGCTGAAATGCGCGACTGCGGCTGTACCCATGTCGTGATGGAGGTTTCTTCGTTCGGGCTGGAACAGCACCGCATCGGCTGCACACATTTTGCTGCTGCCGTCTTCACGAATCTCACGCAGGATCACCTCGATATTCACGGCACCATGGAGAATTACTATCTTGCAAAAAAAATGCTCTTTTCGATTTGCGACTATGCTGTGGTTCATCTCGGTGATGACTACGGAAAACGCCTGTTTTCTGAGATTTCCTGTGAAAAGGACGGCTACGCGCTCGATCTTCCGCAAGCCGATATTTCCGCTTCTGACATCAGACTCCAAGCTGCCGGCACACAGTTTATGCTCCGCATGCACGGCAAGGAGATTCCGGTCGCCATGCGGATGACGGGTCTCTTCAATGTTGCAAATGCTTCCGCTGCAATCGCCGTCGGAAAGCATCTGGGCATCCCGATGGACACGATGCTCGGTCTGCTTGCTGCCTATCCGGGTGTGCGCGGCAGATGTGAGGTCATCCCGACACCGCTTGCCTGCACGGTCATCTGCGACTATGCGCACACGCCCGATGCTCTTGAAAAGGTTCTTGGCAGTCTGCGCAAATGCACAGACGGCAGACTGATTGCCGTCTTTGGATGCGGCGGTGACCGCGATGCCGCAAAACGTCCTCTGATGGCAAGGGCTGCTGCCGCTGCCGCAGATCTGCTTGTTGTTACCTCTGACAATCCGCGCACGGAGGATCCGCTCGCGATCATTGACGACATTCTCACGGGTCTTGCAGGCACCGATGTGCCGTATCTCACTGAGCCGGACAGAGCAGAGGCAATCTACTGCGCGATGAAGGAAGCGCGTGCCGGTGATGTCGTTGTGCTTGCCGGAAAGGGGCATGAGGACTACCAGATCATCGGCACGGAATATCATCACATGGATGAGCGTGAACTCGCTGCCGATGCTGCGGCGCGAATCCTGTGCGAAAGGAATCAAACATGAAACGAATGACTGCGGCGGCTCTGCTACTGCTTTTGGGCTGCGCTGCCCTGACAGGCTGCGGCGATGCAAGCTCGGACATCAGTTCTGCTGCGGAACCGAATGCGCCGCTCACCGAAACAACTGCGGCTCCGGCTCCGATTGCGGAAAAAGATGACTATATCGGCAAATGGGTCATGGAGTACCGCGGCGAACCGGATGCGGACAATGCCTCATATTTTCTCAAAACATGGTGGGGCGTTTCTTTCCCGTCATACGGCGAATTTATGAATCTCGACCTGCGCGCCGACGGCACTTACCTCTGGGAGGATGAGCTCTGGAACAACCGCGCTGAAAGCACATGGGATTACAATGCGGACGGCAACGTTTCTCTCGACTTCCCCGGCGATGAGATCTTCGGCAACACCGGCGGGCGCGGCACTGCGACCTGCACCATGACGGATGACGGAAAAATGTATTTTCACTGGATGGTCGAGAATCTCATCAGTGACATCAGCTTCCATGCAGTCTATGTCCGCACTGAGGATGACTTCTATGACGATGAAGCCTCTCTCGGGTATGCTGCTGCAAAAGAGTCTCTTGCCGGTTTCTGGATTCCCGATGCGGTGACGGCTTCTTCTTATTCACAGGAAGACCGCACACTGACACGCCAATCGCAGGAACCCTATGACAAAGACGATGCCGATGCGTGGTACTACGATGCGGACGCTTCGCTGCACGGCTTGAAAATCGCTTTCAGCGATGACGGAACCTTTACACTGTCACGCGCAAATGCAGACGGCTCCGTGCAGACCGCGCCGGGACACATTGTCTACAACGCGGACGGCATCTGCTACTATACTGCGGAAAGCAGCGACGGTGACGAAAACGGATTCTCCGAAAGCGGAATCTTCATTCTCAGCGGAGACACGCTCTCTTATATCCGCGCGGATGCGGCAAAGTCCTCCGGCGGCATCGTGCAGTGCATCGAGGTCTCGCTCAAAGGCGTGACAGAAGATCGCTATGATGCCTATGATATGAACACGGTACTTTGTCCGTGATGCCTTTTTATTCGCTTCTTTTCCGATTGACGCTTATCCAATGCAAAAGGAGACACTGCATATGCAAATCTGGATTACCCTTCCTGCTGCGGTCACTGCTGCGGTCATCGCGGCTCTGGGCGGCTTTCTGCTGATTCCCTTCCTGCGCCGCATTCATTTCGGTCAGACCATTCTCGAAGAGGGCCCTGCATGGCATAAGTCCAAGCAGGGGACGCCCATTATGGGCGGCTTCCTCTTTATCATCGGCAGCATCGCTGCAACGGTGATCGGCTACCTCGTCTGGCGCATCGCCGGCGGTGCCGATGCGACCGACAGCAGTACCTCCGTCAACGCGCTCCGGCTGCTGACGGTCATCCTTTTCTCTCTGCTTTATTCGGGTCTGATCGGTTTTACCGATGACTACATCAAGGCGGTCAAGAAGCAAAACCTCGGTCTGAACCCAAAGCAGAAAATAGTGTTCCAGCTTGTATTATGTATTGCGTTTCTGGGCATTCTATATCTGCTGGGTGACCGTGAGACAACGATTGATCTGCTCTTTGTTCAGCTTGATTTCGGGATTTTCTATTATCCCGTTATGATCCTGTTCATCATCTACATCTCCAATGCGGTGAATCTGACCGACGGCATTGACGGACTCTGTGCCTCAGTCTCCGTGATTTCGATGTTGACACTGACGGTGCTTTGCGCGTCGTTCGGACAGAAGGAGCTTTCTCTCTATGCGATGACCGTTGCGGGCGGCTGCATCGGCTTCCTCGTCTGGAATCTGCATCCCGCGAAATGCTTTATGGGTGACACGGGGTCCATGTATCTGGGCGGTGCGTTCGCTGCACTCGGCGTCGCGTGCAGAATGCATCTGCTGCTCGTTCTGGTCGGGCTGGTCTATGTCCTCGATGCACTGAGCGTGGTCATCCAGGTGCTGTATTTCAAGTATACGAAGAAAAAATACGGCGAGGGCAGACGCATCTTCAAAATGTCGCCTGTTCATCATCACTTTGAAATGTGCGGATGGGGCGAATATAAGATCGTCACGGTCTTTTCGCTGGTCGGCATTGTCTGCGGCATTCTCGCCGTTGTGACACAGATCTGAAATACCATTCATCTTCCGAAAACATCCGCTTTACTTTTTCGCAGAGGAGCGATCTTATGGCTACACAGGCTCGTACGGCTCAACAAAGACTGGCAAAGCAAAGACCCGTCGGCAAGGGCTGGCGGCTGTTCAGAGGCGATCTGGACGGCGTGCTGCTCGGTACGGTCATCGCGCTGCTCGTCATCGGGCTGCTCATTATGTTCTCCGCCTCATATCCTGCGGCGATCGAGGACGGACAAAAGGGAACCTACTATGCCGTGCGGCAGCTCGCGTTTGCTGTCGGCGGACTTCTGCTGATGGGACTTGCCAGCGTTGTGGATTATCATTTCTATGAGAATCTGGTGATTTCGGGCGGCGCGTTTCTCGTCTCGCTCGGTCTGCTTGTTGCAGTTCTGATTCCGGGCGTCGGCGTCAGTGTCAACGGCGCGACACGCTGGCTCAGAATCGGAAGCGAATCTGCCGGTATTCAGTTCCAGCCCTCGGAGCTGATGAAAATTGCCATCGTGCTGCTCTTTGCGACCCTCATCGTCCGCAACAAGGAGCGCATGAACAAATGGCAGTACGGCATTTTGCCCTTTATGGTCATGCTCGGCGTCGTCGGCGCACTGATGATGAAGGAACCGCATCTCTCCGGCACGCTGATCATTGTCGTGCTCGGTGTGACGCTGATCTTTGTCGGCGGCGCAAAGCCGCTCCATTTCGGCGTGATGATTCTCATCGGCGCAGGTCTGCTGACCCTCGTCGTCCTCTATCTCATGTACAGCAAGGGATTCAGCTACTTTCAGGCGCGTATTCTCTCATGGCTCGATCCCTTCAATCCGGAATATATGCAGAACGAAACATGGCAGACCTGTCAGTCGCTCATTGCCATCGGTTCCGGCGGTATGTTCGGACTCGGACTCGGTGCGTCCCGTCAGAAATATCAGTATCTGCCCGAAGCACAAAATGACTTTGTGTTTGCAATCCTCTGTGAAGAGTTCGGCTTTGTCGGCGCATTTACCGTCATTCTGCTCTTCTGCCTGCTCGTTTTCCGCGGCTTCTATATTGCTGCAAAGGCAAAGGATCAGTTCGGTATGCTCGTTGCTGTCGGTCTGACCATGCACATCGGTTTGCAGGCACTTCTCAATATCGCTGTTGTCAGCAATGCCATCCCCAACACCGGTATCTCTCTGCCCTTCTTCTCCTACGGCGGCACTGCACTCATGATGCAGCTTGCGGAAATGGGTGTGCTGCTCAATATTTCCAGACAGGCAAAACTCGATTGATTGGATGTGAAACATATGCGGGAGATTCTTGAAATGTACGATGCAGACTTGCACCCGACAGGAATTACGATTGTGCGCGGCGAGCCGATCCCTGCGGGCTGCTATCACATCGTGGTGCATGTCCTGACGGTGAACAGCGGCGGGCGCATTCTTGTCACAAAGCGTGCGCCTGAAATCACACAGGGCGGCTGGTGGGAAGTCACGGGCGGCTCCAAGGTTGCAGGCGAAACACCGGAGCAGGCAGCCTGCCGTGAATTATATGAAGAAACAGGCATTTCAGTGACCGAGGACATGCTCACGCATATCAGAACGGACAGGGACGGACAGTGGTTTCATATCCGGTATCTGGTGCATACGGATGCGCCGGCTTCGGGCATTCGGCTCCAACCGGGAGAAACGGTGGATTATCGCTGGGTTACGCCGCAGGAGTTTTACGCGCTCATGGATGAAAATGACCCGTCAGGCGATGCGAGACAGAAGGCTGCTGCACGGTACGGCAGCGCGATCGCAGAGATCAGGAACGGAAAGGATGACAGCGAATGAAAATTCTGATTGCCTGCGGCGGAACCGGCGGGCATATCAATCCGGCACTCGCAATCGCCGGAATCATAAAGCAGCATGTGCCGGATGCGGAGTTTCTCTTTGCAGGAACGCCCGACGGCATGGAGGCGACACTCGTTCCCGCCGCCGGCTACAAAATGGAGTTGATTCAGGTTGCCGGATTTCAGCGGAGCTTTTCTCCCGAAAATCTCAAACGCAATGCCAAGGCAATCGGTTATCTCATGACCGCAGGCACCCGCGCAAAGCAGATTGTCCGGCAGTTTCAGCCTGACCTCGCAATCGGCACGGGCGGCTATGCGGCAGGACCTGTCATCCGTGCAGCACAGATGCTCGGAATTCCCACTGCAATTCATGAGCAGAATGCCTATCCCGGTGTGACAAACAAGCTGCTTGCCAAAAAAGCCAATGCAATCATGATGACCTTTGAGGCTGCCGCAAAATATTTTCCGGAAAACGCGCCGACGGTTGTCACCGGACTGCCCGTGCGCGGCAATCTCACCAAACGCGGACGCGATCAGGCGAGACAGCACCTCGGCTTTACCGGCGATATGACAATTCTCAGCTTCGGCGGCAGTCAGGGCGCACAGTGCCTCAATGAACTGATGCCAGATTTTATGAAATGGCATCTTGATTCCGATATGAAGATCAACCAGATTCACGCTTACGGAAAATTCGGCAAGGATACCGTTCCGGACGCGCTCTCTGCACGCGGCATCGACAATGACAAGCGCATTCGTGTGACCGAATACATCCACGATATGGACATCTGCCTTGCGGCTGCCGATCTCGTCATCAGCCGTGCCGGTGCTTCGACGCTCAGTGAGCTGGAAGCCGTCGGCAGAGCATCCGTGCTGATCCCTTATCCCACTGCTGCCGAAAATCATCAGTTCCACAATGCAATGGTTCTCGGCAATGCCGGTGCGGCAATCGTCATCGAACAGAAGAATCTCACACTCGACAAACTTAAAGAAATTACCCAAAACCTCTACCGGGAACCTGCGAAGCGCATTGCGATGGGCGAACGCGCAGGCGCACTCTTCCGTACCGATACGGACGAGAAAATCTGGGAAACACTCCGCGCTTTGCTGTCGTAAGCAGATTGCTTCTTCTGCACATTTTTCACCACAGACCGCGCTTTTGCATAGGCTAGGCTGAGGTGATGAACATGACAGAGGAATGCTTGCAGATGACCGGCGGGAATCCGCTGCGCGGCGAGGTCACGGTGCAGGGCGCGAAAAACAGCGCGCTGCCGCTGATGGCTGCTTCTGTTCTCTGCGACGGGGATACCGCTCTGACCAATGTTCCCAGACTGACGGATGTTTTTGCGGCATGCAGAATTCTCAATAAGCTCGGCTGCCGCTGCTATATCGGACAAAATTGCGTCAATATCTCGCAGAACGGACTGACCGGCTGCGAAATCCCGGATGAGGATATGCGGCAGATGCGCTCTTCTGTCATGTTCCTCGGTCCGATCCTCGGCAAAACCGGACGGTGCGTCATTACGATGCCGGGCGGCTGTGAACTCGGCCCGCGCCCGATTGATCTCCATCTCGATGCCATGCGTCAGATGGGTGCTGCGGTCACTGAGGATCAGGGGAAGATTGTCTGCGATGCGGGGAAACGTCTGCACGGCGCGAGAATCCCGCTGCCTTTTCCTTCCGTCGGTGTGACCGAAAATGTCATCATGGCTGCTGTCCTCGCAGACGGCGAAACCGTGTTGACAAATGCGGCACGGGAACCCGAAATAACCGATCTCGCCAATTTCCTCAACCGCTGCGGCGCGCAGATCTCCGGCGCGGGGGAGGGAACAGTTGTCATCCGGGGCATCAACAAACTCCAAGGCTGCGCGTACCGCGTGATGCCTGACCGGATTGCTGCATTTACATGGCTCTGTGCCGGTGCTGCAACCGGCGGCGCGGTCTGCGTGCAGGAAGCTGAGCCGGCTGACATGGAAAGCTGCCTTTCTGTCCTGGAAGCCGCCGGCTGTCGGCTGGGCATCTGCGGCAGCCGCATCTTCCTTGACGGGAGCGGTCTTTTTCGCAGAGTGCGCGGCATCCGTACAATGCCCTATCCGGGCTTCCCCACCGATGCGCAGGCGATCGTGACACCGGTTCTCTGCTTATCCCGCGGTACCAGCGTCATTGAGGAAACCATCTTTGAAAGCCGTTATAAACATGTCGGCGAACTGCTCCGTATGGGCGCGGATATTCGTGTCTCCGGCAGAACTGCTGTCATTACCGGTGTGCCGAAGCTCCACGGTGCTGCCGTTAAGGCGATGGACCTCCGCGGCGGTGCAGCACTCGCTGTCGCTGCCGCTGCTGCGGACGGCGAAACCAGGATTTCCGGTCTGCATCATATTGACCGCGGGTATGAATCCTTTGCGGAAATTTTCAACAATCTTGGTTGCCGTACCGTCCGATGCGGTTTGCATTGTACACAGGCGGAAAACCCGCCGTTCCCCTGAAAATTTGTTGAAAACTCGGTGGAAACTGTGAATAACTCGGCGTATTCCTGCGGAAAACATATGATTTTCGCGTAATTACGCCATAGAGTTGTTGAAAACTCGGTGGAAATTGTTAGGAATTCTACCGGGCGTATACAAAACAATGACTGCGTAATATAACGATATTGCGATTCATCTCAAAGCAGGAGGGCCATCATGCGTGATGTTGTAAAACATAATGTCAAACGTCAGCAGAGTGCGCGCCGCGCACACCGGCGTGCCAGACTCAATGCCGTTTATTTCTTTCTTGTTGTCGTGCTGGTCATTGGCATCGGCGCGGCTCTCTCCATGACTCTCTTCTTTAATGTCACCGACATTCGCGTCATCAACGAGACTGATACCTCTGATGTCGAAATCGTTGATCTCAGCGGCATTCAGTATCAGGATAATCTCGTTCGGCTCGACACGTCTGCCGCGGCACAGCGCATTGCGGATGCTGTCGTCTATGCCGAAAAGGTGACTGTGAAAAAGAAGTTTCCTGCTTCCGTTGAGATTACAGTCGAAAAAGCAGTTCCGGTCGCCAATATTTCCAACAGCTACGGCTATCTGCTCGTCAGCTCTTCCAACAAAATCCTGGAAGAGCTGTACGATCAGCCGCGCGAGGGTCTCATTGTCATCAACGGCTTCAATGCGGCGAGCGATGAGGTCGGCTCGCTGCTGACCTCTGAGGATGAACGCCGCAATGCCGTCCTTCAAACTTTGACAGACGCTGTCACCGAATGCGGCAACGCCGACATCGTTTCCCTTGATATGTCCGATGTTTCTGCCATTACCGTGCAGTTCGGAGAGCTGATCACATTTCACATGGGATCCAGCACCGATGCACTGTACAAGCTCCGTCTCGCTGAGAAAACCATTGCGCAGCTCAACAAGGGGAAAAAATACCGCCTTACAATGGTCGGAAATAACCAGATCTCTGTCATTTCTGAGGATACAAGCCTCATTACAACCGCGCCGCCTGTCTCCGACTCCGACAATACGGAAACGACAACTTCCACAAATAACGACTAAAATTCATTTTATGGATTGTGAGTTCTGGCAAATCTCTGATTTTCACTTGAAATCAGCAGAAAACTGTGATAAAATGTTACTATATGTTTTTGAATACGGTTCCGGTGAACCGGAATTCCTTATGGGAGGAACCTAATCATGACCGATTTTGTGTATGAAGATTCATTTGACCCGCAGGTCAATATCAAGGTTGTCGGCGTCGGCGGAGGCGGCGGCAATGCGCTGGACTGCATGGTTCAGGCAGATGTGAAGAATATTGAGTATATCGCTGTCAATACCGATGCGAAGGCTCTCCTTAACTCCAAGGCTCCGACCCGCATCCAGATCGGTGCGAAGCTCACCAAGGGCAGAGGTGCAGGCAATAAGCCCGCTGTGGGTCAGCAGTCTGCCGAGGAAAACCGCGATGAGATCAGCAATGCACTCAAAGGTGCCGATATGATCTTTATTACCGCCGGTATGGGCGGCGGCACCGGTACCGGTGCGGCTCCTGTCGTTGCGCAGATTGCGCAGGAACTCGGCATCCTCACTGTCGCAGTTGTCACAAAGCCTTTTGCTTTTGAGCGTGAGCAGAAAATGGCTCAGGCGGAGCGCGGCATCGAGACACTGAAACAGTATGTCGATTCCCTGATCATTATCCCCAATGAGCGTCTGCTTGTCGGAATGGAAAAGCCCCTGACAATGCGTGAGAGCTTCGCGCTTGCCGATGATATTCTCAAAACCGGTGTGAAGTCGATCTCCGATCTCATCGTTGAGGACGGCTATATCAATCTTGATTTCGCTGACGTTTCTACCATCATGAAGGGTGCAGGCTATGCCCATATGGCAATCGGTCACGGCTCCGGCAAGAATAAAGCCGAAGAAGCTGCTGCTGCTGTTATTTCCAGCCCGCTGCTCGAAACCAGCATCTCCGGCGCAAAGCGTCTGCTCATCAATATCGCTATGAGCGAGGACGTCCTCTCGCAGGAAGTCGATGCTGCGACCAAGATGATTACCGAAACTGCTGCTCCGGGCGTCGAGGTTATTCTCGGTACTGCGTTCAAGGAAGATATGAGCGACGAGATGGTGATTACCGTCATCGCTGCCGGCTATGAGGAGAATGCTGAGAACGGCGCACCGTCTTCTTCTGCTGTATCTTCGTCCGCTGCTTCTGCTTCGTCTGCTCCGCAGGCTGCCCCGCAGGTCATTTCGATCAACAATCCGCTCGTCGAGAACTTCCAGCAGGTCGAACCGCGTAAGCCCTCTGCACAGCATCCGGCTTCTGCGATTCCGCGCCTCGACGATGATGACGATCTCTCAGAGATCTTCAAGATTCTCGATAAAAAATAAGGACAGGCTCTCTGAAACGAAGCCGCCGGAATTTTCTCCGGCGGCTTTTTTGCTCCCAAAATATACCGCGTGTACAATCAAGGCGGGTGCTTCCGGATTCCTTATGTAATACACTACATGTAATATACTGGCAGGATTACTGTGTACTGATTTTTTGGTTCGTTTTCGGCGTTTCTTCCTGATTTTGTGAGGGGCATATAGTGAAAATGCACGAAAATCAGCAAGATAATTCTACATTGTGATGCCTTGCAAATCATCGGGAAATGTGCTATCATATATGTGTACAGTGCCGGATTGCATGTGTCCTGCCGCAGATGGTCTGCCGAATCCGCGAACGGCAGTTCCGATGCGGAGCCCCAGTGCCATGCACCATGTCTGCATCTTGTACTTCTTATGCTATTTCATTTGTTTGCGGAGGATTGGAGCGAAATTATGAGTGATCAGCCGACAGTATTGAGAACAACCAAAATTGGCAACGGATTTGTGAAAGAGGATGTGCTTTCCTATGTGGATGAGCTCAATTCCCAAATCTATGCGCTTCAAGAGGAAAACGATAATCTCAAAAAGCGCGCAGAGTCCGGCGGCGGCATGGACGAAGCCAAGCAGCAGGAATTTGAGGCTGAGATTTTGCACCTCCGCGGTGAACTCGGTACAACCAAGAACCAGCTCCGCGCTGCACAGGAGGAACTTGAAAAGCGTCCTGTTGTCGAGGGCGGCGGCGCATCCTCTGAGGCACTGACTGCCGTTCAGCAGGAGTTGACCGATACCAAAGCCGATCTTGAAGCGGCGCGCGCCGAGTTGCAGCTTGCACAGGATGAGGCAAGCGAAACCAATGATAGAATCACACAGCTCGAAGCGACGATCAATACCCTCAATGAGGATAATGCGACGCTGCGCAATGACCTTGCTGCTGCTTCCATCGCCGGTGCTTCCGGTTCGGTTTCCGAAGAGGTTTCCGCTCAGTTCGAAGCTCTGCAAGCAAAGGTCACTGCTTCCGACAGCGAAATTACCGCGCTGCGTTCCGAGCTCGATGCCAAAAATGCTATGATGGCGGAGCAGGCAGGTCTATCCAGTGAGGCGGATCTCCAAAAGCTCGCTGAGTACGAGGCGATGCTCTCCGAACAGAGCAGCTCAATCGCTGAAAAAGACCGTGAAATCGAATCGCTCAAACAGCAGGTCGAAGATCTCCAAGAAAACGGTGCATCCGATCCGAGCCTTGATATGAGCGCGCTCTTCATGGAAGCACAGATGACTGCGAAGAAAGTCGCTACCGAAGCCAAGAAGAAGGCAGACCAGCGTATCGCTGATGCCGATGCACAGGCAAAGCAGACAATTGATGATGCGAATGCAAAAGCGGCGCAGACCATTGCGGATGCAAACGCTCAGGCAGAGCAGACCATCGCTGCTGCAAATGCTCAGGCAGACGCAACGATTCAGAACGCCAATACCGAGGCAGAACAGAAGCTCAATGATGCCGATGCAAAAGCCGTCAAGACCGTTGCTGACGCAGAAGAATCTGTCCGTGCTTCTATTGAAGATGTCGAAAAGCGTACCAAGACGACGACCGAAACTGCCAGAACAGTCCGCGCACTCCTGCGCAGCGAGATTGACAGCGTTTCCAAGAAGTTCAACGAGATTTCTCTCGTACTCGAAAACCTGTCCAGCCAGGCCAACAGCAGACTCACAGAGGCGAAGTCCGTGATCATTGATGCGCGTTCGACCATCAATGATGAGGACGATATTCCTACTTTCGACAGCTTCGATGATGTCGCTTCCAAGTTCGGCAAATCCTCGAAGAATGGCGAGAAAGCCGACGGCGATTTCAATGTCGATGACCTTGCGGAGCTCGCAGGCAGCAGCGACGGCTGGAACCTCTGATGGAATATGTACTGCATGTATCCGATCTGCCGGAGGTCGTGCGGACGCAGCAGCGTCTGCACGCCGGCGATCGGGTGATTCTGTCCGGTACGGTCTACACTTCCCGCGATGCCGCACACAAACGGCTCACTGCTGCGATGCGCGAACAGGGACCCGATGCGCTTCCTTTTCCGCTGCGTGATGCAGTGATCTACTACGCGGGTCCGACTGCTGCGCCGCCCGGTCGTCCCATCGGGGCGTGCGGACCGACGACCTCCGGCAGAATGGATCCCTATGCGCCGATGCTCCTCGATGCCGGTCTGCTTGCGATGATCGGAAAAGGAGGACGCAAACAGGAAGTCTGTGACGCGATTATCCGCAATCACGCTGTTTATTTTTGTGCGGTCGGCGGTGCCGGTGCGCTTGCTGCTGCGCATATTACTGCGTGCGAGGTCATTGCGTATGAGGATCTTGGCTGTGAATCCGTCAAAAGGCTCACCCTTGACAGATTCCCGCTCCTCGTGACCATCGACTCTCACGGCGGAAATCTCTTTCGTGACGGAAGAAACCTGTTTCTCTCTGCCGAATGAGTGGCGATATGCCTAAAAAGCATCGCCCGAAACTGGTCAAAACGCCGGTTTCATCAGGCTGTTTTGCTAATTTCCGCAAAAACACTTGACAAAACCGCGCTTTTCGTTTATAGTTATAGTGTTCACGTTTCTGCACTGCCGGTTCTGTGGCTGTGCCGATGTGATATTCGCTGCCGCATCCGCGACAGTCGCGCTCACCCTAGTGTCTGTAAGGAGGCTGTTATGAGCGAGATTCATGATGGCGATTTGCAGACGCTTTCCGATGAGGCACTGATTGCGCGGTTCACAATGCAGCCGCTGGCTCTTTCTGTCCTGCTGAGACGCTATCAGCCCCTCGCTGAACGCATGGCGCGCCGCTATACGGCAAACTATGCCGATGTTGAGGATCTTACCCAAGAGGGCTTGATTGAGCTGCTTGCCGCTGCTTTGCGCTTTGAACCCGATCGCGGTGCTGCCTTTCGCACATATGTCGCTGTTTGCATGCGTAACCGGATGTCGGACGTGATGCGCAGGCTTTACCCAAATCACGGCTTTCCTGTCGTCTCTTTGGATGATCCGGATCTTTCTCCGGACGTGCTGCCTGCCGATTCTCACGACTCCCCGGAACAACTGCTCCTTCAAAAAGAGCTGGATTCCGAATTCCATGCGCAGTTGAACGATGTGCTGAGCAAACGGGAATGGGAAATCCTTTGCTTGCTCGCCGGCGGCTCCTCCTATGAGGAAATTGCACAGCGTCTCCGCATTTCCCGCAAAAGCGTCGATAACGCCATTCAGCGCGCCCGACGCAAACTCCGCGCTGTCCGGAGCAGTCAGATTCCCTCTGACGGACAGCAGCAGTGATGCGCGCAGAACCGCGTGTCCCTGTCCGGGCAGTCCGGTTATCACTGCACAAGCCGATCTCGGCGCGGCTCTCTACGCC
Source organism: Oscillospiraceae bacterium (assembly GCA_045627405.1). Lineage (GTDB taxonomy): Bacteria > Bacillota > Clostridia > Oscillospirales > Ruminococcaceae > Firm-04. Next base: position 4,556 of record JAZQNP010000013.1, on the reverse strand, counting down.
GAAAATTCCATGACCCGGCAGCATTTCTCCCAGCGCGTGCGAAGCATTTACCTGCATTCCGCTTTCGCTTCGAGGGCATTGCCCGCAGGCGATGAACAGCAACTGTGGTGGTTTGAATCCGACCGAGGTCCAAATTTTAAGAATCGAGGAAAATCCACATGTACGAAGACAGAACCTTAGTATGCAATGAGTGCGGACAGGAGTTCGTATTCACCGCCGGCGAGCAGGAATTTTATGCTGAAAAAGGCTTCGCAAATGACCCCAAGAAGTGTAAGTCTTGCCGCGATGCAAGAAAGAATGCCGGTAAGTCCGAGCGTGAGTATTTTGAAGCTACTTGTGCGAGCTGCGGCAAAGAGGCAAAAGTGCCTTTCCGTCCGCGTGAGGATCGCCCTGTGTATTGCAGCGACTGCTATGCTCAGATGAAGACCCAGGAGTAATTTGTTACCTGAGCGGAGTGCAGGCAGACGCTTGTACTCCGCTTTTTGTTTCCTGAAAGGAGTGTCTCTATGGAAATTACCAAGGATACCATTATCGGTGATATTCTCGATGCCGATCCTTCTACTGCACCGTTCTTCCTTGAAATGGGCATGCATTGCCTCGGCTGTCCTGCTTCCCGCGGGGAGTCCCTTGAAGAAGCCTGCATGGTTCACGGCATCTCTGCGGACGAGGTTGTCAGTAAGCTCAACGCGCATATGGCACAGTAAGTCGAAAGGCCGCCGCCGGTTCTCTTTGCGGCGGTTTTTTTATGCTGAGAAAGGAGTTTTCTTCTGATATGAACCGTAAGGAACTGAGCGAGATCCGCAACCATTTTCATCCCGAAGCAAAGTATTTTACCATGAACCGCGTTTTGACGGCGTTCATTGACAGTCAGCGCACCGTCCGCGGCGTCTGTCTCCGCGATGCGTCGCAGATTCCCTCCGCCGAAAGTCAGATTCTCTTTGAAACGATGAAAAAAGTGCTGAACGTCAACCTCGGAAAACAAAGCTCTGAGCTGCCGTTCCGCAACAGTGCATACGGTGACGACGGCGCACAGACGTTCCTCTCTGCCGTGCTCAAATCTGAACTCAAACAAGAGGACGTTGCCCTCCAATTCCTCGGAAAGCTCGCTGAAACGCTCGATTCCGATTCACCCTATGCCGTCATCGCTGCCTTTTGTCAGTATGACCCGCCGCGGAAAAATAAAATGGATGAATTTGACGAGGATGCTTCCGATCAGGTTTTCCGTTACCTTGTTGCGGCTCTTTGTCCCGTAGCAAAAACCGAGAGCATGCTTGCCTATAATCAGTTTGATGATGAGATTCTGCGGCAGGAAAATCAAAATGCTGTCATCAGCAAAGCTCCTATGGACGGCATCTTTTTTCCCGTTTTTTCCGACCGCGCGACCGATGTCCATCACGTTCTCTATTACACAAAAACGCCCAATTCTCCGAACGAGAAACTTGTCGGCGAATTCCTCGAATGTGATGTTGAATCGACCATTGAGGACGATCAGGTCGGCATGAAGCAGGTATTGGATTCGCTGCTCGGTGACGATCTGACCTACGAAACCGTGACTACGGTCAACGAGAAGCTCAATGAGATCGTAGCGAAAAATAAAACCGATGATGCCCCCACTGAGGTGACAGGCAGAATCCTTCACAGAATGCTCGCCGCTGCCGGCGTCCCGGAGGAAAAACTCGTCGATACCGAAAAGGTCTTTGAAGAACATGTTGAATCGACCCTCAAACCGGAACGTCTCGTCGCCCCCAAAACTGTCATCCGGACACCTGAAATTGTCGTCAATGTTAAGAATGAGGCAAAAAATAAAGTCCATATTGAAGAGGTCAACGGCAGACATTGTATGGTCATCGACCTCGATGAAGCTGTGATTGAGGTCAATGGATATGACCTGAAAGTTCCCGGTGTGCTTGACCCGGTGCCGCAGCCGGTCGGATAAAAATACGCGCCTATGCTGTTACGCATAGGCGCGTTTGATTTTTGTATCAGATTCCGATATTGCCTGTACTGTCGGCATTGAAGAACTGATTGCTCGTCTCTGTATAGTAATCGTTCTCTTCCAGCGAGGTGAAATCTTCATCCTCCGGATCCGGAAGCCGTGCGCCGCATACACCGCAGAAAATATTTTTCTCATTATTCTCTGCGTCGCACTTCGGGCACATTTTCAGTCCGCGGAGTGTATTCAATTCAAATTTCATTTTCTTGATGCGGCGGCGGCGTGCGTCTATGTCTTCGCACAATGCACGGAATACCGCCGGATCCTCATCCGGATTCTTATAATACTTTTTTCCGAGATCTGCAAAAATCTCAACGATTCGCTCCTCTTCATAGAGAATCTTCCGTTTGAGATTGTTCACCTCGGAGACATTGGAGAACTTTTCTCCTACGCCGCGGCTGACGTCACCGACTTTATCAAAGATGCCCATGAAACACACTCCATTCGCTGTGAAAGTCTCTCTTTCACTCTGATATTTCTTGCAGCGGATGTCCGCCGCTTTCTTTTGCCTGTAAGTTTATTATACACATTTTTTGCACAAATGTCAAGTGCATCTGCGATATTTTTGGCATTTTTATTCAATGCGCTCCGCACAGTCAGCCACTGTATGCTTCCTCCGCTGTCAGAATTTCAATCCCGCGCGCTTTGAGCATCGAAATGCAGCGGTCCTCGTCCGATACACGGAAGATCACGTCTGCACGCGTCTCCTTGCGGTTTACAAAGGCATACATGTACTCGACGTTGACATTTGCCTCATTCAGCACATTCAGCACCTCGGTCAGTCCGCCCGGTCTGTCCGGTACCTTGACGCCGATCACCGAATTTACCTTGAAGATCCAACCGTTCTCCCGCAGAAGCGTACACGCTTCGTCAGGTTTGTTTACAATCAGCCGCAGAATGCCGAAATCCCGCGTGTCTGCAAGACTCAGCGAACGCATGTCAATGCCTGCATCGCTCAGCAGCTTTGCGGCTTCTGCGAGCTTTCCGGGATGGTTCTCCACAAAAATCGAGATCTGTTTGATGTTTGCCATGGTCATATCCTCCTTTTCTCAATGTGCTGCGGTTCAGTCATGCAGCTTGCGGCGGTCGATGACGCGAACGGCTTTGCCCTCGCTGCGCGTGATCGTCTTCGGAGATACCAGATGTACCTTCGGATTGATGCCGAGCATCGTCTTCATCGCGGCGGCAAGCTCTTTTTCCTTGTCCTGAATGTCCTTGATCTGATCCGAGAACTGCTCTGCGCTCATCTCTACGCTGACATCCAGTGTGTCGGAATTGTTCACGCGATCCACTTCAATCAGATAGTTCGGCGTGTAGCCCTGCTCGATCAGCACGGTCTCGATCTGCGACGGGAATACATTGACACCGCGGATGATCAGCATGTCGTCACTTCTGCCCATCGGCTTGCACATTTTGATGAGCGTTCTGCCGCAGGAGCAGGTGCCGCGTGTCAGTTTGCAGAGATCGCGTGTGCGGTAACGCAGCAGCGGGAATGCCTCTTTTGTGATGGATGTGAATACCAGCTCGCCGACAGTTCCGTCCGGAAGTACCTCTCCGGTTTCCGGATCAATGATCTCCGGAATGAAGTGATCCTCGTTGATGTGCATACCGGTCTGTTCGCAGCACTCAAAGGAGACGCCGGGACCGGATGTCTCTGTCAGCCCGTAAATATCATATGCCTTGATGCCAAGAGATTTCTCAATGGAACGGCGTATTTCTTCGGTCCACGGCTCTGCTCCGAAGATGCCTGCTTTCAGCTTAATGTCGTCGGTTGTGAAGCCCATGTCGTGTAGGGTTTCTCCGATGTATGCAGCGTATGACGGCGTGCAGCAGAGAATTGTTGAGCCAAGATCCCGCATGAACTGAATCTGACGCTCCGTGTTGCCCGAGGACATCGGCAGTGTCAGACAGCCAACTTTGTGCGATCCGCCGTTCAGTCCCGGACCGCCGGTGAACAGACCGTAGCCGTAACAGACCTGACAGACATCATCCTTGGTTCCGCCTGCCGCTACGACTGCGCGTGCACAGCAATCCTCCCAGAGATCAATATCGTGCTGCGTATAAAATGCGACAACACGTCTGCCGGTTGTTCCCGATGTGGACTGAATGCGCACACACTCCGAAAGCGGCTTTGCCAGCAGCCCATAAGGATATGCGTCGCGCAGGTCTGCCTTGCTGATGAACGGCAGCTTGTGCAGATCGTCCACCGACCGGATGTCATCCGGTGTCACGCCCTTCTGCTCCATCAGGTTGCGGTAATAGGGGACATTGTCCCAGACATGCTTTACCTGCTTCACGAGCCGCTCGCTTTGCAGCTTCTTCATGTCTGCGTAGTCCATCGTTTCGATGTCCTCATGCCAGTAGTTTGCCATTGGGTAATCCTCCTGTTTTCGTTTATATATATTGCAGCAATCGCTGCGGGGGGGGACTTTATGCGTTTCTGCCGAGCGCGAATGCCTTGCGGTTCATCTCGATGAATTTCTCCGGCACACAGGCGTTCAGTGCGTCCTGCCACACAGATTCGTCAAATTCCATCTTCTTGGAGACGACGCCCATCAGCACG
>JAZQNP010000012.1:0-36226 GCA_045627405.1 Oscillospiraceae bacterium | reverse complement strand
GGCAGCCGGGGCGGTCAGTGCGATGCGCAGGGAACGCCGGACTGCCGGACGCTGCGCTTGCTTCATTTCCCGACGCACTGCTTTTTGACACGCGCTGATGCGTTTTCCGCCGATTGTGATCCGGGAATCGGGGTCAAGACTTGTGAGATAATCATAAAAGTTCATCATGCGGATTCCTCCTCTAACATTTTTTTCAGGCGCAGTTTGGAACGGTAGAGTATATTGTCAATCGCTTTTTCCGAAAGCGAAAAGCGGTGCGCCAGTGATTTGACCGACTCCATGTAGTAGTATTTTCGCACGAAAATGGCGCGGTCCGGCTCTTTGAGCAGCAGAATCGCCCGCTGCAAGGCTTCTGCATCTGCGCGGGCTTCCAATGCCAGCAAAACATCTGCGGTATCTGCGGTTTGCTCTGTCAGAGCTTCGGTGTGCTGCGCCGATGCAGTCAATGTGCGGTATCTGGAAAGTGCCTGATTTTTTGCGATGCAGCAGAGATATGCCCGCAGATGTGACGGTTCTTTCAGCTTGTCAAGCGTGCGCCAGAGCTGCACAAAGCTGTCGTTGACGCACTCCTCGGTGTCCCGCGGAAAACGGCGCAGAATGCCGCTGCAAATCGTATATACCAAAGCGTAATACTGCGCGATGCAGTGCTTCATCCCAGCTTCGGCATCCGTGCGGAGCATTTGATATAATTGTGTGTCGTCCATCGGTCCTGCCTCCTCTCTTACTGTGCTACTGTGCTACTGTATTACTGTGCTGCTGTATTACTGTGCTACTGTGCTGCTGCGGAATGTACATTCTGTCTATTAAGACGCAGCAGAAGCAAAAATCCCTCACGCCTGCCGCCGGAATTTTTAGTATGATATTGCGAATTTGGATAAAGCGGGGGAGATGATGCAATCGGCGTGATAGACGGATTCCGTGTACATTATGACATATCAGGTGACAATTTGTCATTGACAGATTTTGCATTTTTTATGTATACTATGTATATCTGTGAAAATGAAATATAGATACTATTATTTCAGGGAATGGGGGATTTTTCGTGAAAAAAACCAACAAGTCTTTTACGAGACTGCTCTCCGGTTCGCTGGCTGCCCTGACCGCTGCCGCTGTGATGCCGTTCATGTCGGCACAGGCAGCGACAGAACAGCAGCTCGTCGGCTACCGCGGCGATCTCAATGCGGATATGGAGGTGACAGTCTCGGATGTTGTCATTTTATCACAGCATCTGAGCGCGGTCAAGCCGATCACCGACGATGCGCTGACCGACTACGCGGATCTCGACCAAAACGGCAGGCTCAATGCCGTTGACCTCACGCTGCTCAAACGCATCGTACTGGGACTTTCTGAGGCGGAGGGCATCTATGAAGAGGTCTGGATCGACGACCCGCCGGTTTCGGAGGAGCTGATCGACGCACCGATCAAGGCACTCAGCCCGACACTGCTCAGCACCGGTACGAACCATCTGGTGATGTTCGTCGTCGATTTCCCGGACTGCTCCTTCTCGCGCTCCTATACCGCAGAGCAGATCAAGGAGATTTCCTTCGGTGCTGCCAATCCGTCCAGTCAGTATTATCCGCTGGAAAGCGTCATCGGCTACTACGAGCGCAGCTCCTACGGTGCGCTGGAAATGGAAGCGGATGTATTCCTCTACACTGCAAAAGAGAATGTCGCCAATTATCAGGGATCGGATTATCCTGACACCGATAAGCTGGTCGAAGAGATCATGACCGCATTTGACGATCAGATTGATTTCAGCAAATACGATGTCAACAACGACGGCACAATGGATACCATTCTGCTCTCTGCCGCGGACAAGGCTGACAGCGATATCTGGTGGCCGATCTCGACCGGTTATTACGGCAGAAAGAAGTTCGACGGCGTCAAGGCGGGCAATGTCATTGTCGGCAACACCGCGCCCACGAATACCGCAGAATATAACAGCACATGGATCCATGAGCTGGGACATGCGATGGGTCTGCCCGATTACTACAAATATGAAAATGTGCAGGGCTATGACTATTACGGTATGAACGGCGACGCCGGCTCGGAGATGATGGACGATGCCTACGGCGATATGTGCGCCTTCTCCAAGCTGATGTACGGCTGGTACACGCCGTCACAGGTGCAGGTTTATTCCGGCGGTACGCAGACCTATACGCTGGAATCCTCGCAGGTTGCGGCAGGCTGTGTCGTGATTCCGCGCAGCGATCTCAACGGCTATCTCAGCGAATATATGATTCTCGAATATGCGACGAACACGGGCAACAATGCCTACGGCGTTTATCACAACAGGCTGTTCAACGGCGGCGGCCTGCGCGTCATCCACTGCGAGGCGACGGTCGTCAACGGCTATTGGGGTCCCGAATTGAAGTGGAACAACTACGGACAGAATTACGACAGCTCCAATACCAAGCAGCGTGTGCTGCGGCTTGCCAATGAATCCGAGGGCGGCAAGTTCTTTACCGCAGGACAGACCGTTGACGGCAATGTGAGCGGCTTCCATTGGTATGACAACAGCGGCTATCAGACGGTCGATCCCGGTGTGAAGATTACCGTCGATTCGATCTCGGACGGCGTAATGACACTCACAATTTCGCAAAACTAAGGCTCTTCGGTCTGCAAACAAAAACAACGTGCGGACCTTAGAATATAAAAATCATTTTTATTTATGGGGAGGAAATCAGGCAAATGAAACACAGAAAGCGCAGACTGTCTGCGGTGCTGTGTTCGCTCACAATGGCGTTCACGGCGATGCCGGTCACTGCAATGTCATCTATGATGACCGTGACGGCAGCAGACACCTATCTCACCCGCGATCCGTTCTTCAATTTCAACAGCGGGTACAACTACTATACCTCGGAGCATTTCCAGTTCATCTGGGGCAACAGCGGCGACAGTTCCAAGGTCACAACCGCCTTCCTCGAAGGCAATGCGAAAAACCTTGAACGCTGCTGGGATATTTACGTCAACAAGCTCGGCATGACCGAGTGCGCGGAATCCGTTGAAACAAGACTGCGTGACGGCAACAAGTATAAGCTCAATGTCTATATCTCCGGCACCGGTCTTTCCGGCATGGCGGATGACTGGGCGTATATGTCGTGGGACAATAAGGGCTATCCGTACCTGTTCTGCTGCGTCGGCGCGATGGAATATAACCCCGCTTCGTGGGTTATGCCGCACGAGTTCGGTCACGCGATTACCGCACATCAGCTCGGCTGGAATGCCAATAAATACTCCAATACATGGTGGGAGGCTCTCGGAAACTGGTTCCGCGAGCAGTGGCTCTATGAAGTCTCCGCCGAAAACGGCTGGACAAACAATTCCTATTACGGCTACGGCACCGACTTCTTTGAAACCTATTTGAAGAATCTGTGCTTCACTTCGCCGTTCGGCAGAGATTACTATGCGGCATGGGTCTTCTTGCAGTATCTGACCGAGAACCCCGATCAGCTCGAAGGCTATGGCTCCGATTTTGTCAAGACGCTGCTGCAAAACGGCAAGACCGATGAATATCCGTTTACCATGATCAACCGCCTTGCGCCTGCCGATATGAAGGAAACACTCGGCCATTTCGCAAAGCGCATGGCAACGCTCGACTTTGCACAGCAGACTGCCTATCGCAAGCGGCTCGATGATCTGCTCAATCAGGGCGCGTGGAACTGGCAGATGATCTATACCATGCTCGAACAGGTTGACGGCGAAACCAATGTCTATGCGGTGCCGACTGAGCGTGCGCCGCAGGCAACCGGTCTCAATGTCGTGCCGCTCGAAATCACCGGCAGCACAATCTCCGTCACGCTGAACGGCATGTCCAGCCTGAACGGCGCAGACTGGCGCGCCTGCATCGTCGTCGAGGACGGCAGCCGCAAGTCGTACTACTCCGATCTGTTCGGCAACGGCGAAACCGGCACGCTGACTGTTCCTGCCAATGCCTCCGCTGCCTATCTGACTGTCATCGCGACACCGGATGAGTCGCTCTATAATCCCTCCGGTCTGCACTGGCATCAGGATTCCGATGAGTTCGGTGAGACAAAACAGCCGTTCTCCTCGAAAAACCGCTATCCGTATCAGGTGACGATCGAGGGCGCGGGCATCAAGTCCCGCCCGCTGAACGGTCTGCGCGGCAGCGCGCACTCCAACGGCGGCGGCTTCGTCGCTTCCACGGCAAAGGTCGATGCTTCTGTCTATGTCGGCCCCAATGCCGCTGTCATCGGCAATGCAACCGTAACCGGCAATGTTGTGATCGACGGCTTTGCCATGATCGCAGAGCGTGCAAATATTTCCGGCAATGCCTACATCGGTGATACCGCGATGGTCATGGGCAATGCAACGGTCTCCGGCAATGCCAAGATCATGGAAAGTGCCTGCGTTTACGGCAATTACTCCGTCACTGACAACGCGGTTGTCAAGGGCGTTTCCTTCTGCATGTACAATGGAAAAGCCTCCGGGCAGGCGATCCTCGACGGCGACTACTATGACGACGGCGGCAACAGTGCGACAAAGGGCACCTGCTGCGGCTGGTACGGCACGCAGTCTTACCTCAATAACAGACCCTATACCGACGGTCTGTATGCAGCTTATGACTTTGGCTCGGACAGCAGTGCATACGCCACGGAACGCTATAACACCACCTATGCGATGAACATGGGCGCGACATGGGAGGCATCCCGCACAAGCGCGAACGGCGTCATGACCTTCGACGGCAAGGACGATGCGATGCGTCTGGACAATTCCTTTGCACGGTTTGACAGCAGCTATGAATATCAGTTTGCTGTGCTGTGGCGCGGCGGCGCGAACAATCAGGCGATCTTCTCCGCCGGTACGCCGGGCGTCGGAAGCTGCGTGCTGACACCGTGCAGCAGCGACGGTGTTGCGGAATTTGCCATCACCGCAAACAACACAACCGTCCGCGTAAAGGCGGACTCCGCTCTCCCGCTGGGCGAATGGAGCGTGATTCGGATTCAGTACCAGAACGGCACGCTCACCATGATCGTTGACGGAAAGAGCTACACGCAATCCTGCGGCATCAGCCCCTTTGACACGATGAGCGAGTCCTCTGCGGTCAACGGCACTGCTGCTTGGCTCGGCAGAAGCGCGGACGGCAACTATTTCAACGGCTCCGTCGATTTCGCACGCGTCTTCTTCCAGAACGTTTCTGCACCGACCGAAACCTATTCCGGCAAGGAAGACATCACTGTGACAGACACCACAACCACCACAACCACCACGACAACGACGGCCGCTCCCGACACGTTTGCAATTTGGGGCGATGCGGACTGCAACGGTGCCTGCGAACTTGCGGATGCTGTGCTGCTCGCAAAATCGGTCGCATCTGTCAGCGAGCTTTCTGTGCAGGGTAAGATCAACTGCGATGTCTATGCGGACGGGAAAACAGACGGTTCCGATCTGAATATCGTGCTGAAACTCATCGCCGGCAACGCAAAGCAGGCTGATATGCCGATTTATCCGTAAAACAGAATATACGGCTTTTTCAACGCATTTTCCATCCTCGGCCCGAAAACGGTTCCTGTGAATCGCTTTCGGGCTGATTTTTTGTTCCTCTCCCTGCAAAGTTCTCTCTCCGTACCGTTTCGCCTGCGCCTTTTGCATTGACTTTTCTGCCGTTTTATGCTATGATAATGTAGATGCAGAATGCACTTGCTGCACTCTGACGGATCCATGAAGATAAGGGGTTTCAAATGAATCGGAATATATGGAAAAAAACTGCCGCTTCTGCCGTTGCTGCCGCCTCCGCGCTCCTCTGCGGTACGGCTCTGACCGGTTGCGCGGGCGGCTCCGCAGAACCGCGTACACCCGAAGAATTTCATGCTGCCATGGTGCAGCGTTCGATTGTCAGCACCGGCAACACTGCGCGCCTGAACCGTGTCTTTGACCGCGCGGCAAACGGTGAGGATATTACCATCGCTTATGTCGGCGGCTCTATCACAGAAGGCTATGCTGCCGGCTCTCACTCGCCGGACTGCTATGCCTCAGTCTCCGCTGCTGCCTTTGAAGAGACATATTGCAGCGGCGGGACCGTCACCTGCCAGAACAACGGGCTCTCCGGCACGCCGTCAGTCCTCGGCAATCTGCGCGTCTCCGAAGAGGTGCTGCCCGGTCAGCCGGATATTATTTTCCTCGAATTCGCTGTCAATGACGGCACAGAGATGGACTACAAGGTCTGCTATGAGAGCCTCGTGCGCACCTGTCTCCAAGCTGAAAATGAACCCGCTGTCATTCTGCTCTTCACCTACATGGAGACCGGTCACACCTGTCAGGAACAGCAGCAGGAAATCGGAGAACATTACGATCTTGGCATGATCTCTGTGCGCGATGCCATTCTCCCGGAGATGGAAGCCGGCAGAATGGAGTGGAGTGAATACGGCGACGACGATGTACACCCTTCGGTCGCCGGTCACGCGCTGCTCGGTGAATTCATTGCGGCATATTTTGCACAGGCAAAAGACAAAAAAGCAGACAAGAGCTACGATCTGCCGGAGGAGACTGTCTATCCGGAGCTGTATTCCGATGCGGTGCTCTATGATGCGGCAAATCTCAAATTTCACGACGGCTCATGGAATGTCGGCACAAACAACACCAGATTCCCCGCGGGATTCGTTTATCAAAAGGATACCGGAAATGAGGGCCTGACATTTACTGTCACCGGCAAAACGCTCTTCCTTGTCTATAAGGTCTCCAATTCGCCGGATTTCGGCATGGCGGGCGTCTATATCAACGGCTCCCTCGCAGGGATCGTCAACGGCTACGGCGTCAACGGCTGGGGCGGCCCTGTGCCGACGCTGGTGGAGCATTTCGATCAGGAAACGCAGATGCAGGTCGAGATCCGCATGCTCGATGACCATACCGATAAGTCGTTTGAGATCTTTGCGGTCGGTGTGAGTGCAGGCTGATGGCGAAGACAACGACAAAAACGACAAAAACCAGCTACCGCGTCGCGCTCGGCGGCATCATCGCCGCGCTCTGCATCGTGATGATGTTCCTGACCGGTGTATTTCCCGCGCTCTATATTGCAGCTCCGATGGCTGCCGGTGTGCTGATGATCATTCTCGTTGAGGAGGTTTCCGTCAGCTGGGGCTGGCTGACGTACCTCGCGGTCAGTCTCCTCGCGCTCATCGTGACCTTCGACAAGGAAGCAGCTCTGATGTTCATTCTCTTCTTTGGATATTATCCCATTCTGCGGCATCGTTTCCAGAGCATCCGTCAGAGCATTCTGCGGATTGCCGCGAAGCTGCTGCTCTTCAATGTGTTCCTTTTGCTCGACTACTGGCTGACGGTCTATGTGCTGGGGCTGCCGACCTTTGAGGACACTGCGCCCTACATGTATGTCATTCTGATTGTCGCTGCAAATGCGATGTTCTTCTTCTATGACATGCTGCTCTCGCGCATGAAGTGGTTTTATCATAAGGTGTTCGTCAGAAAGGTGCTGGGGCGGCACTGAACACCGCGCTGCGCTGACGCGCTTCTCACAGTGTAAATCAATCGCATTTCTCTGCGATACATAAAAGGAGTTTGAAATTACAATGGACAACATGCAAGGAATGAAACGCACCTGCTACTGCGGCGAGGTGCTGGAAGCCGGCAAAACCGTCACCGTCGGCGGCTTTGCCGATACCGTGCGCGACAAGGGCGGTATCATCTTTATCGTGCTGCGTGACCGCACCGGCGTGGTGCAGCTCACCTTCGACGATACCACCGACCGCACACTCTTTGAAAAGGCGGCTTCCGTCAAGAGCGAGTATGTTCTCATGGCGACCGGTGAGGTCCGTGAACGCGAATCCAAAACCGACAAGATCGCAACCGGTCATGTCGAAATCTATGTCACCGATCTGCGCATCCTCGCAAAAGCCAAAACACCGCCCTTTGAAATCACTGCGCAGACAAAGGTCAATGAAGAGCTGCGCCTCAAATACCGCTATCTCGATCTGCGGCGCGCCCCCTTGCAGCAGAACCTCATCCTGCGGCATAAAATTGCACAGTGCGCAAGACAGTATTTCTATGAGAACGGATTTCTCGAAATCGAAACGCCCATGATGATGAAATCCACCCCCGAAGGCGCGAGAGATTATCTCGTGCCGTCGCGTGTACACAAGGGCGAATTCTACGCACTCCCGCAGTCACCGCAGATCTATAAGCAGCTGCTGATGGTCGCGGGCTATGACCGCTATATCCAGCTCGCAAGGTGCTTCCGCGATGAGGATCTCCGCGCCGACAGACAGCCGGAATTTACCCAGATCGACCTCGAAATGTCCTTTGTCGATGTCGATGATATTCTCGATCTGACCGAGGGATTCCTCATCCGTCTGTTCCGCGATGTCATGGGCAGAGAACTCAAAACACCGCTGCCGCGGCTGACCTATACTGAGGCGATGAACCGCTTCGGTTCCGATAAGCCCGATCTGCGCTACGGCATGGAGCTGACCGATCTCTCCGAAATCGTGAAAAACTGCGAATTTCCCGTCTTTGCCAATGCACTCGCTGAGGGCGGCACGGTGCGCTGCATCACTGCAAAACAGGCTGCCGCTGTCCTCACACGCAAGGAGATCGACAAGCTGACTGAGCTGGTGAGAGGTATCGGCGCGAAAGGGCTGGCGTTCATCCGCTGGGTGGATGCCGAACCCGCCTGCTCCTTCGGAAAATTCCTCAAAGACGGAGAGCTTTCTGCCCTCTGTGCGGCTGCCGGCGCGGAACAGGGAGACGTCGTGCTGATCGTCGCGGACAAGACCTCTGTGACGCTGCCTGTCCTCGGCGCACTGCGCTCGCATCTCGCGAAAAAGCTCGACCTCATTCCGCAGGGCGAATTCAATTTCCTTTGGATCACGCAGTTCCCGTTCTTTGAAAAGGATGAGGAAACCGGCGAATGGCTTGCGATGCACCATCCGTTTACCATGCCGATGGACGAATGCCTGCAATACCTCGACACTGCACCCGAAAAAGTCTTCGCAAAAGCCTATGACCTCGTGCTGAACGGTACCGAGCTTTGCTCCGGCTCTATGCGCATCACAGACTACGAATTGCAGCAGAAAATGTTTGAGTCCCTCGGTCTGACAGAAGCCGAAATTGAGGCGAAATTCGGCTTCCTTGTGCAGGCGTATCAGTACGGCGCACCGCCCCACGGCGGCCTCGGCATCGGTCTGGACAGACTGACCATGACGCTGGCAGAGGCAGAGTCTCTGCGCGATGTGGTTGCGTTCCCGAAGGTGCAGAATGCACGCGAGCTGATGAGCGGCTGCCCGTCGCCCGTCGAACAGGAAAATCTCGATATTCTGGGCATCACAACCGTCACCGAAGAATCCGCAGAAGCATGAAAACAGAACCCCCGCACAGATACACATACACCGTGTGTGCGGAGGAAGGGGAAACGATTATGACAGTCAATGAACTGATGGAACAAATCCGCATGGAAATGTCCGGCGATGCGCAAACCGATCTGCACCGTCTGAGCGAAATCGCACAGCAGTACAAAAAAGAAGAGAATGCTGCCGAGCTGATGGCGGCAATCGCTGACTATGCCGTCGAAATGCTGCCCGAAAGCACAAGGCAGGAAATGTATGATACAACATTCGTCCGCAATAAACGCATGGATCAGGCGTTTGCCGATGCACTCGATATGATCCGCAATGATCAGTGGAATGAAGCCGAAGTCCTCCTCGGTGAAATCGCGGAAAAGATCCGCGTCTACTTTGAAGAGGATGAGAAAAAATGGTTCTGCTTCCGCAATCAGTTTGAGTATCATATGTACCGGCTCTATTATCCGGAGGACACGGTCTTTGATCGTGCGCCGTTCGACTTTTCTCACTATCTCCAAGTCTATGCCTATGTTCTCTTTCAGAATAAAAAAACCAAAGCCGCACTCGCTGCCATTGACCGCGCCATCGCGTTCAATCCTGTCAGCATTGATGTGCGCTTTGAACAGGCGGAAATCTTTAAGTTTATGCGGCTCCAAAAACAGCTTCTCGAATGCTGTCAGGAATCGCTTCGCATTTCGACCACGGCGTCCTGCTATGCAAGAGTCCTCGGTAATATGGGCTACTACTGCACGCTCGTCGGAGATCTGCACTCCGCCGGTGTCTTCTACTTTGAAAGCCTGAAATTCCAGCAGAACAAAGGCATCGAAATCGAATTGCAGGATGTGCTGCGCAGAATGAAAACCTTTGGGCAGACCTTTGCGCCGCCGACACACGGGCAGATCATTGATGCCTATGAGAGATACGGCATGAATCCGCCGCCGGAAAATGACCTTGTCAATCTCGCGGTCACGCTCGGCAACCTCGCAAGAGAACACGGCAGAACTGACCTCGAAGGACTCTTTTTCCGCACTGCCTATGATATGACGAATGATCCGAAATTCAAGGAAATGCTGGACGAAATTGACAGACGCGCAGGCTATATCTCCGATGAAGATGCCGCACCTGCTGAGTGAGAGGAGATACCAAAGACCATGATACAGATTCTTCCCTCGAATACCGCGCTGCGCTATATGGGGCGCATCGACCGCTCTGTACCCGATGCACCGGCTTTCTACTGGCCCGGTTCCCTTGTGCAGTTTCGCTTCTCCGGCAAAACACTGCATATCGAAATCGAAAATCACAGCTATGACGCCGGAAACGGCAACGGTCTGACGCTCGGCTTTTTGCTCGACGGCGCGGAGTCCGCACTCGAACTCTCGCCGGAAAATGATACGGTGCAGACGCTCACCGTTACCGCACCCGATCACGGACTGCACACCTTCAAGCTCTTTAAGCGGCAGGACGGCCCGCACTGTTTCAAGCTGCGCGGCTTTCTCATTGAGGACGGCGCGGAGATTTCTCCGCTCGGTCTGCCGAAACGCAAAATCGAAGCCTTCGGTGACAGTGTGACCGCAGGCTCGTGGGTCGATCTCTATGAACGCGTCGGTCAGAACGATTATCCCGATTATACTGCGAAATATGACAACGCATGGCACAGCTATGCAATGCTGACCGGCAGAATGCTCGATGCGCAGGTGCATCTGACGGCGCAGGGCGGCATCGCACTCCTCGACAACACCGGCTACTACGAGAACGGTGCAGTCGGCATGGAGACCGCGTACACCAAGCTCAGCTATCAGCCCGCGGCAGGGGAGATGACAGACTGGGATTTTTCACGCTATGTACCCGATGCCGTGATCTTCGCAATCGGGCAGAATGATCACCATGTCGGAACCCTCGATAACCAGATTCCCGACCCCGAAAAAAGAGAACGCTGGCTCAATACATACTGCCGGATCATCGAAGACCTCATGGGGAAATATCCGGATGCGCAGTTTGTGCTGCTGCTGACGGTACTGATGCACGATACCTATTGGGAAACGCTCCTCGATGAGGCTTGCGCCCGCCTTGGCAGCAGCCGCGTCCGCCGCTTCCGCTTCACCCGCTCCGGCAGCGCGACACCCGGTCATCCGCGGGTGCCGGAACAGTGCGAAATGGCTTGCGAGCTGACCGAATTTCTGCGCGGCATCCTCTGTCTCAATCAGGAGACTGAATGACACGCTGCTGCGCGGAAGCGGTTTCTGCTTCTTCCGGATGGAAGGCTGCGTAAAGGCTGCTGCACAGCCCGATCGCAAAATAACACAGCACTGCCCACAAAAGGGAAAATAACAGCGACACCTGCCCTAATATCTGAAAGTGCATGTCGCTGTAATCCCATACATCCCAGCCCATAATCAGATTGTCATATACGCCGACTGTGAACTCCGCTGCGGTGACAAAGCCTGCTCCGAGCAGTGCCTTTGTGATCCGCGAGGCTTGCAGCCGGTGTTCCATTGCGTACAGCACTGCCATCGCTGCGCCCGCCGCAATCCCCATCGTCCAGTGCGTATAGCCACGCCCCATGATTTCCAGCATGGTGTACAGAAAAAAACCGATCAGAAAGGCGATTCCGTATTCGCCGGGTTCTTTTTTCATGCAGTTCCTGCCTCCCAGTTCCATCTGCTCTTAGCATGTGTGCTTTCCCGCGGAATATGCGATCCGGCGTCTGGTTTTTTTGCCGCGCTGAAAAAAGCCTGAAAACAGTGCAAACTGCTTTCAGGCTTTTCTTCTTTCTTATCTCAATGTGATCGGCACATATTCCTGCCAGTCCTTCACCGCACGGTATGCCGGCCGAATGATCTTGCTCGCGCCGAGCAGCTCCTCAATGCGGTGTGCCGACCAGCCCGCAATCCGCGAGATCGCAAAAATCGGCGTGAACAGCTCGTTCGGCAGATCCAGCATCCGGTATACCAGTCCCGAATAGAAATCTACATTCGCACACACACCTTTGTAGATGCGGCGTTCCTCTGCAATGACCTCCGGCGCAAGCCGCTCGACCATCGCATACAGCGCGTATTCCTCCATGCACTTCTTCTCTTCTGCGAGCTGTTCTACAAATCCCCGCAGAACTGTCGCTCTCGGATCACTGTGCGAATACACTGCATGCCCCATGCCGTATATCAGTCCGGCATGGTCGAACGCATCCTTGTGCAGCAGCCGGCGCAGATATGCCCGGACTTCGTCTTCGTCTTTCCAGTCGTGTACGCGCTCTTTCATGTCGTCAAACATCTGCACGACCTTGATGTTCGCGCCGCCGTGCTTCGGTCCTTTGAGCGATCCCAGTGCCGCTGCCATCGTCGAATAGGTATCTGTGCCGGACGATGTTACCACATGCACCGTGAACGTCGAATTGTTGCCGCCGCCGTGTTCGGCGTGCAGCACCAGCGCGAGATCCAGAATCTGTGCTTCCAGCTGTGTATACTTCTGATCTGCACGCAGCATGCTCAGCAGATTCTCTGCTGCCGACAGCGAAGGATCGGGCTGATGCAAAAACAGACTCTGATCGTTTTTGTAATAACGGAATGCCTGATACCCGTAAATTGCAATCGACGGGAACTGCGCAATCAACTGGATGCACTGCCGCAGGACGTTCGGAAGTGTTGTGTCATTCGGGTTGTGATCGTATGAATACAGCGCGAGCACACTCTTGGCAAGCGTGTTCATCATGTCCTCGCTTGGCGATTTCATGATGACATCGCGTGTGAATGACGGCGGCAGCGAACGGCAGCTCCGCAGCAGCGTGCTGAACTGTTCCAGCTGTTCCTTCGTCGGAAGCTGACCGAACAGCAGAAGATACACTGTTTCTTCATATCCGAAACGCTTTTCCGATATGAAGCCGCTGACAAGATCTTCTATATGATAACCGCGGAACAAAAGCTGCCCGTCTCCGAGCTGTGTCTCTCCGTTGACTTCTGTTCCCGGAATGATCTGGCTGATATTCGTAAGCCCTGCGCAGACACCCTTGCCGTTGATGTCGCGCAAGCCGCGCTTGACATCGTATTTGGTGTAAAGCTCGGGATCAATCTGGTAATTTCCGCGGCAGAGTGCTGCCAGTTCTTCGATCTTTGTCTGTTTTGCGAAGCGGTTCCATTCTCCCATTTTACTTGGCTCCTCTCTTTTGTGAGTCTTTCACGGCGCGGATACGGCAGTCTTCCGGATGCAAATGCAAAAGACTGTGCCGCCTTACCGCCCTGCACATCATTCCAAAGCGTTGATTCTCAAAAAGTTATTATCATCAGTATACCATGTTTGCAGGGGATTGTCAAGCGCATCGAGGCGAAATTCTACAAATCCGAGAATAAATGAGGTTTTTTTTGTCGTATTTTGCTGAGGGTTCGCATAAAATGCCCAAATCCTTGCTGCTGCGCCGTTCTTTCCGCTGTTTCCCATGTCCGAAATCTTGCGTTTTTTGACGAAATATGATATAATAACAAAGTACGCGCATCTGCTCCTATACCGACACAAACACGAAAGGATCTTTTTCATGAGAAAACTCCCGCGCATCGCTTCCGTCGGAATCCCTGCGGCAGCGGCTGTTGTCACTTTGATCGCTCTGGTGACTGCGGTCAAGCGCAGAAACGATACCATCGAATCCCTCCGCACAATGATCGAAGTCCAGAATACGCAGACGGAAACCTCTCAGGCGGAACCCTACTATGAACCGGTCAATGTCGATCATCACTATGATCTTGCCGGCTACAAGATTCTGCTCGCCGATGAAACCTACGGGCAGATCTGGCTTCCGGTCCTCAAAGATGTGCCGCTCTCGGTGCATCCGCTCGAACAGCTCTCGCAGCTTCCTGACGGCAGAATGACCTCCTATAACGCTGCGGGCAAATGCAATGCGATGACCGGCATCGACATCTCTTCGCATAATTCCGTCACCGACTGGAATGCCGTGAAAAATGACGGCGTGGACTTCGTGATGCTCCGCGTCGGCGTTCGTACCTACGGCGGCGGTGTGCTGAAAACAGATGACAAATTCCTTGAATATTATCAGGGCGCGAAAAATGCCGGTTTGCTCGTCGGTGCCTATTTCTTCTCGCAGGCAATCAGTGAGGAGGAAGCCGTCGAAGAAGCTGTCCTGACCGCGCAGCAGCTCGAAGGTCTTGACCTCGATTTTCCCGTTGCCTATGACTGGGAAATCATCTACGACGATGAGGACGGCGCACGCACCGATAATGTGCCGGTCGATGTTCTGACCGACTGCACGCTCGCCTTTTGCCAGAATATAGAGGCATTCGGCTACCGCGCGATGATCTATCAGAACAAACGCACTTCCCTTCTCAAACTCGATCTGCCGCGCTTGCAGGATTATCCCTTCTGGCTCGCAGAGTACGGGGACGGACCGACCTATATCTACGATTACGACATGTGGCAGTATAGCTGTACCGGGACTGTGGACGGCATCACCGGTGCGGTCGATCTCAACCTCTGCTTCTATGATTATTCACAGGACGGAGATCCGGAGATTGTCCTCGATCCGCCCGCAAGTGATCCCAAAGAACCCGATGATGCACAGGACGATGCTTCAGATGCCGGTGCGGATTCTGAATAAAATACACATCTTTGAAAAGAAAATCCTGAGAAGTCCTTGACTTTCCAACGAAAATATAGTATACTATATCTTGTGTATTATGCATTGCACCGGAGGCGGTCAGATCCTAAGATCCTGACGCCTTTCCGATGTGTTTGCGGCAGATGCCGCTGTTGATATATTTTTTTATTTCATTTTCCCTTTTTTTCGCCCCGGAAACACCGTTTCCGTGCGGCTGCTATACATGGCTGTGCCGCTCTCACGCACATTGCTCAATCGTTTTATTTTACTGCGCGGCACATCTTGCTCAATATGAATAGAAAAAATTGAATCAAACGGCGTGTTTCCTGCCGCAGAATCAAATCGCACTGTACAATCTCACTGTATGAATTTGATGATGTTAGGAGGAAATCACAGGTATGGCTATCAGCATACTGACCGTGACGGAGCTTTCTCCCGTCACAGCACTGGTCATCGCCGTGCTTGCATTGATCATCGGCGCATTGGTCGGCGCACTCATCGGTGCGTCCAGATCCAAACGCGCGGTCAATGAACAGGTGCAGGAAGCAGAGCAGCGCGGTGTCCAGAAGGGCATCGAACAGCGCAAGGCTGCTGCTGAGGCTGCCATCGGCAGCGCGGAGCAGGAAGCCGAACGCATCCGCAGTTCTGCCGAGAAAGAAGCCGATGACCGCAAAAAAGCTGCGCTCGTCGAAGCAAAGGACGAAATCTTCAAGCTCCGCTCGGAGGCGGAAAAGGAAATCAAAGACCGCCGCTCCGATATGGCGCGGCAGGAACGCAGAATCCAGCAGAAAGAGGAAAACCTCGATAAGAAAACGGAGCACTTTGAACGCAAGGAGGAACAGCTCCAAGCAAAGCTCCATGCCGCCGATGAGCGTCTCGCGGAGGCAGAGGAAATCAAGAAAAACGGTACAGAGGAAATCGAAAAGCTCAAACGCAGTCAGCTCGATATTCTCGAACGGATTTCCGAATTTACACGCGATCAGGCAAGAGATTACCTTTTGCAGCAGCTCGATGCCGATCTCGTTCACGAAAAAGCGGTCAAGATCACTGCCTATGAGCAGCAGATCAAAACCTCCTGTGAGGATATTGCCCGCAGCCACATCTCTATGGCAATCGCAAAATGTGCTGCGGAACAGGTCTCCGAAATCGCGGTGTCTGTCGTCCCGCTGCCCAATGATGAAATGAAGGGACGTATCATCGGCAGAGAAGGCAGAAATATTCGCTCCATCGAATCCCTGGCCGGCGTCGATCTCATCATCGACGATACGCCGGAGGCAATTACGCTCTCCTGCTTCGATCCCGTTCGCAGAGAGGTTGCGCGCATTGCACTCGAAAAGCTCATTCTCGACGGCAGAATCCATCCTGCCAGCATTGAGGAAAAGGTTGATAAAGCCCGCAGAGAAGTCGAAAAACGCATCAAGCAGGAGGGCGAACGCGCTGTCCTCGAAACCAATGTTCACGGGCTGAATCCCGAACTGATTAAGCTGCTCGGCAGACTGACCTTCCGTACCAGCTATCGGCAGAATGTTTTGAACCACAGCATTGAGGTCGCTACACTTTCCGGTATCCTTGCCTCTGAGCTCGGCGTCGATGCCAATATGGCAAGACGCGCCGGTCTGCTCCATGACATCGGCAAGGCTCTGACCGCCGAGATCGAAGGCTCGCATGTCGCAATCGGTGTGGATGTCTGCCGCAAGTATAAAGAACCCGCTGAGGTCATTCATGCCGTCGAAGCCCACCACAACGATGTCGAGCCGCGTACCGCGATCGCCTGTATCGTGCAGGCTGCGGATGCAATCTCCGCTGCAAGACCCGGCGCGAGAAGCGAAAACCTCGAAAGCTACATCAAGCGTCTCCAAAAGCTCGAAGAAATTTGCATGGCTTATGAGGGTGTTGAGAAGTGCTTTGCGATGCAGGCGGGCAGAGAAGTCCGCATTATGGTCAAGCCGGAGGTCATCGATGATGAGCGCATGGTGCTTGTTGCACGCGAAATCGCACAGCAAATCGAAAATGATATGGAGTATCCGGGGCAGATTAAGGTCAATCTCATCCGCGAAAGCCGCGTGATGGATGTCGCAAAATAATATCAAATGCAATGCGCATGTGCCTGCATCGGCGCATGCGCATTTTGGTTAGGAGCGTGTTGCTATGGCTAAAACGATTTTTCATTCTTCCGATCAGTCGAATTTCATCCTGAATATGGACCTCGGCAAGTACCGCGCGTTCTGCGCAAAAATGGCTCTCGCCGTTCTCTGGATGACCGCCGGCTCCCAACTGATCTTTCAGCTGACCTACTCTGTCAACGGAAGACTGTCCGAAATGATGGGTGAGGGCGGATTCAGCGGCGTTCTCGCGCTCATCCTCATTATGCTGCGCAGCGTCGCGACGTTCTTTTCTATCGGCGGCGTGCTGGCAATCATTACCGCAATCATCGGCATGGTGCGCGTTCAGTTTACCAGATCGACTGCGGCTCCTTATCTGCTGCTGCTGGGTTCGCTGCTCTGGGGCGTCATCTCGATGTTCCATGCGTTTGATATGGACTACGCGCTCTTCGGGCAGGACGGCAGAGATGAGGGCTGGATCTCCTTGCTGATGTATGCCGCACTCTTCTACCTCGGCACGATGCTTCGGCGCAAAGAGAATATCCAAAAATTTCTCAGCGGCATTCTGATCTTCGGCATCGTACAGAATGTCTGGGCAATCTTGCAGGCGCAGCCGTTCTTTGATTTCCCAAATACCTATGCCGACATCGAACCGCTGCTCTTTGTCAATCTGCGGCTGCCGAGCGGTCTGACAGACAGCCCGATTACCTTTGCAATGCTGCTCGCAATGCTGCTCGCACTCTCCGTTCCCGCTGCACTCTGCGCCGAACACAAACAGACACGCATCCTTGCGGCTGTCTGTGCTTGTCTCTCGATGCTTACGGTGTTTAAGACGCAGACGTTTGCCGGTCTCATTGCCGGCTGCGGTGCGCTCCTGCTGACTGCTGCGTTCTGCATCGCAAAACGCAAAACTGCCGGCAAAATGAAATGTGTACTGCCCGCTGCGGTGCTTGCAGCCGCGGTCTGCTCCGGGCTCTGGACCTATGCTGCGCCCTCGATCAACAATGTGCGGCATCTGGTCACAGATACAACGCCGGAAAACGGGTTCGCGTTCTATGACGGCGGAATCCTCTGGGATGATTCCTTCTACCGCCTCTCGACCTCCGGTCTCTATTCCGCTGCCGATGCTGACTTCAATATACATGACGCTTCCGCCGCGATTTCTTACTGTTGGAGTGAGGGCATCCGCGTCATCAAAAAATATCCCGTCCTCGGCACCGGTCCGGATAACTTTGCTTTTACGCAGCTCCATACTTCGCTTGTGCTGCAAGCAAATGTCAATTCCGTCGATCGCCCGTATAATGACTTCCTCTTTATTGCGGCTACTCGCGGCATCCTGTCGATGGTGCTGCATATCGCACTGTTGATCGTCTGTGCCGTGCTCGCGTGGAAGCACAGAAAAGCTGCCTATGGCTGGATGCTCGCCGCTGCCGGCGGTGCAGTGCTGCTCTATTCGCTCACTGCGCTTGTGGGCATTTCGGTTCTGACTGTCGCGCCGCTCTTCTGGGTGCTGCTCGGAATCCTCGCAGGGGAACCCATTGCGGATGCGCCCCCGAAACAGCCCCGCGGAAAGCAAAGAAATCATTAAATCAGAATGTAGAAATACTTTCGATGGCTCTATGCGGAGACTCCGTCCCCACGCCCCTGCCGAGGGGATAGCGATCCCCCCGGACTCCCCTAAAAAAAACGACAGCTCCCATATGACGGGTACCCATATAGAAGTTTTGCCCCGAAGCGTTTCAAAGTGCTTCGGGGCATTGTGTTTTACACGGTCGCTAAGCTGAATCAGATTTTACTGATCTAAACCATCAATAAAATCGCTGATGATCTGTCCACATTCATCGGGCTTTTGCTCATAGATCAAATGATCACCCGGCAAGCTGACCAGCTCACAGTTACCGAGCTTTTTAAAATACGGAAGCAGGATCCTCTCCTTATAATCGCATCCGGATTCAAGGTAATCCTCCAGTGCCATCTGCCGTCTCTCTGCCTGAGTGTTGGGGAGCTCCGGAAGCAGCTTCTCATACAATTCCTGCGATATTTCGTTGTTTTTGTATTGTTCTTCAAGCTTCGCTTTCAATTCTTTGCGGTCGGACATCAGCTGATCGATCATTTCATCTGTCAGGATACCGTCTGCCTCAATATCCTCTGCTGTGAAGTAAACTGTGGAGATGTATATCTTCGGAATATCGTTTGTCACAATGGCGTTCCATGCTGTATCAATATTCCGGCATTCCTGTTCACTCTCGGAAACCAATGCACGAGAATCATAGGTCATCAATGCCATTGCGTATTCCGCTCGCTGTTCATCTTTGCTCAACCATTCCTTTTGTGGGAGAAAAAGCTTCAGCAGCATATCGCCGGTGCCGCCAAGACCGGCTTTGTCGAGCCTGTAATACAGCAAGGCTCCGTTGTCATCGTTACCCTGCTTATCGGGAGATATTGCTTCCAGCTCGGTGCCGTCAATGATCGCAACGGCTTCGATCTCATCGGGGTATTTGCTCTCCCAATAGGTCGCATATAAACCGCCTATGGAATGCGGCATGAGAATATAGGGTGCTTTGATCCTTGCGTTTTTCAGTGCCGTTCTATATGCTTCCACGATTTTTTCAGCTGTCATATCCTGCGTGGTATCATCGCTGATGCCGTATCCTGCACGGTCAATGAAGATCACCTGATTATCAGTTTCGAGCGCAGCAGTCATTCTTCGCATTGTGATACAGCTATCAGGAATCCCGTAACCGGACATAGCGATGATACGGTGTTTTCCGTTTTCGTTGCCGAACGAAAGCACATTCACTGAATATTCTCCGGCGGATACAAGATCGTAGTATCCCTTTTCTTCCAAAAAAGCCTTGTCACGTTTGAACCTGATTTAGCTGCTGATAAAAACGAGCAGCCACAACAGAAGCAAAGCGGCAATCAAGATCAGAAACACTTTGATGATCTTCTTAAAAACCTTTTTTGTCTTCATTTTTGAACTCCTGAATAAAATTCCGATTTATGATAGCAACAATTATAACACGACATCGCTGTATTGTCAATAGAAACGCCATAGTACTTCTGACCTTGCATCAGAAATACTATGGCGAAAAACTTCTATATCAGCATCTCATATAGGTGGCTGCTGTTTTTTGCATGGGATTCCAAAGGGACAGTGTCCCTTTGGCGGGGTTTGGGGCAGAGCCACAATATAAATCCGCCGGAGGCACTTCTACATTCCGATTGATTGTTTATCCGCGGTTTGCGGATGCTTCTACCATTGCCTGCATGATCGACGGGAACTGCACAGACAGGCTGCTGCGGTTAATCAGACCGAAGCTCTCGCCGCTGTTGCTGCCCGTTGCCGCGGTAAAGTAGTTATTATCCCACCAGACACAGGGGATGCCGTACGAATCTGCCTTGGAGACATAATACTTTGCCCATGCCGCACGTGTCGATTCGTTGTTCTTGTTCAGTGCGCCGAATTCTCCCACAATGACCGGAATGCCGTTGTTCAGGAACTTGGACTTGACACGCTCGAAGTTTGCAATAATGTCGCCCGTACCGCTGGATTCGTTCCAGCTCGATGTACCCGTGAGACTGAGTGCAAAATCATACGGGGTGTATGCGTGAATCGACACGATCAGATGATCGTCGTTCGGCAGCACAATACCGTTGATTGTCTCGGCACTGCATGCTGCTGCATAGCCCGGCATCATGACAAACCGCTTAGCGTTGTTGCCGCCGGTTGCGCGGATCGCGCTCAGGGCAGCTGCATTCAGCTGATTGACACAGTCAACTGCCTGAACACATGTGGAGTCGTTCATGTTGAGATACCACTCATAGGTATTGCCGACCAGACGCGGCTCGTTTAGTGTCTCAAAAATCAGATGGCTGTCATATCCCTCAAATCGGGTCGCAATCTGCGTCCAGATCGAGCTGACAAATGTCAGCGAATTGTTCAGATGTGCCTGATCCGGATAGAAATATCCGCCGTTTGAGATGATGTCATTGTCATGGTGCATGTTCAGGATGACGTACATATCCTGATCAATCGCATAATCCACAACCTCCTGCACACGGTTCATCCACGCGCTGTCGATTGTGTAGCTTGAATTGTTTGCCTTGTCGCCCCAGGTGACCGGAATGCGGATCGTATTGAAGCCGGCGTTCTTGACTGCGGTGACCATCGCTTTTGTTGTGACGGGATTGCCCCACTGCGTCTCTGCCTGCGTCGGGGAGGAGTATCCGCTGCCCCATGAATCCAGCGTGTTGCCAAGGTTCCAGCCGAGTTTCAGATGGGAGACGAATTCCATCGCCGTTTCGCCGCTTTCGCTGCTGCCGCCCAGAGAGCCGTCCAGCAAGCCGCGCTTCAACAGCGTCAGATCTTTTGCATTCAGGCGGTTGTTCCGGTCAAGGTCGCCGTTCGCTGCCGCAGCAAGCTCTCCCGATTCTCCGGTCAGATACTTGTTCAGCGCGATGATATCCGCCAGATTGACCGATTTGTCGTCGGTGACATCACCTTTGCGTGTCATCACGCCGATGCTGCCGCCGTCTCCGGTCAGGATGCCGACCGCATTGATCGTGTAGCCGTCAACGGTGTCGCCTTCTTCACCCCAGACCTGAAATTCCAGATTTTCTGCGTCTACCATCGGGAATTCCGCCGAGGTGTCCAGCGCGAGCGTCATGTTCGCTGTCGGATTCTGAATCCACACGCCGTCCGAGTACCAGTCGTATTCTCCGCTGCCCGGTGCGTAATATCCGTAGGCAGGCATGATCGGTTTGCCGGAAGATGTGTCAACTGAAATGTCAATCCAGACCTGCGACGCATTTGCAAGCTGCGAAGACGGGATGCCGATGTCTTCCAGTGTGACAACTGCGCCTGCCGACCGGGTTACTGCCAAGCCGCTGTCATAGCGCAGAATGTAATTGCACTTCGAGATGTCGTCTCCGGTGACGTCCGATGCGCTGATCGGCATGGTGCTGAACTGCGCAAACAGCATGCTTGCTGCAAGCAGAATGCCGCCGGCGCGGAAGTGTTTGCTTCTGCTCATATTCGTTCCCCCTTATTTTATACTGCTAAAATTAGAATTCAGCATGAATTCTTCTTTATTATAGCAGATTTGCAGGAAAATGTAAATAGATTTTTTTGCATAAAATACAACGATTTTGCATATCGGATTCGGCAAATGCGTAGAATCAAAAGTGACGGCTTCCTTTAAGGCAGATAGTAAAATGTTTCGCTCCCGATCGTCTCCTGATAGGCGATCGGCATGACGTAATGCAGCGGGTCTGCGGTCGGGTCTGCTGCAAGCTGCTCACATAAATATACCAGAAGCACTGCCTGATCTGCTGTGATATGCGTGCCGTCCGGCAGACGGTAAACTGCTTTTGACGGGGCGCGCTGGTCAACTGTGACTGTCTGTTCGCCGTAGGTAAAACAGATCGTTTGCAGCACCGGCTCATCGGTATCTTCCAGCAATATGCCGGTTTGCAGCGTTGCGGTTCCGCTGTTTGCCTTGTATCCATACGCGCTGCCGTCCCTGCGAAAGCCGGATGCCGCTGCAACTGCCGAAATGTTCAGCACGGTCTGCCCCGCTGCGTCCTCTGTGCAGTAGTTTGACGGGCTTTCTGCACAGACCAGCTCCGCGGACGGCAATGCAGATAACCGGTACCGCACCGGAATTTCCGGCATCTCAGTTCGCGCTGTTGCGGTGCTTTCTGCCGCTTCTGACGAATGCGCTGTTGTTGTCGTCTGCACTGCCGCAGTTGTCTCCGCTGCGGTATCCTCCGTGACAGCGGCGGCAGGCTCTGTGGCATCAGATGCGTCTGCGCCGGTTTCGCTGTTCTCGTTGTTCTCGTTGTCCTCGTTGTCCTTGCCGTTTCCGGATGTCCATGCGGGTTCTGTGCGTGCTGCGGTGAAGATGCCAAGGTCAAATGTTGTACCTGTCGTTTCCGCTGTCTCCCCGGTTTCCGGCGGCACCAGCTCTCCGCCCATATCGTCGTTCAGCAGCGCACAGCCCGAAAGCAGCAGCATTGCTGTGCCGCTGAAAATTAGTGCGATCTTGCGCCTCATGCACACACGCCTCCTTATGCTTTTGCAGCAAATCCCCGCGCCGCCTGATACACGGTGCGGGGATTCCTTTTTACAAATCATGATTCCTGCTTTGGCAGATTCCTTACAGAGAAGTGATCCTGCCGCTCACATATTGCAGCAGCGCAGACAGATCACCGCTGTCCAGACCGCCTGAATTGTTCAGGTCACCGTTGACTGCGCCCTGCGCCGTAAGGAAAAATCCTTCGGCACCTCCGATGCCCTTTGCCAGTGCGACCGCATCTGCCAGCTCAACGACTCCGTTGCAGTCCACATCGCCGCGCACAGATGCGCTGATCGGCTCGGTTGTGGTTGTCGTTGTTGTCGTAGTAGTTGTTGTGGTTGTGGTCGTTGTTGTCGTGGTTGTTGTTGCGGAACGGTCGGTCAGCACGACATCATCCAGATAGAACGGGAGCAGATCTGCTGCGGTCGGGTTTTCCGTATATGCCGTCTGCACATACAGCGAAATGCCCGTCGCGCCGGACGGGATCTCAAAATCCGTCGCCAGCTCTGTCCATTTGCCCGATGACGCTGCTGCATCCACCAGATTGTCATAATGCGTTCCGTCGCTGAGGTCGTACTGCAAGCCGAGCGTGAAGCCTAAACTGCTGTAATTTGTACTCTGAAAGCCCATGAATGCCGAAATGCTGTATGAATGTCCGGCAATCAAATCCTTCTCCGAGGTGACCGAAAGCCCGTTCCATGCGCCCGTTCTGCCGGTGACGTACAGCGACTTGCTTCCGCCGTGGACAAAATCTGATGTAAAGCCGTAGCTGGAAGTGCCTCTGCCCGTCCAGTCGGTGCCGCTGCCCTCAAAGGCATCGGTCACGCCGCTGCCGCTGCCGCTCGGTGCCGTGTAGCTCACGGTCGGATCCGGATCCGGATCGGGATCGGGGTCCGGGTCTGCGCCGAAGGTCAGCGTGTTTTTGTTGACCGTCGCGCTGCCGTTGGACATATAGCCCTCGATGTTCAGCGAGACTTCATAGAGCTTGCCGGACATATCCAGACCGGCTTTTTCCCACGCCGCAAAGTGATCTGATACGGTGATCTTTCCGGACATATTGACCTTGGAATTATTCACCGCCGGATTATCCTGCCGCACACTCCAATATTGGTAAAATGTTTCCGTACCGTGAATCGACGGCTGCTGATCTCGAATTGTCCGGTAAATATCGTATTTGTGTCCGTTTACGGTCACGGTGCTGAGTACGTCGTTGGACCCAGGCGGTCTCCAAGAACCCCATGCTTCGACAATGTAATACTCCACTGTCGGATAGGTTCCTTTGCCGTTTTCTGTCCAGCCGTATACGCACATGTACGAATTGCCCTGCGGATAATAGTCTACGTCATAGTCGATGGTGATGCCGCCGTACTCTGAATAGGTCTTGGTGCTGCCGAGCTTCTTTCCCGTGCGGAACAGACAGTTCAGAATGCCGTTCCAGCTGCACGAAAATGTACCCGCGTTGCCGACGTTCATGGTCGCTGTGCCCTGATAATTCTGGTTCCACAGCTCGTAATCATATCCGTCTTTCGTGCCGGTACTGGTCTGATCGGCGGCATGTACCGTTGCCGCCGGAACTGATGTCAGCACAAGTACGGCTGCACTGATCAGTCCCATGAGTTTTTTTCTCATACACAAATCCCTCCTGTATGAATCTATCTCTCTCTGTGTAGTCGGATGTATAGATTTCCCCCTCTATACAGTTGAACAAATTTAGTTTATCATATCTGTGCAGTTTTGTCAAGTTCGTTTTTGCGAAATGCGACGATTTTGCCCGCTGCAAGCAAAAAAACATCCGGTCTCCCTTCGGAAACCGGATGCTTCTGCTCAGTTCTCTGCGGACTGTTCCAGATATGTCCGCAGTGCTTCCAGATAAACTTTTCCGACCGAACTCGGATGGACATGCCGCCGCATCAGATACCCGATCTCCATTTTGCTGCTCTGGTCTTCCAGCGGAACTGCGGTGTAATCCGAGCCGTTCAGACTGCCGCAGATGATGCCGGAGCAGAAGGTGTATCCGCCCAAGCCTTTCATCAGATTCAGCATCGTTGAGCGGTCGTTTGCCTTGATGACACGCTTGTAATCATTTGTGCTGAATATCTCCTCTGCATAGTAAAAGGAGCTTTTGTCGCCCTGCTCAAACGTCAGGCAGGGGTACTCTTCCAGATCGGACAGGGCAATCGTCTTCTTCTGCGCAAGCGGATGGTTCTTTTCCAGATACACATACACGCCGCACTCGATAAGCTTGTGAAATTCCAGATGGTTCACCGCAAACAGCTTTGTCATCGTCTGCCGGTTGAAATCGCTCAGATACAAAATGCCGATCTCACTGCGCAGTGTGCTGACATCCGATATGACCTCTGCGGTCTTTGTCTCGCGGATGGCAAATTCATAGTCGCAGGTGTCAAACTGCTTCACGGTCTCCACAAATGCCTGCACCGCAAACGAATAATGCTGTGCCGAAACGCCGAATTTCTTTTTTGTGCCGCCCGCATACCGGTCGTGCATCGCTTCGTACTGCTGATAAATTGCGCGCGCGTAACTCAGAAACTCAATGCCGTCTGCCGTCAGCGAGACGCCTCTGCCGCTGCGGTTGAAAATCGTGATGCCGATTTCCTTTTCCAGCTCCTTGACGGCACTCGTCAGAGAAGGCTGTGCGATGTAAAGCAGCTCTGCCGCTTTGTTCGTGGAGCCGGTCTCCGAAATCGTGATGTCATAATGCAGCTGCTGTAAGGCCATTGCATACTCACATCCTCTCTTATTTTACAATGCGCATGGCGGCGGTTTCCTGATGATGCCGTATGGCTGTACTGCTGTACTGCTGTGTTCAGCGGCGGTACGGCATCTTACTGCGGATCTCCGAAAGACGGTTCAATGCCTCATTCAGCGTCTCGCTGCGTTTTGCAAAATGGAAACGGATATACCGGTTTTCCGGCTCCTTGAAAAAGCTCGATCCCGGCACCGCGCCGACACCGACCTTTTCTGCAAGCAGCTCGCAGAATTCCAGATCGTCCGCATAACCGAACTCGGATATGTCCATCAGAATGTAATACGCGCCCTGCGGCTCTGTGTGCGGAATGTCAAGCCGCTTTAAGCCGTCGAGAAACAGTGCGCGTTTCTCTGTGTATTCCTGCTGCAAGGCTGCATAGTAATCGTCTCCGAAGCGCAGTCCCACAACGGCTGCCTCTTGCAGCGGATGTGCCGCACCGACCGTCAGAAAATCATGCACCTTCTTGACCGTGTCAATCACCTCCGGCGACGCGATGACATATCCAAGACGCCAGCCGGTGATCGAATAGGTCTTCGACAGGGATGAACACTGGATCGTGCGCTCCCACATCCCCGGAAGCGTTGCAATGTAGCTGTGCTTGTGCGGGGCATAGAGGATATGCTCATAGACTTCGTCCGTGATGACAAAGGTGTCGTATTTGATTGCCAGATCTGCGATGATCTGCAATTCCTCCGGCGTGAATACCTTGCCGCAGGGGTTTGACGGGTTGCAGAGAATGATTGCTTTCGGATGCTGCTTGAATGCCGCTTCCAGTACGTCGGCATCAAAACGGAATGCCGGCGGAATCAGCGGGACATAAATCGGCTCTGCATTCGAGAGAATCGTATCTGCGCCGTAATTTTCGTAAAACGGCGAGAACACAATCACCTTGTCGCCCGGATTTGTGACCGTCAGCATCGCTGCCATCATTGCCTCGGTGCTGCCGCAGGTCACGACAATCTCTCCGTTGGGGTCGATCGCTCTGCCGGTGAAATGCTCGTATTTTGCCGCGAGTGCGTCCCGGAAATTCTGCGATCCCCATGTGATCGAATACTGGTGGAAATCTTCCTTCGTGATCTCCGCCAAGCGGTCTAATATCTCCTGCGGCGGGTCGAAATCCGGAAATCCCTGCGAAAGATTTACCGCGCCGTATTGGTTCGATATGCGCGTCATTCTGCGGATCACGGAATCCGTGAATCCTGCCGTTCTTGATGATAAACCGGGCATAATCTCTGCTCTCCTTTTAATTCACTATTATTCAGATAGGATATATAGTTATTATAGCACAGACGCCTTCGTTTGTCAACGGCTCCGGCAAAACATTCCTTATAATCATACGGGATTTGTAGGATATAACAAACAGCACCTTTTTCCCGCCTGAAAAACCATGATATTGCCCATATTGCAAAACATATCATTCCTATGGTATAATAGAGGAAACGGGGCTGTCCCGATTCTTTCGGATTTGCATTCGCAGAAAGGACGCGATGTTATGAAAATTTCTACCAAGGGCAGATACGCGCTTCGTATGCTGATCGAGCTTGCCATGCATCAGCAGGACGGGTTTGTGTCTCTCAAAGAAATCTCCGAACGGCAGGGGATTTCCAAAAAATATCTCGAACAGATTGTACCGATGCTCAACAAAAGCGGCATTCTCCGCACAAACCGCGGCAACCGCGGCGGCTATATGCTCGCAAAGCCCGCGCAGGAATGTACGGTCGGTGATGTGCTGAGAGCAACCGAGGGCAGCCTTGCGCCCGTCTCCTGTCTCGAATATGAGGTCAATGACTGTCCGCGCAAGCCGTTCTGTCCGACGCTCTTTGTCTGGGAGGGGCTGAACCGCGCCGTCACCTCGTACCTCGACAGCATCACCTTGCAGGATATTCTCGACCATGTACCCGGTTCACCCGCTGACGATTACTGCATCTGAATATCATTCCGGCTGTGCTTTCTCGCAGAAGCACAGCTTTTTTATGCAGATTGCCTTTCATTCCCGGAATGCTTGCATTCTGTCGCGGAATCTGCTATAATAGTACCGTAAGGAAATGTATGCCGCCGTTTCGCTGCGGCAGCAGAAAGGAGGCGCGCGTTCTGCACCGTCCGGTACGGACGCGCAAACCGTCATGCAGGAACAGATCAGATCAAATGCTCCCGATACCTATTTCGGCTGCAATGTATTCAACACCGAGGTCATGCGCAGTGCGTTGCCCAAAAAAGTCTATGAGGCTGTGATGCGTACCCGCACACTCGGCACACCGCTCCCAAAAGACGCCGCCGATGTCGTTGCGGCTGCCATGAAGGACTGGGCAGTCTCCAAGGGCTGTACCCACTATACCCACTGGTTCCAGCCGATGACCGGCGTCACTGCCGAAAAACATGATGCCTTTATTATCCCTGCCGGCAGCGGCGTGATTCTCGAATTCTCCGGCAAAGAACTGATCAAGGGCGAGCCGGATGCCTCTTCGTTCCCTTCCGGCGGTCTGCGTGCGACCTTTGAGGCGCGCGGCTATACCGCCTGGGACCCCACTTCCGACGCCTTTATCAAGGACCGGACCCTCTGCATCCCCACCGGCTTTGTCTCCTATACCGGTGAGGTGCTCGACAAGAAAACACCCCTGCTGCGCTCGATGGAGGCCGCAAGCAAGGCATGTGTGCGGATGCTCCGCCTCTTCGGGAACAACAATGTGCAGCGCGTGATGACTGCCGTCGGACCGGAGCAGGAGTATTTCCTGATCGACAAGGCTTCGTATGATGCCCGTGAAGATCTCATTCTCACCGGCAGAACGCTCTTCGGTGCCATGCCGCCGAAGGGTGAGGAGATGGATGACCACTATTTCGGCAACCTCACACAGCGTGTTTCCGATTTCATGCGGGAACTCGATGAGGAGCTCTGGAAGCTCGGCATCTACGCCAAGACCGAACACAATGAAGTCGCGCCGGCGCAGCATGAGCTGGCTCCGATCTATACCACCTCCAATATCGCCGCGGACCACAATCAGCTCACTATGGAGCTGATGAAGAAAATTGCGCAGAAGCACGGCCTGGTCTGCCTGCTGCACGAAAAACCGTTCGCAGGCATCAGCGGCTCCGGCAAACACAATAACTGGTCGATCGCTACCGATGACGGGCAGAATCTCCTCGATCCCGGCGATACGCCGCAGGATAACATGCAGTTTTTGCTCGTCCTCTGCGCATTCCTCAAAGGCGTCAAGGAATACGCGCCGCTGCTCCGCCTCTCTTCTGCCTCTGCCGGCAACGACTGCCGCCTCGGCGGAAATGAAGCTCCGCCCACTGTGATCTCTGTGTTCATCGGTGACGACCTCCAACGCGTCCTCGATGCGATTGAAAAGGGCGAATCGCTTGACGGTGCCGGCAGCGAACGCTTTAACCTCGGTGTCGATGCAATGCCGCAGTTCCGTAAGGATACCACCGACCGCAACCGCACCTCCCCGATGGCGTTTACCGGCAACAAGTTTGAATTCCGGATGCTCGGTTCGGCGGATTCCATCTCCTGCTTCAATTTCATGATGAATACCATTTTCGCGAAGATTATCACCGATTTCTGCGAGGAGCTGGAACAGGCGGAGGATTTCCAGACTGCACTCAAAGATCTCCTTGTCCGCTCGATCCGCGAAAATAAAGACATCATCTTCAACGGCAACGGCTTCGGCGAAGCGTGGATCGCGGAATGCATACGGCGCGGTCTGCCCGATTATCCCTCCACCGTCGAAGCACTTGAACAGTATGACCAGCCGAAATTTGTTGAGATCTTTGAGCAGTTCCATGTGCTGACAAAGGCGGAGATCACCTCCCGCAAGGAGATTCTGCTCGATAATTACAGCAAGACCGTCTGCATCGAAGCGCGCACGATGCTCAACATCGCACGCAAGAAGATTCTGCCGGTCTCCATCGCTTATACAAAAGAACTTTGCGATGCGGCAATCGCAAAGGCACAGATGCCCGCCCGACTGGAAATCAGTGCGGCGGTGGAGAATTCGCTCGCTGCAAAGCTGAGCGACCTCACTGCCGGTCTCTATGACGGCATTGACGATCTGCGCACACAGATTGCGGAGGCAAGCGGGACTGCCGGCGTCGTCGAACAGGCACGCGCTTACCGCAGACTTGTCATCCCTGCCATGGAGCGGCTGCGCACGACTGCCGATGCGCTCGAAGTGCTGATTCCGCAGGATATGTGGCCGTTCCCGTCTTATTCCGAAATTCTCTATAATATCTGAAAAATATGTCGATGCTGGATCTGACGCACATCGCGCTCGCTGAAAAGCTGCTGCCGTGGTTTGCCGAACATGCCCGCGATTTGCCGTGGCGCGCGGACAGAGAACCGTATCATGTCTGGGTCTCCGAGATCATGCTGCAACAGACGCGCGTCGAAGCGGTGAAGCCCTACTATGCCCGTTTTCTCCGCAGACTGCCGGATATTCCGGCTCTCGCGCAATGCGATGATGACACGCTGATGAAGCTCTGGGAGGGGCTGGGCTATTACAGCCGCGTGCGCAATCTCCGGAAAGCAGCACAGCAGATTATGTCGGATTATCAAGGCGTTTTTCCAAGCAGCTTCGAGGAAATCCGCAAGCTCGCCGGCATCGGGGACTACACTGCCGGTGCGATTGCTTCCATCTGCTTTCGTCTGCCGGAGCCTGCTGTGGACGGCAATGTACTGCGCGTCTGTGCGCGGCTGACCGGCGACAAACGCTGTATTGATGATGCGGCAGTGAAGCGCGATGTCCGCGAAAAACTCCGCGCTGTCTACGTTGTCTACGCGGTCTACGCGGGCTGCGGTACTTCCGGAGATGCCGGAATGCTCACGCAGGCTCTGATGGAGCTGGGTGCGACCGTCTGTGTGCCGAACGGCGCAGCGCACTGCACACGCTGTCCGATGCGGGATTGCTGCGAAGCATACCGCACGGATACTGCTGCGGAATACCCTGTGCGGAAAATCAAAAAAACGCGCAGAATCGAAGAATACACCGTCTACATTCTGCAATGCGGCGAGTTTATCGCCGTGCAGAAACGCCCCGATTCCGGTCTGCTTGCAGGGCTGTGGGAGCTGCCGCATCTCGACGGAAAACGGGAAGCGCAGTCCGCGCTCGATGCTATCGCAGACTGGGACACCGGTGCGGAAACACTCTGTTCTCTGCGGCAGAAAAAACACATATTTACGCATATTGAATGGCATATGACCTGTGTGCATATCCTCTGCACGAAGATGCCCAAACGCTTCAAATGGGTGACGCAGACACAGCTTCATGCGCAGACGGCTCTGCCGACTGCGTTTCGCATCTGTCTGCCGGAGGAGGTGCTGTGATGGACTTTTGGCATTTTTATATTCCGATTGCAGCGGTCGGTATGCTGTCCGTCATATACGAGCTGTGCCGGAAGGAACGTGCGGCTTCATCGGCTGTCATCCTGCTGGCGTATTGTTTGGAGCTGACCGGCTTCGGATTTCTGATCGCATCATCTATCTGAGAAAGGAAGATCTATCATGACCTACAAAGAGGAGTTTATTCAGTTTATGACCGAATGCGGTGTGCTGACTTTCGGTGATTTCACGCTGAAATCCGGCAGAAAAGCACCCTACTTCATCAACACCGGCAACTATAAAACCGGCAGACAGCTCTGCCGCCTCGGTGAATACTATGCTGCCTGCATCCGGGAACACAACCTCGATGCGGATGTGCTGTTCGGACCGGCATATAAGGGCATTCCGCTTGCCGCTTCCGCTGCGGTCGCGCTCTGGAAGGAACATAATGTCGAGGTCGGTTATGCCTATGACCGCAAGGAGGTCAAGGATCACGGCGAGGGCGGCATGATCGTCGGCTCGAAGCTCGAAAACGGCACAAAGGTTGTGCTGATCGAGGACGTGATGACCTCCGGAAAAGCTCTGCGCGAGGTCTATCCGAAGCTCAAAGCCGTTGCCGATGTGAATATCACCGGCATGATCATTACCGTGGACAGACAGGAAAAGGGTCTGAACTCCGACAAATCTGCGGTGCAGGAGGTCAAGGCGGAGTTCGGCATCGACGTCTTTTCCATTGTCACGGTCAGCGATATTATCGCTGCAATCGAAAACGGTGTCGTGGACGGAAAGGCGTATCTGCCGCAGATGCGTGCCTACCGTGAACAGTACGGCGTCGAATAATCTTTGCACAGGCGGCTGACAGCAATGTGAGTCGCCTGCTGAATTGAATTGGAGGGATTCCTGAGTCATGCACCCCGAAGAATATCTCGAAGGCTATTATGATTATGAAAAAGCCGCAGATGCCCTGATTGCACAGGACTATGATACGGTCGGGCAGCTGCGCGACGATGCCGCAAAACTGCTCGCGGAGGACTACGGTGCGGACTCGGAGGAGTTTCGCATTCTCATCAACTGTATGTTTGTCGTGATGCAGTACCATGTCATGGAAACGCTGCTGCAACAGCTCGGCTGCACACTGCCGGAGACCTATGAAGGCAGACAGGCGATGACGGCTGCCTATGCTGCTTGGAGAGCAGGGGAGACTCCCGATGCGGTCTGGCTCACAGGCGGCGATGCCGCTTCGGCGGCTGCCGTCTTCCGCGCCGTCGATGCGCTGGGGCTTGCGATTGCCGATTTTGATGAGGTTCCGCCGCCCGATGCGCCGCAGCCCAAGTGCATCCGCAAGCAGTTTGGCAATGTCGAGCTGGTCAGTGTCACCGATGCGGAGATCATTGACGATCAGGGGCTGCGCAATGACCCTGCCCCGCAGGGGAAGGACTTTGTGCTGACCGATGCAGACGGCGTGAAATATCACCTCTATCAGCTCCGCAATGCAAAAGTCAGTGAGGAACTCAGCACCGCTGTCTCCGATGTCACGCAGTATTCCGCAAGCGGATGGATCGACGGCTATACCTCCAAATCAAGGCGCATCATCGAGATCGGAATCTCCTCGGACGGCAGCTTTGTCTTCTCGTTCACGGCATTGCCCGCCGACGCTGCCGTTCCCTCCGCAAAGGTGAAGTGGCAGAAGTATGAACAGTGGGCGGATGCCCGCATCAGCGGCCGCAGAGAAAGACAGGCGGACTATATCAAGAGGATCGTAATCTGATGGAATACTGGATTGCTGCCGGAATTCTCGTGCTGCTTGTGCTGCATGTCGTGCTGATTCTGCTTCTGCGCACTGTGCAGCAGAAAAATGACGCAGATGCGCTCGAACCGATGCTGAAAAAGCTGCTCGATGATGAGAAAAATCTGCGGCAGGTGCAGGCGGAACATACAAATGAAACCATCCGGCTTTCGATGGACATGATGCGCGACAGCCTCTCGCAGGGGCAGACGCAGACAAGGGAGACCACTGCGGTGCAGCTCAAACAGTTTGAGGAGCGCATCCGCGGTCTCGAAGCCAATCAAGCCCGCTCGATGAGCATGCTCCGCGACACCCTCG
Organism: Oscillospiraceae bacterium; assembly: GCA_045627405.1. Classification (GTDB taxonomy): domain Bacteria; phylum Bacillota; class Clostridia; order Oscillospirales; family Ruminococcaceae; genus Firm-04. Next base: position 2,949 of record JAZQNP010000012.1, on the reverse strand, counting down.
AAGGGCAGCTCGAACTCCTCCGCGCACACAATGACAAACGGCTCGCGGAGATCCGGAAAACTGTCGATGAGAATTTGCAGGAGCAGCTCGATGCCCGCATGACCGAAAGCTTTCAGCGCGTCACCGAAAGCCTCGAAGCAGTCTATAAGGGACTTGGCGAAATGAAAACACTCGCTTCCGATGTCGGCGGACTCAAACGCGTGCTGTCCAACGTCAAGACCCGCGGTACGCTCGGTGAGATCCGCCTCGGCAGCATCCTGCACGATATTCTCGCGCCGGAACAGTTTGCCGAAAATGTCGAGACCGTCGCGGGAAGCGGAAAACGCGTCGAGTTTGCCGTGAAGCTGCCCGCCGATGACGGAAGCTGCATCTGGCTGCCGATTGATTCCAAATTCCCCGCAGACTGCTATGAACAGCTTCTCGATGCACAGGATTCCGGCGACAAGACTGCGATTGCTGCGGCGCAAACTGCGCTGAAACAGCGGATTTTCAGCTTCGCAAAGGATATTCGGGACAAATATCTGCATGAACCCGAAACCACTGCCTTCGGCATCCTCTTTCTCCCGTTTGAAGGGCTGTATTCCGAGGTCGTCAACAGCGGCATCACAGAGGAATTGCAGCAGAAATACGGCGTCAATGTCGCGGGACCTTCCACTATGGCGGCTCTGCTCAACGCCCTCTATATGGGCTTTCGGACCCTTGCAATCCAGAAGCAGTCCGATCAGGTCTGGGAAATTCTCGGCGGTGTGAAAACAGAGTTTGAACGCTTTGAATCGGTGCTGAACAGCACGCAGAAAAAACTCGACGACGCCGGCAAAGAGCTGGATAAGCTCGTCGGTGTGCGCACCCGTGCCATCAATCAGAAGCTCAGACAGATCGGGTCTGCCGGTCTGCTCCCCGGCGATGCTGCGCCGCAGCATTCCGATGAGCCTTGAAACGAAAAAAAGAGAGCCGAAGCTCTCTCTTTCGATGCGTCTTCATCACGGTCTCACATGCTGTGATTGTGACGAATAGCGGCGCGTGCCTTGCTGACGATTGTCTTGTCGTTTTCGTAGGTCAGCATGCCGGGCGCACGGATAATATCGACCCACCGGATCTCTGCGATCTCTTCCTCCTGCGGCACATAATCGTAATTGCGTGCCAGTGCGAGAAAATATACGACCACCTTTTGTGTGTCGCGCTTCGGTGAATAAGACACGGTTTCTCGGAACGTCTGGTCAATGATGACATCCAGTCCTGTCTCTTCCTTGATCTCGCGTCTTGCGGTCTCTAATTCCGTTTCATCCCCCTCTACATGCCCCTTCGGAAACGACCAATGGCCGCTGTTGACGTGCTTGATCAGCAGAATCTCGACATTGCCGTGATAACGCCGGTACACGATCGCGCCGCATGATTTTTCGTGCAGCATTTCCAAAGGATTCCTTTCATAATGGTATGCAACAGGTGTTGTTGCTTCTATTATATCATAATTTTTTCGTTTTGTAAACCCTATTCCAGCAATTCGCTTTCTGCCGCACGTTCTCTTCTCTGCGGCACGCGCTTTTTATGATCTCATTGCTCACTTTAATTCAGAAAGGAAGATTTCTATGAATACGAAAACCGCTTTCAGTGCAGCAAATATCCTGCTGCCGGACAAACAGGCAATGTCTGAGGCATGGGCTGTCTGTGCCTGCGATCAGTATACCGGAGAACCGGCGTACTGGGCGGAGACCGAACGCTTCGTCGGGGATGCCCCTTCGACGCTTCGTCTCATTCTTCCGGAGGTCTACCTCGAAGACAGCGATGTGGAAGACCGCATTGCCCGCATCCGCGAAAGCATGGACAATTACCTGCAATCCGGTGTGTTTGCGGAGTATCCCGATGCGATGATCTATCTGGAACGCATCCAGAGCGACGGGAAAATGCGTGCCGGTCTTGTCGGAAAAATTGACCTCGAACAGTATGATTACAGCAAGGGCAGCGTCTCGCCGGTGCGTGCGACCGAAGCCACTGTGCCCGAGCGCATCCCGCCCCGTGTCCGCATCCGCAGAGGGGCTGCACTCGAATTGCCGCATATTATGATTTTGCTCGATGATACGAAGAAAACAGTCATTGAGCCGTTCGCTGTACAGAAGGATGCCATGCAGTGTGTCTATGATACCAAGCTGATGCAGGGCGGCGGTTCCGTCAGGGGATGGCTCGTTCCTGCCGCAGAGCAGCAGCGCGTTCTTGCTGCACTCATCGCGCTCGGCGATGCGTTTCCGGAGGGAGAAGCTCCGCTGGTCTATGCGATGGGTGACGGCAACCATTCGCTTGCAACGGCAAAGGCTTACTATGAGGAATGGAAGGCTGCACATCCCGATGCCGACACGGAACATGCACCGCAGAGATACGCGCTGGCGGAGCTTGTCAATCTGCACAGTCCGGCTCTGGAATTTGAGGCGATTCACCGCATTCTCAATGAGATCGACACGGAGCAGCTTCTGCGTGACATGACCGCGGCACTCGATCTGCGTACCGATGCACCTGCGGCACAGCAGTTTGATGTGATCGTAAAGGACAGTAAAATCACATATTTCATTCACAAGCCGACATCCAATCTCACCGTCGGCAGCGTGCAGCAGTTTCTTGATGCATGGCTCAAAGCAAACGGCGGCAAGATCGACTATATCCACGGTGCGGACGTTGTGGAGCGGCTTGCACAGGCGCAGAACAGCCTCGGCATCCTGCTGCCCGATATGCTGAAATCAGAACTGTTCCCCACGGTCATCAAGGACGGCGCACTCCCGCGCAAGACGTTCTCTATGGGGCATGCTGCCGATAAACGCTTCTATATGGAATGCCGCCGTATTACCGCAGACTGATGCCGTAAATCAGAATTTGGCGGCATCATTGAGAGATGTTTAGAGGGCTCTGCCCTCAAACTCCCGCTGGGGGGGTAGCCAACCCCTCAAACTCCCCTATAAAAAA
>JAZQNP010000011.1:0-2241 GCA_045627405.1 Oscillospiraceae bacterium | reverse complement strand
CGTCCCCGTACGGGGACGGGGATTTTTTGTACAGGGAGGTGCGGAGGGACCGCCGTCCCTCCGGCAGGGGTGTGGGGACAGCGTCCCCACAATGTCCCCCGATCACGCCGCGCAAATTCTGATTTATCGCAGCCGCACAATTCTAAAAAGAAAAAACTGCGGTTTTTTCCGCAGCCCTTGACAAATGATTCTGAACGTGGTATAATTATATAATAGCCAAATAAAAGCAATTCGACGGTACTATCCCACTATATTCAGTATAGCATATTTCGTCGAATTTGTCAAGTACGGCTGCCGTTTTTTCTTCGTTCGGAAAGGAGCGCGATGTTTCATGGATTTCCGTTTGATGCTGAACCCGCAGCAAACACAGCTGCAACTTGCAGCACAGCGCAGTGCACTGCTTGCTACCAATGGCGAAGCGTACACCATGTACGGCTTGCAGCTCTCGGCAGATGATGCCGAGATGATCCTGCAAGTCGGCAGACAGGCTATGGAATCGGAAGAATTGATCGAGTTCGGCGGAAGCATCACGCCGCATATCGTTCACTGGTTTCTGCAAGCCGGCTATTTTCACGGAAATTACGCCGCGCAAATTGCAGAACTGACGACGGTTTTTTACAGTCTCAAAGGGAAGCTCCAAAAAATCTGTGAGGATGCACACGATCCCGCTTGTATGCTCTCCGATAATGCAATTCTGAATTATATGTACAGGCTGTATCTCAGCCCGCCGAGCGCAGGCGATATTGACGTGATGGCGGATCAGGCTGACCGGTTGCTCTGCGGCGGAATGCAGCGTCTGCTCACACACCGTGCGGAAAAACGCTCGGCTGCACAGTCCGGCAGCAGCACAGGCGACGATGCAATGCGCGCACTGTATGCAGATGTCTTGCAGGACGAGCTTTCTGTCAGCGATTGGGAGACGCGCTCAGAGGAGGAAGCATACGATTATACTTACCGCGATCTGATGTATACGGATTGCTTCGGCAATTATGAGAATGACTATGACAGCGAAATCGGCGCACATATCCGCGGAACCTATGCAGAGGAGCTGGAAGAGGTGCTGTGGCAGAATCCCGAAATGCTTCTGCCGAGCGAAGCGCAGGAGCGGGAATGGGACAGCATTGCTGAACGCTGGGATGAGGAAGATGCCGCAAACGGAAAGGAGCTGTGAGATATGGACACACTCGTCACAAGACAAAACGATGAGATGCCCGCCGTTCCGCACCGCGATTATACGCTGAATCTGCTCCAATACGGTGCTTTGCACGGCATACTCACCGAGGCACGCCAGACAGAGCTGCGCGGCGCATTCCAGTCTGCCGCAGCCGAACGCGCTGCCTCCTACACAAACGGACGCAGCACAACCGTGACAAAACAGCAGGCAGAACACTTTTTCTCCTCTGTTTTTTGTCAGGCGGATGCCGCATTGCTCGCACTGCACAGCGATGAACTGGCAATGGAAGCTCTGCGCACACACCCGATCGACAAGCTGATGGATGCCGGTCTCCGCCGCATTCTGGAACTCTTCAACGAGGCAAAAGAGGATTTCCGTCTTGCCTATCGGCTCACGGCTCCGGTGCAGACTTCCTTTTTCCGCGATTTGCTCAAAGGCTTCTCGTTGTTTGCAACAGAATATGATGCGCGGTACCGTGCAAAGGATGCGCTGAGATATGTGGATTTCTGCTACCCGCTGATGAGCGGACAGATGCCGGAAGAAGACGGAATTTTTGCAGTGCATGATTATTACCGTGCGCTGAAATATGAGGGTGCATTTCTGCATCAGTTCAGCGCAGACGCAATTCGCGGTCTGATGCAGCAGTATGCCGCGAAATTCCTCACATCCGCAGATATGATCGCGGAAAACATCGCAGAATTGGTTTTCCGGCACTGGATCACAGGGATTCTGACCGGCTGCGGGGATGAGACGCTGCTTCTGCCGGAAGATGCCGCGGATCGGCTGTCGGCACAGTTCGCCGGCAGACCGCCGTCTGATCTGCTGCATGCAATGCAGCAAGCACTGCGTACGCATCCGCTGATGCAGGATGCAGAGATGCAGCAGTATCTGCTGGACTGCGCAGTGCCGGCTGCTGAGGCAATGTCGAACAAAATCGCAGATCATAATCTGCAAGGCTGGTTCGCATGATGCTCCCACAAAACAGACACCGCTCCACTATGCGGTGCCTGTTTTTGTATCATTCTCTGTCATAAATCAGAATTTGGCGGCATCATTGAGAGATGTTT
>JAZQNP010000010.1:0-6041 GCA_045627405.1 Oscillospiraceae bacterium | reverse complement strand
TGACGGAAAAGATGCAAGCAGATGCGCCGCCAAGCCGTCAGGCGTGCTTTGTGCGGTGTTGCCTATATACAGTATACACTTGGATGCAAAAGGGGGATTTGTGTGCAGGCTGTCAAACGGCTCGGCATCATCATGCCAGAGCTATTAGATCCGCTGGATTATGAGCTGCTGCACGGTGTTTATGATACTGCAAAAACACTCGGCTATGATGTTTTGCTGTACACCGGCATCTACAATTCGCACATCGACTTGCAGCAGGATAGCTATATCCGCGGACTGGAAAATATCTACACGCTGCCTACAAAGCAAGGGCTCGACGGCATTCTCTTTGCGGCAGAACGCTTTCACAATCGCCCCGTCACCGATAGTATTCATCGACAGCTCATGCAGACGGATATCCCTTGTCTTATGCTGGGCGAGGATATGCTGCCGTTTGAGAATCTCCATCCACGGCAGCAGGAAAGCATATACCGCATGACAAAGCATCTGATTGAGGCACACGAATGCAGAAAAATCTGGTGCATCACGGGCTTTGAGGGCAACCAAACCTCGGAGGAACGACTTGCAGGGTATTCTCAGGCAATGCGTGAAGCAGGATTACCATTCTCGGAAGAGGATATCTTTTACGGCGAATTTTGGCGTGTCATTCCTACAAAAATCGGCTGCCAGATTGCGGAGGGCACATTGCCAAAGCCCGATGCCGTCGTCTGCGCCAGCGATATCATGGCTTCGGCGCTCTGCAAAGCGCTGATGCAAAACGGCATCTCTGTCCCCGATGAAATCAAAATCACCGGCTATGACGGCGGCTGGGACTCATGGCTGAATATCCCGCGCATCACCACCATTGAAGGGCGCGACCGACAGTACGGTGCAGATGCGGTTTTCATGCTGCATGAGATGATCTCAGGCGAACCGATGAGCGTATCAACGGTCAGGCAGACCGTCCGTTACGGCGAAAGCTGCGGGTGCAATCCTGCGCAGATGCCGCAGAATCCGAATTCTCCGCTCGATGTCTATTTCCGCGCAAAAGTGCGGAATCAGACGCAGAAGCGTACTTTTCTGGCATCGGATCTGTTCGCACAGACCGGCGGTGCGGCATCGCTGAACGACTGGATCACGAAAACCGACAGTGTGGGGCATGTGCTGCAAAACTGGGTCTGGCTGGATATCTGTCTCTGCGCAGACTGGTGCATGGATTTTGCGCATCCGGAGCAATTCCGGCAGGCGGGCTTTTCGGATACAATGCTGCTGGCACTTTCCAAACGGCGCGGGATCAATGCGCGCGACCAATACACATTTGATACAAAGAATATCCTGCCTGCATTGCAGGAACCGCACGAACCCATGCTGATTTTGATGACAGCACTCCATGCGCATGGACAGATGTTCGGGTATCTCGCGAGTGCCTACCGCACACCGGAGGACATCGAGCCGGACGAATATTACACAAGCTGGTGCGATGCCGCCGCACACGGACTGTATCAGCTTCAGCAAGCATTATATGCCGAATATCGCCACGAACAGATGGCGGTCATCTCCACGCATGACCCCGAAACGGGGCTCTATAACCGGCGCGGACTTGCGGAGCATCTGCACGATATTCTGCATAATTGCCGTACAAGTAATCAAGTTCCGCTGCTCATCATGATGAAAATTACGGAGCTGAATCAGGATTACAATGCCGCGCTGCTGTTTGCGAATGCGCTGCGCGATGTGCTGCCGGAGGGCGGGTTTTCGGCACGGATGCAGTCCGATATATTTGCGGTGATTGTTCCTGCTGCGGATCTTGCTGATAATGCAGATACGACGGAATCACTTGTAATGACACTGGCGCACAGAATGCGCCATCTGCTCGGTGCGGCGGATGCGCAGGTCCCTGCAATTTTTGTCGTTCAGCAGCGGTTACAGCAAGATTCGCTTGCAGAAACGGCATCGGCGATCGAAGCTGCAGAACAGACCATCCAGCTCCGCGCAGACGCAGAATCAGGCACATATTTCGACTATAAAGAGCAGTTCCACCGGCTGCGGAATGAAATTCTTGCAAATCCGCAAAATGACTGGAACATCGGGGATATAGCAAAGCAGCTCGGCATCAGCCGCAGCCATTTGCAGCGGCTTTATAAGCAGTTTTTCTCGCTGAGCTGCATGGATGACATCATCTCGATCCGCATAGACAAGGCAAAGCAGCTTTTGCAGCACACCGACCTGCGCGTTCAGGAAATTTCAGCGCAGTGCGGCTATCGGAACGAATCGCATTTTATGCGACAGTTCCGCGAAAAATGCGGCATGACCGCGCTGCAATATCGCAATGCACACAGATCAGAATGACCCGCCCGCGAAATCTCGCAGACGGGTCATTTTTATGCTCTGAGATTGTTGAGATGCTCCTGCGGCGTGATGCCGATATGCTTTGCAAACAGTGCCGAAAATTCGTCTTCGCTTGCAAAGCCGGTGAGCTGCGCGATTTCTTCGACCGTCTGATCTTCATCGAGATGTACGCGCATCTGCTCTGCAATATACTGCATCCGCGTACCGATCAGGTCATCGGCAAATGCGCTGCCGTTCTGCGCTTCATACTGCTGCAAAAAGGTATCCTCAGTGAGATTCAAATCCTCCGCAAAGCGCGCTGCTGTGAATTTGTTGAACGGCTTGCGATAGATCGCTTCCTTGATCCATCGAAGACGCTCAGCGAGATCTTCGGTCTCCGGAACGGCATGAATCCGCACAAGCTGTTCGTGCAGACGGAAAAACAACATCTTAAAATAGAGGTCTGTCATATCGCTGCGGTGCAGGTGTGTCGAGTAAAATTCAAAGCACATCTCGCGCAGAATCTTCGAGATTTCTGTACCCTTCGGCAGCGGGATCGGCGTATTGACGGGGATTTGCATTGATTTGAGCAGTGCCTTCTCAGATTCGTCCGGTTCAAAATGCATCCAGTCGTCATAATATTCGGTATGGTCTGCGCCGTATTTCTGGTGGTAATCCGGCGTGAACAGAATCCATGTATATGCAGGAAAATGCTGCAACTCTCCGTTTACCCAAATCACACAGGGTGATTTGATCAGAAGAAATATCCAATCGCCGGAACCGTGAGGTCTTTCGTTTTCAAATCCGGCATCGTGAATCGAGTGCCAGCCGATTTCATCCATTCTCATTCTGTTCACCTCCTTTCTATCATCATACCACAATACAGGAAACTTGTCAAGGATATTATGCAAACAGATTGTGTTTGAGCAGCGCAAGATCAACCGCATTCAGTCGTCCGTCTGCATTCAGATCAGCTGCCTGCGGATTGGCTAGCGTGTTGTCGATCGTCAGCAGGTACCGCTGCAATGCAACCGCATCGGCGAGATTAAATTGCCCATCGCCGTTGACATCTCCGACGATTTCTTTGACCGGTTCAGCCGGTTCAATCAAATACTTCTGACCATTTCCGCCCCAGTATTCCCACTGGCAGATGTTTGCGCCCGCATCCAGACTGATTTCATACACATCCGCGCAGCCCTTGCCGCCAGAGGAGGCGGTCAGCAGTGCATAAGTGTTTGCGCCCTCCTGCACCACGCGGAATTTCTGTGCAGTGTCGCCGGTGAACTCGGTGAGCAGGACATCTGCGCCGTTCGCCGCATCCCCGTTTTCGACGGTCAGCGCCTGACCGGATGCATTCTGGATATAGTACCAGCCGTCGCCGGTCTGTGTAAATGTCCAGACCTGCGCGGTATTGTTCTGCTGCGCACTTGCACCGTTTTTCGCATTGATCCAGAGCTTGCTGTTGATGTTCTGAATCGTGTAGGTGCCGTTTTCCAGCGGTGTGAGATTTACGATATCCTTTGCGCGGTCATATGCGGTTTTCTTGCTGCCCCAGACGCAGGTGTTGTTGCCGGTCGCAGTGAATGTCATGCGCTGTGTCATGGCTGCGGATTCATCCGCCTGCACCAGAAATGCGCCGTTGTACGTCACGCCGCCGAAGCTCACGGACATATACGGCGAACCGCCGCGCATCATCCATGTGCCTGTGATGTCGCCCGTGATCGTGCCATCTGAATTGAGGGAAATATTCTTCGGTTTCTCCACATCCGAGCTAACATCGCTCTCAAACCGCTGATTGAGCGTGTGGAAGATGAATTCGTAGTCACCGATCACGGCCTCCGCCGCGTGACCGTTTTCGGAGAGTGTTTCGCCGGAATATTCGTAGGGCGCGGCAACCGGCCAGCCGTCCGTGTTCATAATCATCTGGTGCACACGCACCTCATGGAAGCCAAATGCGTCATCGAATTTGGTGTGGTAGATGACATACAGCTTGCCGTCGTCATCCATCAGCGCGGAGTTATGTCCCTGCGCCTTGAACGGGCGGTCGTTGCAGCTCCACTGATAATTGCTCATCAAACGCTCGCCGACCGTGCCGCCGATATTATCGCCGCCGCGCGGGTAGATCGCGCTGTTTCCATTCTGATCGACATACGGTCCCTGCGGATTCTCACTGCGGAAAATACGCATATTGTATCCGCCGTTGGAATTGAAATAGCCGTAGGACACAAACAGATAATAGTAGCCCTTATCGCTGCCCGGCGCTTTCATATACTCGATATACGGACCTTCACCCGATGTGAAATTGCCACCTGCCGCCTTGATTCCCATGTATGCATCGGAGACATTTGCGACGGTGTTATACTTGACGTTGTAGTCGCGCAGACCTGTATGTTCATCAAGCTCCAGCATATACACTCCGCCGAACCATGAGCCATAGACCATCCAGAGATTACCGTTTTCATCGTAGAATACAGCAGGGTCGATCGCGTTTGTACCGTATGAGGCATTCCAAGTACCATTCGAGAGATATCTGCTGATATCCGGATTCTGTCCGAGCACGCGCGGCACATCGGTGCTGTTGACATTGTTCACTGAGCCGTTTGTAAAGCCGGAGTAGACAATTGTTCCCTGATAGGTATACGGACCATCGATGTTATCCGACGTACAAAGCACGACCGATGAATTCCATACTTGACCGTTCACGCTGAGATACATACAATATTTGCCCATATCATGATTGTAGATGATATCCGGTGCCCACATATTGCCTGCAAGATTGTAGCCTGCGGTCGTGTTCGACCACTTCTCCGGAATCGCGAGATCCTTGTAGATGTCGCGGAAAAATGTGGTTCTGGTCGAGCCGAGATTGGAGTTTGCAGCGGACTGCCAGTTTTGCAGGTCGTTCGACCGCGCTGCGCCGAGGTGCGAACCGATAATGTAATATCCGCCCTCCTCCAGCTTCACGATGGACGGATCATGCACAGAAGCACGAGAGTAGTTCCCAGCGGATGCAGACAGCGACGTTGCTGTGCCGAGCATCATGCAGAATGCCAGTGCGGATGCAAGTGTACGTCTCAGTTTCATTGATATACCCCCCTAAATGTAATCTATGGTTTGATTATAGCATAGAGGGGCACGAAAAACAATGAAGAATTGAATCATGAATATTGCGAATTGTGCTTTTTTTGCGTATGCGTGAAATGTGCATGATTTTGGTGCAAATCAACATTGCAAATTGAAATATATTTGAAGTATAATATGAATTGTCTGCATTGGACGTGAAGCCGCATCGGGCACAAGAGATGGCTTCCACCTCGTCAGGGTACTTCTGCGCCCAGAGAGTAGCTTCATAGCCCGACAGCGAATGTGGACATAACACATAAGGCGCTTTGATACCTGCCTTTTCAAGCGCTTCTCTGTCCTGACGGAGTATGGTATCCATATCAGGCTCACCGTCTACCACATCACTGAAACCATAGCCAACGGCTATCCTGTATTCATCGCTCAGCCTTGAATACAGCGGCTTGAAATCGAGAATCGGAGAGGAAGTGCCCCAGCCCGACAGGAACACGATCGTGTGTTCTCCCTCGCCTTCGGTGTAGATGCTCATATTGTGACCGTCCACCTCAACAAGCTGTCCGAGTGGCGTTTCGTAGAGGTCTTTGTTCTTTCTCAGCATGATCTGATTGTATACCGTCATGATGACAAGAAGCAGAACTATCAGTATCAGAAGT
>JAZQNP010000009.1:0-14380 GCA_045627405.1 Oscillospiraceae bacterium | reverse complement strand
AAGCAATCCAGAACATCAATAAAATACGGAGAATAGTTGTCTTTCGTATAAATCTCATTTTGACGGTTAATCTGATTGATGATAATGCCTAAAATGGAATGTTTTCCCCAAAACCGTTCGGCATCTGCCTGAATATCCTGCCGCAGACGAGAACTCTGAAATGCTTTCGGAGACAGCTTGCACTGAATGGTATTTTTGTCTGTCAGTACAACAGAATACATCGTTCCTGTCTGCTTTCCTGTCCAGAAGCGCAGCGATTCCTCAAGAATCATATCGGAAAAGACGATGCGATAAACACCGTCATGGTCATTATAACGGAATCCATATTCAAGCTCGGTAGGTACTTCACATCCGACTGTGCGACATGTCCGCATTAAGCTGCTAAAATCCTGAATCTGGTAAGGCGTCTCCAATCCGGCATCCTTAATTGCCTGAAACACCTTTTTTTCTATTTCACCTGCATCCATTTTTTCTTGCAGGATTTGCAGTATTTGTGCAGAATAAAAGGACATCATGCTCTGGATCAGGAAACGAATGCTAGTGACAAAATTCGTCTTTCCACTGCCATTCTCACCATAGATCGCAGCAAAATTCTTTACCTGGCTCTTGGTTTTACGGAAATCAAAGCAGATATCACCGAAAGAAATGAAGTTTTTGAGTTTTACATAAGAGATCATATATACCCCTCCCGTAACCAGTATACCACGTTTGAATCGAAAAGTCAATCGTTTTCGATATATTTTATACTGGAAATCTTGATGTTTTAAATTCTGAGGCATAAAACATCTTTTTCAAGGGTATTGTATGCCGGAAAGAAGCGGTGTATACAGATCGAGTTGCTGCCGTATCATTCCCACTGATCTTCTGCTATTCTGCGTTCTTTTTCTTCCTCAGCCTTTGCTCTGAGGTTCAGCCACAATTCCGCATCCGTGATCTTACCCTTATTGCGCTCCAACACCTCTGTGATGTCTCTTATCATTACAAATATCGTCTTATTGTCAAGCATCGGCAGATACCGCAGCGTGAATTCACACACGGCAGAAGGCATATATGTCATTCTGCCGATTGCGTATCTAATCGCGCTGGTCACGATTAATCCAAATTCTGCATCCTCATACGGATCGAACCATTCAGCCGGGCATAGCACAACCTTTTTCTTTTGCCGACCGATGACCATGACTGCTGCTTGTTCTTTCGCGACCTGATCCAGTACCAAGTTAAGCGATTTGCGCAGATCGCTGCGGGTGATTGTGTGCATATTATCTGTTGTTTGTCTTTCCATGAGTCACATCTCCTTTTTATTATTGTAAATATCGGATGGGAGCCGTTGTAATCGGCTCCCATGTTTTCGCTTTACGGTGTCGTCACCGCGACCAGCACCTTCTCCCGCATGACCGTACTATCAATATAGTAGTCGCGGGTGAACTTCCACGAACGATACTCGTCCGGATCCTTCGGCGGCGGGTTCTGCTTTGCATACTGCCGTTTCAGCAAGTCAAAGTATTCGGCAGCGCGGCAGCTGACTGACCATGCGACTTCCTCATAAATCCCCTCCTGTTTCATTTGCGCGACGAGATCAGGATGGTTCTCCTCCATGAAATCCATCCACGCGAGGCTGTAATAATCGGTTGTTCTTTGCTTTTCCATCGTAATCCTCCTTATCGTTTCAATGGGATGTAATCCGGCACCTGATTGTCTGCCGCGATGGTGCCGCTCGGGTATTCCGCAGCTTCCCGTGCCTCCCGCTCACTGTTTACCAACTCCTGCACATGAACGCCGGCATAGACGCGCTCGGCAAGCGTATACAGCTCAGCGGCATTTTTTAGCTCAGCTTCTGCCTGAGCAAGCTCCTCGGCAGCTTTCGCTGCCTGCTCTCTGCAATTCGAGATCATTGTCTCGACGCTGCGCCAGTTTCCGGCGGTGATCGAAGGATACTTGCGCAGTGTATCCTCTGCCTGCTGCCGTGTGAATCTCTCCGACGGAATTCCGCCGAACAGCAACTCCAATTTTTCTTTCAGGTCAAGCGCGAAACAAAGGTCGTTCTTTTCACGCTGCGCGGCATCATATTTCTGATGCATTGCTTCGTCCTTGGCAGTGAAATCCTGCCGCAGCGATTGTAGCGTGGCGCCGTTGTTGATTCTCTTGTTCAAAGCAAGCAGCCTGTCAAGCTCTGCATCATTTGACCACGAATAGACCTTCTCCGGAATTCTCTTGCGCGGGGTAAGCCTGCCGTCCTTCACAACGCCGATATAAAGCTGAATCATGCGGAGCACGGGTCTGTTTTTCTGCTGATTCACTTTCGCAGCTGCATACTGTTCGTCGATCTGTTTTTCAAATTCCTGATTAGCTCTGATTCGGCCTTTCAATGCGATTTCGCTGTATTCTGCTCCGAGCGATTTCAGTCGAACAAAATTCTTGCTGTCCTTGGGACGAAATGCAAGATATTTTCCGTGCTTGATGTCGTACCCTTCCTTTACCAGATACGCCATTAGATAGAAAATATCTTTGGAAAGGGGGACAAAACGGTCAATGTCTGCACGCAGCTTCTCCCTCGCCGAATGCGGCTTCGGGTGATACGACTTCTCTATTTCCCGGATTGCCTGCACATAACACTCCTGCGCTTCAAATCCGTTTTCCGTCTGCCGGTATGAAATATGCAGGCGCTCCATTTCCGTTTGCACATACGCCTGCTTGTCGCGATCGGTGTAGAAAAATGATTTGAACGGCAGCAGACGATCGTGTTCCATTTTCACAACCTCGGCGGAAAGCTCCGCAATGCGGAATCTCATGCTTCGTGCCAGCCCGATTGTATCCGCTTCCCTGCGCTTCTGTTTGCGCAAAGCCGCTGCCGCTTGCTTTGCGTCCTGCGTTCGTTTGTACTCCGCAACAGTCATGTGCGCGTAGTGTGCGTTCTTGTCTTCGCGTTTGTATCCGTGCTGCATCAGGAGCCGTTCCATTTCGATTCGCTCGAAATGCTCCCACCTCATTGCCGCAGAATCGTATCTGCTGTGTGCAGTGAATCCCATTTCTTCGAGCGCGGCCCGCATCGAAACGCCTTTCGATAATCCGTGTCTGCGAGCCTTCGTGTAAAACGGAATGAAGTCGATATGCAGATGCGGCGAAGCCTCGTCCATATGAAGCACGGCATTGAACACATACAGATTCGGATTTCGTTTTTGAAACGCCTGCATATATTCGATCAGCAGCTGTTTCGCAATCTCGCCGTTCGGCGTGCCGCATGCTGCGGTTTTGCAGTCGCCGAACTGCACGACCGCTTCATAAAATGCTTCCTCTCTTTTTCCGGCAGCGATGTGTTCGTAGTAATCTTGGATGCGGCGGCAGGGCTGCTTCTGTTTGGCATTGTACGCTGCAAGAGATTCGGCAAAAAGTTTTTCGTATGCGGTTCGGATTGGTTCGCATGTGAAGATGATGCTCTCGGCTGTTCGCTCCGGATCAATATTCGGCGCAAGAAATTCACGGTTGTTGTGCGCAAAGTCTGCGCTGTTCGGATCACTTGCCTTCCCGACCGTGAAGCTGATGCTGAACTGTCCCATGCGGCACTCCTTTCTTTTTTCATTAAGGCGTCAAAAAAGTGCTGCTCAGAAGCCTGACTGAAAGATAACCCAATGCCAGTTCTGCACGCCCGTACCGGAGCTTGCAGAACCTCGTTTCGCTCTGCGGAACGGATTGGGCGCCGAAGATTCAGTTTCTGAATGCATCAGCGATCTTCTGCTCCGCAGATTGGGGATTCCCCAAGCCCCTTTTGCGTAAACGACCGATGCAGTCATAGTAATCTTCGGTGCTTTCTTCCAGCACGGCGAGATACATACTCACAAGCTGAATGAGCGTCGATGCTTCGTTGTCGTAAAAATAAATTGACACAAGCTCCAAATCGTCGTGCGGGAAAGTGCGCCCGTGCTTGATAATTTTCTTCATCAGTTTTTGCGCAGACTGCGAGATGTGATTCTCAGGATCAATCGCTGCGATCTGATTCAGCGCCTGCAGCAGCGCGTTGACACTCTCGCGGTTCATCTTTACTGCAACCGGACCAAGGTTTGATTTTTTCATTTTCAAAACTCCTTTTCGATTTCATGTTTGCAAGCACTCACTTGTGCTTGACTTTGATTACAAAAGTATGATATAATATTCTCAGATCACTGCAAGCTCCGTATTCAGTTTCACGCGGTACGAGTTGAGACTGTTCCAAAGCACAGCCTTCGCATAGCCGGCATAATTCTTGATTTGCGTCGATGCAAGCGCATCGGTGTAATCATCCAGTGCGGAGAAAATCATCTCGGAAAGTGAGCCGCAGCCACAGCACGGCGCAGCGGAGTTGATCGCGTCGATCACGGCGCGGGCATTGGTCTGTTCCTCGCAGTAGGTTTGCGTGCCTGCTTTGGTTGCCATGCTGACCAGACTATTCACGAGCAGTACGAAGTTGTCGAAACGGTCCGGCGTTTTCAGATCGGTTCTCTCGCAGGGATATTTCATGTAGAAGTCATACTCGCAGAGCCAGTGGATCGCAGTCTGCATCTTTTTTGGACTCTGAGAATACGAATACGGAATTTTCTGGAGTGCAGATATTTCAGACACAACCTGTTCCGCGATCTGCTGATCCGTCAATCCGTCTGCCGCATCTTCGCCGCGCGAAGATGGATAGATAGAAATCTCTGTAGAAGTCTTTGTAGTATTCTCTGTATTTGTCCGGGGAAATTTACCATAGGGGTCTGTCGAAATTTCGGCACACCCCCCTCGGAATTCCGACACAGGGGTACGGGAAATTTCGTCAGATACCCCGTCCGGCTTTTCGGGACACCCGTCCGGTGAAATTTCACCGGATGGATAGGTCAGCTCTTTCAGGCGGGCGACATCGAGGTCAAGATAGAGGACATTGGCATAAACCATGCCGTTCGACTGCAGCGTCCGGAACTCCCGGCGCGCGACGCCCATATGCTCCAGAAAAACAATGGCATCCTTTGCCTGACCGGAAGAACAGCCGAACTGCTCAGCGATCTGCGCATAGCTCCGCTGGAGCTTGTCGTCCCGGAACTTCTTCTGAAAGCCGATCACCTGACCGGTTCCCTCATCGCGGATTTCCCGCGGACGGTACCAGTAGACGATATCTGCGAGGATGTTGATGGCAAGCAGATGCGGCTTCGGGTGCTTCAAATCAGACTTAACAAAAACACGATACCAGTTTTGCGGTATCACATTGCCGGTAAAGGCGATTTCTCTGAGTTGATCACAGGTGGGAATTCCGGTGGTATACATGATGGCTTCCTCCGTTTCAATCGTTTGAAACAGAATAGGCGATGCAAAATCCGCCAGCAAAAAGTGCCAGCAAATCCGCCAGCAAACTGCCAGCGATCAGAAAAACTGAATGGAAAATACAGACGAAAATGCGTATTTTGGATTGGACAAAAGCCCGTAAAACCAATAAAAAAGCCCATTTCAGACGAAATGGACGATCTTGGATATGGGTCTTGTGCCTCCTAAGCAGCAGGCCATCGGTTCGATTCCGGTTCGGGGTGCCAAATCCGGTGAAAACGCGTGATTCTTTATTTTACAACGCAATAACAGCAGTGCCGATCTGATTTTTCGTTCTGTCGAAAATCAGATCGGCACTGTGCTCTTTTATCATCACATCTCCCGCTCGTGCTGCATAGAATACAGCGGAAAGGAGGCTGCGCGATGCACAGAACGCAGAATCAGAAAAAACGGCATCCGGACTGCCTGCGCAGAGCATTCCGCACATTCCTGCAAAGTGCCTGCGGCGTTCTTACGGCACTGATGGCGGCATCCTTGCTTCGCTGGCTTCCGGCAGATGTCACAGGATGGAAAGCTGCGCTGCTGGTACTCACTGCATCTGCCGTCGCTGCGGGAATCGCAGCTGCCATGAACCACGGAAACGGTGAATAATACCGGAAAAATCGGGAATCCTGTCCGTAACGGCATTGCCGAATACCGATACGACGGAGGTTTCCGATGGATTTTTGTCAGACACAGACGGCGGCTGCCCTGATGCGGGCATTCGCAGGCGAAAGTCAGGCGCACATGCGCTACACACTCGCGGCTAAGCTCGCGCGGCAGCAAGAGCTGCCGATCTTGCAGCAGGTGTTTCATTTCACCGCAAAGCAGGAGCAGACCCATGCACAGCTTCTCATGGAATGCATGCAGCAGCACGGTTTAACCGAACAGGAGATCACTGCGGCATACCCGATCGACCCGAAAGACGATCTCGCTGTGATTCTCGATGCCTCGCAGCAGCACGAGAACAGCGAAGCGGATGAGATCTATCCCGCATTCGCGCAGACTGCCGCTGCGGAGGGCTTTTCCCATGAAGCGGAATTGTTCCGCCAGCTCGCTGAGATCGAGCGCAGTCACGCCGAACGCTTCGGTATGTTTGCACAGATGCTCCGCGACGGCACTTTGTTCCGTGAATCCGCACAGACGATGTGGCTCTGCATGAACTGCGGACATCTGCACTTCGGTACGGAACCGCCGCAGACCTGTCCGGTTTGCAGCGCGGTGCAGGGCTATGCAATTCGCCGTTCCATCGCGCCGTATACCGCAGACTGATGCCAAACGCCTGAGAACAAACCGTTTCTCAGGCGTTTTTTGTTTCTCTGCATTTGCAAACGGCGGCTCTGTGCAGCCCATTTCCGCTTTTACGCAAAAGACACTTCCGGCACTGTGACCGGAAGTGTCTCATCAGACTTTAATCTGCACAGTCCGCATCTGTTGACAGTTACTGTGAAAGCCGGAAGACATTCAGCGAGGCTGCAAACGCTGCGGGAGCGGTGCCTGCAACCGGAATGGAAAGCGCATCACCGGAAGCATTCACCAATGCCCAAGCACTGCCCGCGGGCAGCATGGCGACTGCGCTGCCGCTGACCTGGGTGCTGCCTTCTGCCGTGACATCCGCTGCGCCGGAGATTGCGAGCAGCACTGCACCGTCCAGCGATTGCAGTGCGATGACAACATCCCCCTCTTCGCCTGCGGTCTGCGTCAGGACGTCCCACGAGAAGAAATAGACACCCGCTTCCTTGACGATCACAGCGTGATTTGCTGCATCATATGCCAGACCGTTTCCGAACTGACGGACACTGCCCGCAAGCGGCAGCACAGCACCGTTTGCAATCGCTGTCTGCGCAATGTTCGTCTGCACCGAAAGGGCATCCGGCTGTCTCCGCTCGGGCTGCGGAGGCCGCGGTGCCATCGAACCGCCGCAGCACGCAGTGCCGAGACTTGCATCAATCAGCATAGGATCACTCTTTTCTACTGAATATACAGACACTTGCCTGCAATGCAGTATATGCCGCCGGAGCCGGATCGGTGCTTATTCGTCCGCGTCCTCGTCATCCTCCTCGTCTTCGCCCCAATACAGACGCTCCTGATGAATCCGCAGACGCTTGAATTTCCGGCGCATCTCCGCTGAAACCATGTTCAGATCGGTGAGCATGTCGTCCAGATCCGCAGAATTGTCATCCACTGCGGTTTGCAGTGCGGCGAGCTTTTCCGTAAAACTGTCCATCGTTTCATCCAGCTCCCCAAGCTGATCTCCGAGTTTGGAGACGCTGCGCTGCATCGCTGTCTGTGCGTCTTGCAGCGCACCGATCTGCGCTTCCGCCGTCAGAAGATCGGCAGTATTTTTCTGCTGCTGCACCTGCATTTTCCCAAGACGTTTTTCCAGATCTTCCAGCTGGGCTTCCAGCTCCCCGATTCTGCGCGTGCTGTCATCCATCATACCCACCGGCATCTCCTTTCAATGATCCGCTAATTTTTCCTTGCGATACGCGTTGTGATCCGAAGCATCAAATCCTTCCGGCAAATATGCAACCGGAATATATGCTTCATAATCCAGATCCATTAAATAATTGCAGAAAATGATCTCGACATAGGTGATTGTTTCTTCCTGCCCCGGCGTACTGATGGCATACACAAAGCCATGATAGTCATCGGCATACATCGCCATCAGCTCCGTATTTTCAGAAAAGCCGGTCACGCCGTAATAGCCCTGATATGCTGTTGATCCGCATTGCGCCAGCCTTTCCCGCTCCTGCGCATAATCCTCCGGCGAATATGCAACCGTCAGATAACTGAGATACTGTGCATCCCACGGATTATAGTATACCATTTTGTATTCGCGCACATCCATATCCTCTGTCAGCTCAGCCGGGAAAATGGTTTCATCCATTCCCCATTTTTGCCGGTACTGCTCCTGCGCCGTTTCGCCCATATACTTCGCATAATGTGCAGGGTCGGTATCCTCCTCGACCTTCGCTGATATGCCGTCAAGAAACAAAAACGCAGTCAGTCCGCCGATTGCTGCAATCCGGATCAGAAATACCGCCGCAACTGTGCCCGCCGTGATCAGCGCGACCTTCCAGCCAAAGCTTCGTTTCTTCTTTTTTTCATAGTGCGCAAGCTGCTGTGCGGCATCAACACGAAACCGGACATCCGGCTCCTGCCCGTTCATCTGCGTGAGCATCTCTCTGCACGGCGCGCAGTCTGCAAGATGCTCTTCCATCAGCGCATGCGTCCGCACACTGACCATGTCCTCTGCATACAGCGGCAGCAGATCCCGCACAACATCACATTCCAGACTCATGCTTCTTCCTCCCTCATACTTTCCTGAATCATCGCTTTTGCCCGATGAAAGGTGACACATGCCCAATGCGCACTTTTGCCGAACAGCTCTCTGATCTCAGAGAAAGACAGTTCTCCGAAAACCCGAAGTGAAAACACCTCTTTGTACGGCTCCCGCATGCTGTGCAGAATGGTATGAATCTGCATCGCAGCCGCTTTGTCCTCGATCAGTTCCGTAACCGACGGACCTTTTGCCGGAAGTGTCTGCAAATCGGCATCGGCATCAAAGTGCTTTTGCGCCCGACAATGGGAGTAATAGAGATTCCGTGCGATGGAACAGAGCCAGACAGACAGCTCGGATTCGCCGCGATACTGCCCGATGAAACGGAACGCGCGGAAAAATGTGTCCTGTGTCAGTTCACCCGCAAGCGTTTCATCTCCGGACAGCCCGCGGAGAAACCGGTATACATAATCAAAGTATTCTTTGTATACCGCCTCAAAATCATCCACACGGCATCCCTCCTTCCCATGATAAGACGCAGAGAAAGGAAAAATATCACAAGGTTTTTAAAAAACTTCTTCACATCTGATATAAATCAAAATTTGGCGGCATCATTGAGAGATGTTTTGAGGGCTCTGCCCCCAAACTCCCGCTGAGGGGATAGCGATCCCCTCATATTCCCCTATATAAAAATCCCCGTCCCCGTACGGGGACGGGGATTTTTTGTACAGGGAGGTCCGGAGGGACCGCCGTCCCTCCGGCAGGGGTGTGGGGACAGCGTCCCCACAATGTCCCCCGATCACGCCGCTAAATTCTGATTTATCTTAGGAATTGTGATATTGCTATACTAACAGAAAACGACACTGAACTTCTGGCGGTCATACCGGCAACGCTCTTCGTTCTATGTTTCTGCCGAATACTTGACAGGATCGCGGAAATATGCTATAATCTGCTTTGGGCAGTTCGTGACCATCCTGCCCGAACCCGATTGCCTCACGCAGCAACTGCGGGTTCAAATCAAAACTACGGAGGAGACGGGGTTACCATACCCCGAAGTGCCTGCGTGGGCACTTTTTTTATTGCTTATGGATATGGAACGCTATGGCATCATCCCGGACAAGCATCCCCGCGAAATCGTTTTGCTGCGGGGCAAAGGCTGCGTCTCCCGCAAATGTACCTTTTGTGACTACTATGCGGACGCGCATCCCGACCCGAATGCAAATTTCCTGCTCAACAGGCAGGTGCTGCAACGCGTGACCGGACGCTACCGGAATCTCGAAGTCATCAACAGCGGCTCGGTCTTTGAACTCGATGACAGGACACTCGAACTGATTCGCAGCATCTGCGCCGAAAAACAAATTGATACCCTGCACTTTGAAGCCCATGCACTGTACCGCAGACGCATTCCCGCTCTGCGCGAACTGTTCCCTGATGTGACGCTCAAAATGAAGCTCGGTCTCGAAACCTTTGACCCGGTTCTGCGCGAACAGGTTCTCCGGAAAGGCATCCCCGAACAAACGCCGGAGGAAATCGCCTGCGGCTTCCAGGAAGCCAATTTCCTCTTCGGGCTGAATGGTCAAACGGAGGATTCCATGCGGCGGGATATTCTGCTCGGCTGCAAATTCTTTGAACGCATCTGCATCAATATCATGTGCGAAAATACAACCGGCGTAAAGCCCGATCCATCTGTCATTCATACCTTTGCTGAGCGGATTTATCCCCAGATCAAAGATGACCCGCGGATTGACATTTTAATGGAAAACACGGACTTCGGTGTTGGAGGTGTCAAATATGCGCAATGAACTTCTGCTTTGCGGCTCGCTCGTGCTGATCTACGGCACGGCTCTGCTCTCGTATAAACTCTTCGGAAAAACCGGTCTCTACTGCGTCTCCGCTGCTGCGACCATCCTTGCCAATATCGAGGTACTGATCCTCATTTACGCGTTCGGCGCGGAACAGACACTTGGCAATGTCCTCTTTGCTGTCACATTCCTCGTCACCGACATTCTCTCTGAATGTGAGGGCAAAAAAGCTGCCAATAAAGCCGTCTATACCGGCATCTTTTCCTCCCTCTTCTTCCTGCTGCTCAGTCAGAGCTGGATGCTCTATCTGCCCTCGCAGAATGACTGGGTCATGCCCGCTGTCCGTGATGTCTTCTCCAATACCCCGAGAATGCTCATCGCTTCCCTGACGGTGTACAGCATCAGCCAGATATTCGATGTCTGGCTCTATCATAAATGGTGGGACTTTACCGAGAAACGCTCCGGCAGCAAACGCAGATTCCTCTGGCTGCGCAACAACGGCTCGACCCTCATCAGCCAGTTGCTCAACACCCTCCTCTTTACGCTCTTTGCATTCTTTGGAACCTATGACGCAAAGACGCTGCTCTCGATCTTCGTTTCCAGCTATGTCATCTATATCTTTACCTCGCTGCTCGATACCCCGGTCGTCTATCTCGCACGCCGGATTCACGACAAGCGCGTTGCCGCACAATGACATTCTTCTCCGCTGCCCTCTTGATTATTTGATGAAAATGCGCTATAATTTTTTATGCAGGTTTGCAAATCAACTTTATAGGCGGACGGCGGCTTGATCTGCCCGCCCCCCATGTGCGGCTGTTCCGCGGCAGGGGAGACATGCACCGCTTTCCCGCAGAAAGGGGACTTTTTCTATGAAACAGACACTTTCTATTAACGGCATGATGTGCGCTCACTGTGAGGCACATGTCAGAAAAGCTCTGAGTGCGATCATCGGCGTGAACGTCCTGCAAGTCAGCCATGCGCAGAACTGCGCGGTCATCGAATCCGATGCCGCGACCGATGAAGCTGTCCTCAGACAGGCTGTCGAGGATGCCGGCTACACGCTCTCACATGTCAGCCAAGGCTGACGCAAGCAGAACCCGCTTTTCATCTGACACAGAAAGGATCAGCCCGAACACAATGCACATGCGGCATTGCCTTCGGGCTGATCTCTTTTATTGCTTTCTATTGTGCTTATGCGGATTTCACTGTCACGGAAAATACGCCGTCTGCCGCATCGACCAGCAATGTGTTGCCCGCTTTCACCGGCGATGATAACAGCTGCTTTGCAATCTGCGTCTCTATCTTGCGCTGAATCAGCCGTTTGAGCGGCCGTGCGCCGAAGCTGGGATCATATCCCTGCTCGATGACCGCGTCCTTCGCCGCCGCCGTCAGCTCGACCTGCACCTGCTGCTCTGTCAGACGCTTTTTCAGATAGCCGATCAGCAGATCCACAATGCCGCCGATCTCTGCTCTCGTCAGCGGCTTGTAGCAGATGATTTCATCCAGACGGTTCAGAAATTCCGGACGGAACCGCTGATGCAGCAGCGCATCAACCTGCTTCTGCGCCTGAGCGGAAATCGTGCCGTTCTCCTGTATGCCCTCCAATAACGCGTCTGCGCCGAGATTCGATGTCAGAATCAGAATCGTGTTCTTGAAGTCCACTGTTCTGCCCTGCGAATCCGTGATTCTGCCGTCGTCCAGCACTTGCAGCAGCAGGTTGAATACATCCGGATGCGCTTTCTCAATCTCGACCAGCAGCACGACCCTGTACGGCTTCCTGCGCACCGCTTCCGGCAGCTGGCCGCCTTCTTCATACCCCACATATCCGGGAGGCGCGCCGATCAGCCGGCTCACGGAGAATTTCTCCATGTATTCACTCATGTCAATCCGGATCAGGTTGCGCTCGTCGTCAAACAACGCTTCTGCCAGGGTCTTTGCAAGCTCCGTTTTGCCGACGACGGTCGGTCCCAAAAACAGAAAGGAGCCGATCGGTCGGTTCGGATCCTGTATGCCGGCACGGGAACGCAGAATTGCCTCGCTCACTTTCTCAACCGCTTCGTCCTGCCCGATGACCCGCTTGTGCAGAGTGTCTTCCAGATGCAGCAGCTTCTCCCGGTCGCCTTCCATCAGCTTCGTCACCGGTATGCCGGTCCAGCGGGCGACAATCCGTGCAATCTCATCCTCGGTCACTGCATCGCGGAGCAGTTTCTCTGTCCCGCTGCCTGCTGCTCTCTGCGCCGATGTCTCTGCCTCTGCAAGCTGTTGCTGCATCTGCGGCAGTCTGCCGTATTTCAGTTCCGCCGCTTTGTTCAGGTCATAGCTGCGCTCTGCAAGCTCGATCTCTGCCTTGATCTGCTCAATCTGCGCACGGATCTCCTGCACCTTGCTGATGCTGCCTTTTTCATTTTCCCACTGCGCTTTCATGCCCGAAAACGTCTCGCGCTGCTCTGCAAGCTCCTTTTGCAGCTCCGCCAGATGGGACGCCGATACGGCATCGTTCTCCTTCTTTAACGCCGCTTCCTCAATTTCAAGCTGCATGATCTTTCGCGATATTTCATCCATCTCCGTCGGCATCGAATCCATTTCTGTGCGGATCATCGCGCAGGCTTCGTCAACCAGATCAATCGCTTTGTCCGGCAGAAATCTGTCCGAAATGTACCGGTTGGACAGCGTCGCTGCCGCAATCAGTGCCGTATCGTGAATCTTGACACCGTGATATACTTCGTACCGCTCCTTTAATCCGCGCAGAATCGAAATCGTATCCTCAACCGTCGGCTCTCCGACCTGCACCGGCTGAAACCGGCGTTCCAGTGCCGCGTCCTTTTCAATGTATTTGCGGTATTCATCCAGCGTCGTCGCGCCGATGCAGTGCAGCTCTCCGCGCGCAAGCATCGGCTTTAACAGATTGCCCGCATCCATCGCGCTGTCGGTCTTGCCCGCTCCGACAATCGTGTGCAGCTCGTCGATAAACAGCAGGATCCGTCCCTCGGACTGCTTCACCTCCTGCAACACCGCTTTCAGACGCTCTTCAAATTCTCCTCGGTATTTCGCGCCTGCGACCAGTGCGCCGAGATCCAGCGAGAAAATCGTGCGGTCCCGCAGACTTTCCGGTACGTCACCCCGCGCGATCCGCTGCGCCAAACCCTCCGCAATCGCCGTCTTGCCGACACCCGGTTCTCCGATCAGTACCGGATTGTTCTTCGTCTTCCGCGACAAAATGCGGATGACATTCCGGATCTCTGCATCTCTGCCGATCACCGGATCCAGCTCCTGCTTCTTCGCCCGCGCTGTCAGATCCTGCCCGTACTTTTTCAGTACATCATAGGTCGCTTCCGGCGTCTCATTCGTGATACGCGTATTCCCGCGAATCTCTTTCAGCGCGGAAAGTACCGCCGGCTGCGTCACCTGATATTGCCGGAACAGCTTCTGTATCGTCGAATCACTGCTTTTCAGCATCGCCAGCAGAACATGCTCTACCGATACATACTCGTCCTGCATCTGATGCGCCTGCTGCTCGGCTCCCGTCAGAATCTGCTCCGTTTCATTGGAGATATATACCGCATCTGCCGGTCTGCCGCCGCCTGATACATGCGGCAGTGCCGAAACTGCCTGCTCCGCTGCCCGCGTCAGCCCGGAAACATCTGCGCCGATCCGCTGCATCAGCTGCGGAATCAATCC
This sequence comes from Oscillospiraceae bacterium, assembly GCA_045627405.1. GTDB lineage: Bacteria > Bacillota > Clostridia > Oscillospirales > Ruminococcaceae > Firm-04. The sequence continues at coordinate 310 of JAZQNP010000009.1, read as the reverse complement.
CTCCGGCTGCTGCATCAGTGCCGCCAGAAGATGCACCGGCTCAATCGCATGGTTCTGATGCGATACGCACAGCGACTGTGCGTTCTGTACCGCCTCTGCTGCCTTTTGTGTCATTTTGTTCATGTTCATACCGATTCCTCCTTTTGATCGTACCAGTGAAATATGGTTCTGTGATAAATCAGAATTTGGCGGCATCATTGAGAGATGTTTTGAGGGCTCCGCCCTCAAACTCCCGCTGAGGGGATAGCGATCCCCTCAGACTCCCCTATATAAAAATCCCCGTCCCCGTACGGGGACGGGGATTTTTTGT
>JAZQNP010000008.1:0-17047 GCA_045627405.1 Oscillospiraceae bacterium | reverse complement strand
TTTTATATAGGGGAGTCTGAGGGGATCGCTATCCCCTCAGCGGGAGTTTGAGGGCGGAGCCCTCAAAACATCTCTCAATGATGCCGCCAAATTCCGATTTATCTCAGGCATCGCGGTAGGCAGTGAGCCGGCGGCGGGTTTCAGTCTCACCGAGCACTTGGCTGATCTCCCAGAGGTCGGGGGCATTCTGTCTTCCGGTGACGGCAACGCGCAAGAGATTTGTCACATCGACGATACTGCCCTGATACAGCTCCGGATTTTTCTTATATTTTTTCGGCTGCACCGCATAGCCAAGTTCCTCTGTGATGACCTTGACCTTTGCAAACCATTCCTCTTGTGTGTCGGCAAAATCGAGGGAATCGAGGTAACGGTTCAGGATTTCGGTTTTTTTGTCGCCGTCGGCATTCTGCGGGCATTCATCGACGATTGCAAGGGTTTCCTCATCATAGAACGAGAGGAATTTTGCAGCAGCAGACCAGCTTCCGTAGTCCTTGCGGGGCTTGTCGCCTCCTCTGCCGACGCCGATTGCAGCGCGGTAGAAGTCGGCTTTGCGTGTCATTCTGTCCGCGAGCTCTGCGTCATAGGTATTCGCCCAGGAGAGCAGCCCGTCATAGACAAATTCCGCAGTCTGACGGGATAGGAATTCCTTTGCGATATTGTCGAGCTTTTCGAGATCGAAGAGTGCGCCGGAGGTACTCATTTTTTCGAGGGAGAAGGTAAAATCGCGGGAAGCGGCATCCGGATTTTGGAGATGCCATTCTTCAAAGTTGCTGTTCAGCACAGTCAGCAGATAGAGCCAAGTCGCCTCCTGCGGGAATCCGGCTTCGCGGTAGAAGCTGAGTGCGAGTTCGGGGTCTTTGCGTTTGGAGAGTTTCCGTTTGGAAGCACCGTCCATTTTCATGAGGGTCGCCGTGTGGCAATAGACGGGTCTCTGCCAGCGGAGCGTATCAAAGAGCTGCACATGAATGGGCAGGGTTGCGAGCCAGCTTTCATCGCGGATGACATGGGTCGTGCGCATGAAGTGGTCGTCGCAGACATGTGCGAAGTGATAGGTCGGGATGCCGTCAGATTTCAGCAGCACAAAATCGGTATAGTTTTCCTGCACTTTGAGCTCACCGCGGATGCCGTCAAGGACGGCAACGGAATGATCGGGATCTCCGTCGGAGCGAAAGCGCAGCACCCAGTCCGTACCGGCATTGAGAGCCTGCCGGATGTCATCGAGGGATCGGTCGCGCCAGACGGCATATTTGCCGAAATAGCCGTAGTTATCTTTTGCAGCTTCCTGCTGTTCGTGCATGGCTTTGAGGTCATCCTCTGAGCAGAAGCAGGGATAAGCGAGTCCTTGCAGCACGAGTGATTTTGCGACAGTCTGATAGAGTTCTTTTCTCTGTCTCTGCCGATAGGGGCCGTAATTGCCGGTTTCGCCGTCAACGGTCGCACCCTCATCGAAGTGAACGCCGTAGAAGTTCATGGCATCAATGACCGCCTCGACCGCGCCCTCGACCTCACGTTTCTGATCGGTGTCCTCAATGCGCAGATAGAAGACGCCGCCGGTCTGGTGCGCGAGCCGTTCTCCGATGGCATTATAGAGGTTGCCGAGGTGAACAAAGCCGGTCGGGCTGGGCGCGATGCGCGTGACAACCGCGCCCTGCGGGAGACTGCGCGGGGGATACAGTTTTTCATAGTCGTCGATTGTTTTGGTAATATCGGGAAACAGCAATTCTGCGAGAGCTGAATAGTCCATAGTAATTCTTCTCCTTTTATTGCGGCATGAAAATCCGCTGTATAGATCGCGGCATTATCTGTGATGGCCGCCGCCGCCGTGGGAATGACCGCCGGAGGACGAGTGGGAATGACCGCCGCCGCCTCCCCCGCTCCTGCCGCCGGAATCGGAGCTGATGTAGGTTTTGGAGACATGCTTTCGCAGGAAGAGGTCATCCTTGACGTAGAAATTGGTTTCCTGCTGACTGACGTAGTTAATGGGTGAAAGAGATTTTTTGAGCTGATAGCTGTTTTTGATGCAGAACGCTGCGATTGCGGCAGCGATGGCACCGATGATGAGCCCAAGCGGGATCAGGAACCGGAAATTCGTGCCGAACCACCACGGGAGCGAGTTTGCTTCCACCAAAGAGCCGCCGGAATTGTAGTAATAAGTCTCCTTCTCCGCATCGTAGGAATAGCTGTTATCGGGGATGCCTGCATTGTAATATTTTTCGAGATCGGTGCAGAAGGTGTAGATGGCAGAGAGGTAGTCCTCATTTTTGAGTGCAGGTGTAATATCTTCGAGAATCTGCCATGTCCGGTCATCATCGCTGCCGTTATAGTAATAGAGCTGTCCCATGCCGGAGGTGGAGAGGTAGTCATAGTTTGTGGAATTATTGATGAGCAGAAGCACGCCGTCGGTATCGACATCGTACTGCGGATTAAAGAGCGCGTCATAGGCATCATCGGCATAGGCTGCGACCGCGCTGTCCGAGGAGAATTTGGTTTCGCTGCCGCAGATATAGACCGCGACATACATATCAATGGCTTCACTGGTGCTCTGTACAGCGTGTGAGGCGATTTCAAGTGTTTCCGCATCAAAGACGCCCTGAACATCATAGACCTTCACATTGGAGATACAGGCTTCGTACTGTCTGGCAGCGGAGACCGGAAGACTGCCGGTGAACGCGGCAGTCAGGGCAGCGGCAGTCAGGGCAGCGGCAGCCGTCTGCAAGAAATGTTTTCTGATCAAGATAACATCACCCCTATCACAACGGTCAGCAGCGCAGCGAGCAGCCCGATGCCGGCAGAGAAGAGTGCGATGCGCGGCACACTGACCGGCGGCGTCCCGACAAATTTGGCAGTTTGCCCGTTGAGCGCGAATTCATAGATTTTGCCGCGGTAGCTGTATGTCATAAACCAGACCGGGAGCAGCATGTATTCCCAGGAGGTACTCATGACCTTAATATCGGACCGCGTGACAGAGACCGAGGAATAATTTTTCATGGTTGCGCGCAGGAGCTGATCGCTTGCCTGCACCGCGCGTTTCTGGATGCGCGGGAACATGGCAGACATATTCATATCATATTTTTCGGCAAAGAAGCCGCTGAGGTACTGCATGGCAAAGGGCTTGACCTGCCGGTAGTCGAAGGGTTCGACGGCTTCCATGAGATCGTCGTCGATATGGCTTGCGCCGTCGGCAGGCAGTCCGCGGAGAACGACCTTGGCTTTGCGCGCGACCGCAAATTCGCGTGTTTCGGTATAGCGGTAATCGCCGGAGGTCCAGGAGCGGACGATCTTGCCGAGGGCTTCCATTTCGGCGTTCATGTTGCAGTCCGTGACCCAGAACGGGACATACAGACCGGTAATTTTCTCCTGCTGTGCCGCCGAGAGGAAGTCTTTGGGCAAAAACCAGTGTTTTTTGCACCAGTCGCGGAAATGACCGAGCGCGGCATCTCTGTCGATCTGAAAGGGCAGCACATAGGAGGGTCTGAAATCGCCGGAGACTCTGCCTTTGAGGATGACCGGATTATGGCAGTAGTAGCAGAAGGTTGCGGCAGTGTTGTCATCTGCCATGATGGTAGCACCGCAGCTGTCGCAGGAATAGACAGAGGTGTGTTCGGTAAATTCCGCATCGGTTTTGATTTCCTCATCGGATCTTCCGGCAGCATGCTGTTCGAGCTGCTGCGCAATGGCATCCATCTCCGCCTGTGTAAAGCTGCTGGAACAGTAGTCGCAGGTAAAGGTCTGTGTCGCGGCATTGAATTTGAGATCCGCACAGCAGTTTGGGCATTTATAAGCGAGTGCATCCATTGTATTTCCATCTCCTTATCCGCACCGGTGTGGGCGGGCGGGTATCGTTTTTTTGCAGATATATATGTTCCGTATCATAAGTATTATACCATATCGGGGCTTTGTTTGTCAATGGAGCGCAGAGAGGCTGTTTCCACCTTGGAGATACGGCACTCCACGAAAAGTAGAGTCCGCGCATCTGCGTGTTTTTGAGGGTAGAACCGCGCCTACGCTGCGGCGAGCGCGCGGCGCAGGAAGTAGGTTGCCATTTCGCAGGAAAAGGGGTATAATAATAGCTGACAAAGAAGCAGCGAAGAAGAAGCGCGGAAGAAAGGAGCCGGTACATGATGGCAAAGATGAAACGGATTCCCCTGCGCGAGCGGGTGATGCCGGATTACACCCGCGGGGAAGAGCTTTTGAATATGATCACGCACATTGTCGGCGGCAGTGTCGGTCTGCTGATTCTGGTCGGCAGCGTGCTGATCGGGGCAGCGCACCGCGACCCGTGGGCGATTGTAAGCGGGAGCATATACGGCGTGCTGACCTGTACATTGTTTGTGGTGTCGAGCGTATACCACGGCTTGCCGGAGGGCATGGGCAAGCGCGTGATGCAGGTGATTGACCACTGCACGATATATTTCATGATTGCAGGGACATATCTGCCGATTCTGCTGGTGGGAATCCGGCGGCTGTCGCCGGCAGCGGCATGGATTGTATTCGGAATAGAGTTCGGATGTGCATTGGCAGCCGGCACGTTCACCGCGATCGACTTAAAGAAGTACCGCAAGCTCAGCATGATCTGTTATCTTGCAATGGGCTGGGCAGTGATTGCAGTGCTGCGTCAGACAATCACAGCGATGGGCATGAAGGGGTTTTTGTGGCTTCTGGCAGGCGGCATCTTCTACACAGTAGGAGCCGTGCTGTACGGCATCGGCAAGAAGCACCGGTATGTACACGGCGTCTTTCACATTTTCGTCAATCTGGGCAGTCTGTTTCAAGCGATAGCGATTTTGTTTTATGTCTTGTGAGAGCCGCGTTTGCGCCGCGGGCAAGGGAATGATTCCGTGCGCAGAATGCGGCAATCGGGAGAAAAAGTCGGGAAATCGAAAAAACCTGAGAAAAAACGCTTGACAAACGAAAAAAGATATGCTATAATAGGAAAGCTTGATGATCAGACGATCCCGTATTCCTAAGACAGTCGGCAGCTTTGCTGAAAAGCGAAGCGGAAGTCCAACCGAGGAGTGCCGGTTGTTTCAATATGTGTTTACCGAAGAAAAGTAGCACAAAGGAAACTCCGCCTCTCCGCAATTCGGGAGAGGCTTTTTTGATGCCTCCGCAGTCTGAAAGACGAGCGAAGCTGCATAACGGAGGTGAAAAAACAAATGGCAAGCGAAAAGGTATTGCAGGCAAAGCAGGAAAAGGTTGACGCATTGACCGAGCAGCTGAAAAACGCATCCGCATGTGTTCTGGTAGACTACAAGGGCATCAATGTTGCGGACGATACGAAGCTGCGCCGCGAGCTGCGTGAAGCAGGTGTGACCTACTTTGTGCAGAAGAACACGCTGATCCGACTTGCGATGCACAACATCGGCTTCGAGCAGTTTGACGGTGTGCTGGAAGGCACGACGGCGATTGCACTGAGCAGCGGCGATCAGACTGTTGCGGCGCGTATTCTGGGTGAATACGCAGAGAAGTCCGAGGGCAAGTTCACACTGAAAGCGGGCTTTGTAGACGGTGAGGTATATGACGCAGCAGGCGTTCAGGCACTGTCGAGGATTCCGTCGAAGGAAGTGCTGCTGGCACAGCTGGTCGGCTCGTTGCAGGGACCGATGCAGAAGCTGGCTGCAACATTGCAGGCACTTGTGGACAAGAAGAACGAAGAAGCTGCATAATGCTCATATGGCTGGCAGCAAAACCCCGAAGCAAACAACGATTATTATAATTGAAAAGGAGAATTATCATGGCTTCCGAAAAGACAATGAAGTTTATCGAAGATATCAAAGCACTCTCCGTGCTGGAACTGGCAGAGCTGGTTGAGGCAATTCAGGAAGAGTTTGGTGTCACCGCAGTGGTCGCAGCAGCAGGCGCAGGTGCAGCAGCACCGGCAGCTGAGGCAGAGAAGACCGAGTTTGATGTTGTTCTGAAATCCTTTGGCGATGCAAAGATGAACGTCATCAAGGCAGTGAAGGACGTTCTGGGTCTTGGCCTGAAAGAGGCAAAGGCAGCAGTCGAGGGCGCACCGGCAACGCTGAAAGAGGCAGTTCCGAAGGCAGAGGCAGAGGAGCTGAAAGCAAAGCTGGAAGAAGCAGGCGCAACCATCGAGCTGAAATAATCCGGAAATTTGCAAAGCAAAGCGGCATGTTCTCAGGAGAGACTGAGAACATGCCGTTTTTTGTTTGAAAGCGGGAAAAAGGAAGAGACACCCTGTGCAGGTACGCAGGGTGTCTCTTTGGTTATGCGTAAAAAGCAGAATCTCAGGACGGATTGACCGGCATGTCGGAAGGCTTTGCGTTGCCGGCAATGAGTTTCAGCACGAGGTTGAGGTCAGAGCCGTCGGTCTTGCCGTCGGCATAGAGATCGCAGTTGACCTTACCCTGAACGGAAAGCTCGCTGACAGAAGCGACTGCTTTTGCGAGAAGAACCGCATCTGCGAGTTCGCATGCACCGTTTCCGTCTGCATCGCCCCAAACGACCGAATCCGGTGAAGCAGCGGTTGTTGTGGTCGTTGTCGTGGTCGTTGTCTTGGAAGTAGAAGCGGTCGTCGTGTATTCAATGCCGTCGGTGATCGCATAATAAGCGGGCTTTGCGGTATAGTCCTCATTGAAGAGCAGCGGGTACTTGCTTGCGCGCCAGCTCTGGTCATCGGTCGTGCCCCAGAAGACGACAGCAGAGATGCTGTCAGCGTATTCGACGAGGACATCCATAATATCGCTGTAATATTTCGCCTGCGTTTCAAATCCGGATTCGGAGGTATCGGAGGTTGTGGCATCGAGTTCCGTGATCTGAATATCCAGACCGGTGGCAGCGAATTTGGTGATTGCGGTTCTATACGCGCTGATGCCGGGGAAGCTCACATCGAGGTGCGACTGGCAGCCGATGCCGTCGATGAGACCCTTTGCGGCGAGGTCGTTTGCCATATCAATGATTGCAGCCGTTTTCTGCGGCATGTACTCATTGAAATCGTTATAGTAGAGCTTGCAGCCTTCGGGCGCGTATTTTCTGGCATAGCGGAACGCGAGTTCGATGAAGGAGTTATCGCCCCAGATCTGGGTCCAGCCGGAGTAGTTGCCGTTGTCGTCATACATACCGCCGGTACGGGGCTTGCCGTCGTCGAGCCATGCTTCATTGACGACGTCCCAGGCATAGAAGTCCACATCGGGATATTCCGCTTCAAGGGCAGCAAAGACACCCTTGATATAGGCTTCCATACGTTTTGTCATGGTCTCGACATCGACCCATGCGCCCTCTTTGGTATAGTCCTCCTTGAAGAACCAGCCCGGTGTCTGGCTGTGCCAGACGAGGACATGCCCGCGAACGGGGATATTGTTGTCGCGGCAGAAATCGAGGATAATGCGGGCAGAGCCGTTGAGTCTGACGATCGGGGTCGTATTGTCGCCTGTTTCGTTCATGTAGGCGATGGTCGCAGACTGATCGAGCATATTTTCAGGTTTCAGCTCATTGCCGAGTGTGATGCTGTTATAGTGTTTGAGAATGAGGTCTTTGGTAGACTGCGGAGCAAGCTCGGAAGCCGTCACCGCGCCGCCGATCTTGAAGTAGTCGGCATAGACGTCTTTGAGAGAAGCGATGTCAGTCTGGATGGGATAGGACGGTGCGAGTGTGAGAGAAAAATTATCGACAAACAAATCTGCCGCGTCGCTCCCTTCGATATAGATTTGCACATCGAGCATATCCGATGAGAAGCTGAATTTGGTTTCGGGAATCTGCACCCAGTCGCCCTGGCTGACGACATTAGTGAGATTGCTGTAATGCTGTGTGCCGTCGCTGTCGGTATACTGCATGCTGAGGTTGATGGTATTATACCACTGTGTTTTGACCCAGGCGGAAGCGAGGTACTGAACGCCGGGTTCGCATCCGACGCTGGAAAGCGCGAGGGACGGGCCGTTCCAGCCCTTGGAGCGTCCGGTGACGGCCATACAGGTGGTGCCGTCATAGACATTTTCGGTTGTTGTACCGATGACCGAGGTATCGGTATCGCCGCGTTTGGCGAACATCGAGACATCGCCGTCCTCGAATCCCGTCACGAGAATGTCGCCGTCAGCGGCAGACGTAGTGACCGCAGCAAACGGCAAAGAGGACGCAGCGAGCGCGCCGCTGAGAAGTGCGGCAGCGACTTTTGCAGATACTTTCATTGAAAAACCTCCCCTTTTTCGGTATTATGCAGCTTTCAGAAGAAATGCTGCTGTTTCTGTATTTCCCGCGAAGAAGCGCGGGTGATACAAATATTATAGCACAGGAAGAAAAAAAAGGCAAGTCATCTGCGGCGCAATTTTTTCAGCATATTGCCCAAAAAAGAAAAAAGTTGCACGTTGACGTACAACTTTTCCCTTGTTTTGCACTATGTATAGAAGGCACTGCGCGGCATTTTCGGCGGGTTCGTTTGGAAGCGAACGGAGAAAAGGGAAGAACGCATGCCGCGGCTTATGTGTGCGCATTAGGCTGTACCGTCCATGAAGTCAGAGTCTGGTAATGCGGGCAGCACTGCAAAAAACGGTGCTTGGGATCTTGAAAACAGAATATGCGATCAGGCTTCATTGAGCAGATCTGTCATATCATAGAGCCCCGCGGGCTTGTCCGCAAGAAAGAGTGCAGCATTGATGGAGCCCTCGGCAAAGACAACCTTGGAGGAAGCAGTGTGTTTGAGGGAAATGGTCTCATCGGGTCCTGCAAAGAGAACCTCATGCTCTCCGACGATGGTGCCGCCGCGCACAGAGTGCATCCCGATTTCGGTGATTTCGCGTTTTTTGCGCACACTGTGTCTGTCATAGACCGGGTGTTTCGGGGGATCGGTCTCTTCGATGATTGCATTTGCGAGCATCAGCGCGGTACCGGACGGCGCATCAATTTTCTGATTGTGGTGTTTTTCGATGATTTCAATATCGAACTGATTGCCGAGAACGGCAGCGGCTTTTTTGGAGAGAGCCATGAGGAGCTGAATGCCGATGGACATATTGAACGAGGAGAACAGCGCGACCTGTGCAGATGCCTGTTTGATCTCTGCGAGCTGTTCATCGGAGTAGCCGGTGGTCGCCAGCACAATCGGAGTACCCGTCGCCTTGGCATAATCCAGCAGCGCGGTCAGGCTGCTGGGGTGGCTGTAATCAATGATGACATCGGGTTTTTCCTGCATGTCCGCCGGTGTTTTGTAAACGGGAATCGGGCAGGCAGGCGCATCCCCGATGTCGATGCCGCAGCACGGCTCACAGTCTGTGCGCTCCGCAGCACAGGAAAGCAAGATCCTGCCCATTTTTCCGCAGATTCCGCTGATTGCGATTTTTTTCATAGTATGCATCCTCTTTTCTTTGATACGAATGTAGGGTCATAAGGGAAAAGCCCGGCAGATGCGGGCTTTCCCGGAGTCTGTGTCAGACCAGACCGTGCTTTTGGAGTTCGGCTTGGAGAACAGCAGCCGTGTTGTCTCCCATGTGATAGAGCGGGAGGCGGCATTCTCCGACGTCCATGCCCATGCGGTTCATCGCTTCCTTGACCGGGATCGGATTGGTCTCGATGAACAGCGCGTTGATGAGTCTGAGATATTTGAGCTGCAATGCTGCCGCAGTCTTGAAATCGCCGCGCAAAGCAGCCGCGGTGATGTCATGTGTTTCCTTCGGGAGGATGTTGGACAGCACGGAGATGACGCCCTTTGCACCGAGTGCCATCATCGGAACAATCTGGTCATCGTTGCCGGAATAGACCGTCAGGGAATCGCCGCAGCGTTCGATGAGCTTTGCAGTATAGCTGATATTGCCGACAGCATCCTTCATCGCAGCGATGTTGTCGATTTTCGCAAGGCGCGCCGCAGTTTCGACCTCAATGGTCATGCCCGTGCGGGAGGGAACATTATAGAGGATGATCGGGAGCTTTACGCTTGCAGCGACAGCGGCGTAATGCTGATACAGACCCTCCTGCGTGGTCTTGTTGTAATAGGGTGTTACCAGCAGCAGCCCGTCTGCGCCGCATGCTTCGGCTTCCTGAGAGAGCATGACGGCAGTCGCAGTGGCGTTGCTGCCGGTGCCGGCGATCACGGGAACTCTGTGTGCAGTGTGCTTTACGGCAAAGCGCAGCACCTCGACATGCTCCTCCTCGGTGAGGGTGGAGCTTTCTCCGGTCGTACCGGCAATAATCAGCGCATCGGTGCCGTTTGCGATCTGATCGTCGATCAGCTTTCCGAAGCGTTCATAGTTCACAGAGCCGTCCGCAGAGAACGGCGTCACGAGTGCAACGCCCGCACCGGTAAAAATAGTATGCTTCACAATATCATTCCTTTCTGTGGTTTCGCGCTCACGCGGTATGATCTGACCGGTTCCGAACGCATCGGAACCGCTTTGATGATTTCAAACGGGGATTACAGTGCAGCGGAGATGCCGCCGAATTCCTGTTTCAGCCAGCAAAGGAGCAGCATTGCCTCTGATGCAGAGAAGCACCCGGCTTCTCCGTCGGGGTCGAGCCGGTCGCAGCATGCGAGCAGCAGATCGCCGTGAATGGGGCATCCGGTGTGGTAGAAGCAGGTGCCGCAGAAGTTGACGGGCAGCATTTTCTCTCCGCCGCGCGCGTCAATGAAATAGCAGAGTGCGGTTTCGCCGGAGAGAAAGCCGGGAGCCGCAGCGAGCCGCAGCCGCTCTGTTACATCCGTATGCAGGAGTGCGGCAAGCAGTGCATGATCGGGGTGCGCACCGTCCGGCAGCGGAACTGTTTCCGGTTCACCCTCTGCCGGAATGCGGATCAGAAATTGCGCTGTCTGTTTCAAAATGCAGCCTTCTTTCTCAGAGAATCCGCAGGAAATTGCGCAGCAGAGCCTGTGCCATGACAGTCTCACCGATGTTCATGAGAGAATCGGGCAGACCGAACGAAAAGACCGGGAGCTGTTTTTCGGAGTCGAGTTCCCGAATCGCATCGCGCACGGTGTCAGGTGTTGCCTCGTTGACGGGCAGGAAAATGCGTTCCGTGGCATCGGTGTCCGCGACAACATGCGTCAGCGTGACGGCGCGTTTAGAGCCGGTCAGCGCGATGTATTCCGCCTCTGTCGAGAGCAGAAACGCGCGGTATTCGAGCAGCGTTTCTCTCGCACCGCAGGCAATCAGCAGTTCACTGAGTGCATGGGCTTCGAGATCGGTGGCATCGTCATGCAGCGCGAGCAGATAATTCCGCGCACGAAAGCCCGGTGCATGGTCATGCAAAAACTGCCGCAGCGGTTTTCTCTGCTGATTATACTGCTGAAAATAAGCCGGAACATAGGGGTAAAGTGACGGCTCCGGCGGCGCGTAGGTCTGGAAATTGACGGCACCGTAGAGCGGTTCATCGAGCCGCACATCCACTGCCGTAATTTTCAGCGTATCGTCCATCGGACACACAAATATATGCTTCATACACACACCTCACTTGCCGGCAGTGTGCCGCAAGATTTTCGCTTCCTGCTGTTTTTCGTCCGCAGCGCATTGCGGTCTCAAAAAAGCAATGCAGCCGCGCATGCGGTTTCATGTGATCGGGAGATCTCAGCCGAAATAGCCCTTTGCAGCGAGCAGCTCTGCGAGTTCGACGGCACCGCCTGCCGCACCGCGCAGCGTGTTGTGAGAAAGGCAGGCAAATTTATAATCGAACAGCGTATCCTCGCGCAGTCTGCCGACGGAGACCGCCATGCCGCCTTCGAGGTTGCGGTCAAGGCGCGCCTGCGGGCGGTCCGGCTCTTCAAAATAGTGAATAAACTGCTTCGGTGCATGCGGCAGAGAGAGTGCCTGCGGTTCGCCGCTGTACTCTGCCCAAGCCGCCTTGATTTCCTCCGCAGCCGGCTTATGCTCAAACTTGACAAACACCGCTGCGGTATGACCGTCTGCGACCGGCACGCGGAAGCACTGCGTCGTAATCAGCGGGCTTTGCGCCTTGACAATCTCGCCGTTTTCGATGCTGCCCCAGATTTTCAGCGGCTCCTGCTCGGATTTCTCCTCCTCGCCGCCGATATACGGAATCAGGTTATCGACCATTTCCGGCCAGCGCGCAAAGGTCTTGCCTGCGCCGGAAATCGCCTGATAGGTACATGCCAGCACCGTTTTGATGCCGAATTTTCTCAGCGGATGCAGCGCGGGAACATAGCTCTGGATGGAGCAGTTCGACTTGACCGCGATGAAGCCGCGGGTTGTTCCCAGACGCTTCTTCTGCGATTCGATCACGGCAAGATGCTCCGGATTGACCTCCGGAATCACCATCGGCACATCCGCAGTGAAGCGGTGTGCAGAATTGTTGGAAACAATCGGGCATTCCGCCTTGGCATATGCCTCTTCCAGTGCGCGCAGCTCTTCTTTCTTCATGTCAACCGCACAGAAGCAGAAGTCCACCGCTGCCGCCATCTTTTCGATGTCCTTTTCGGCATCGTAAAGCACAATGTCCGCAAACTGCTGCGGCATCGGCTGATCTTCAAATGCCCAGCGCGCGCCGACCGCCTCGCGGTAGGTCTTGCCTGCGGAGCGGGAAGATGCCGCCATTGCCGTAACCCTGAACCACGGATGATCCGCCAGAAGCAGCGCGAAACGCTGTCCGACCATCCCCGTTGCGCCGATGATGCCTACACGAAATTCTTTCATTGCTGTACCCTCCGTTTTGTAAATGGGGCGAAAAAAATCCGCCTGATTATGGGCGGACACTGTGCAGATAACGGGTTTCGCGGACAGAATACAATCTCCCGCGAAAAACCGGTCAGCACTCCATCGTAAGGTATCCTGCCCCGTGTATGGCTCTGCTGCCGGGAACCGCAGGTTCCCGATGACAAAACCGCATACCGGGCGGATTTTGCGATGACAGTTACGCACTTGTTCAATGCGCACCCAGCAGCACCGTCAGCCGTTCACGGTGTACTTCGGCGGTCTTGCCTTTTGCGCCGGAGTGTCAGCCGAAAGCCGCACTGCGGCTTCGTCCTGCGGGTCGGCACCCTGCTCCGGCGGGACTCTTCAAGCCCGCACCTCTGTCCGTACCTCTATCATAGCACAATTAAACTCGTTTGTCAAGGGGATTTTCCGCTTTATCCGGTTTTAATCAGCGTACAAGTGTTTTTCAGGAAAGAACAGTCCTGCGCCGCTTGACAAACAGGGTACATTATGTTATAATGAACGCAATCCGAAAACTGAATATTTCGCACACAGAGTTCCGCCTTTTTCGCGGATCAGAGGGAAGCGCGGTGTAATCCCGCCGCAACCGCCATTACCGTTACAGCCGGAATACTCACTCTGTGCGCTGCGGACAGAGCCGCGCTTCCTCGCGGCTTACATTTTTGGGCATGAAGAGTGCGCGCCGTTTTTCTCCGACTGCGGGTGAGGTCTGCGCTGCCGCGCAAATGCCTTCTGCCCGACCGGAGTGATTCGCTGCGCCATTTTCCTCAGGAACAATTCCTGCGGAAAGGGCGTTTTTTTATTGCACTTATCATGCCTGCGCCACTATGCGCCACTAAAATAAATCAGAATTTGGCGGCATCATTGAGAGATGTTTTGAGGGCTCTGCCCTCAAACTCCCGCTGAGGGGATAGCGATCCCCTCAGACTCCCCTATATAAAAATCCCCCTGTCCCCTTACGGGGACGGGGGATTTTTTGTACAGGGAGGTCCGGAGGGACCGCCGTCCCTCCGGCAGGGGTGTGGGGACAGCGTCCCCACAATGTCCCTCGATCACGCCGCAAATTCTGATTTATCACTGGGGGCTTCCGGGAGCGGAGGTGATCGAATGACCGGAGAAGAAGGGAAACGACATGCCCTTACACTGCTGACGGACATGCAGGAAACACTGCACGCTGCCGGACTCGACCGGCTGCCGCAGAAAAGCGACTTCACGCCCGATCAGCTTGTGCAGATCAAGGCGCATCTCGGTCCCTTTCCGCGCGCGCTCGAAGCTGCCGGTCTCAAAGAACCGCGCGATGCGGCAGCATTCGCTGAACGCAGGCTCCAAAAACGCATTGCCGCAAAACGCCGGAAAACCGCTGCGAAAATTCAGAAGCAACAGCAAATTCCCAAGGAACCCGATGCGTCAACACGCATGAAATAAGAAAGGATGGTTTTTCACATGAAAAAGCAAATCACTGCATTGCTCACTGCCGCCGCACTCTGCGCTGCTGCGGCTCCGCTTTCCGTTTCCGCAGCCGACAGCGCGGAAATCACCGTCACCATCGCCAATGCCGGTACGCTTGCCGTCACTGCCGAGGCTCTGGCTGTGACCGATGCGGACGGCGACGGCGCACTCACGGTCAACGACGCACTGCTGCTTACGCATGACAGCTTCTATGACGGCGGCGCAGATGCGGGCTATACCGCGGCGCAGTCCGACTGGGGGCTGAGCATCACAAAGCTCTGGGGCGTCGAAAACGGCGGCAGCTACGGCTATACCGTCAATGATGCGTTCGCATTCTCTCTGACCGATCCGCTCACGGACGGCGACGCGCTCTATGCCTATGCCTATGCCTATGCCGACGCTGAAACCTATTCCGATATGTACTCCTATTTCGATCAGCAGACCAAGGACGGTCTGACACAGGGCGACAGCCTGACGCTGAAACTCTCCGCAATCGGCTATGACGCAGACTGGAATCAGGTCATTCAGCCGGTTGAGGGCGCGGTCATTACCGTCAACGGCGAACAGACTGCGTTCACCACCGATGCGGACGGCAATGTCACTCTGACGCTCGATGCCTCCGGCGATGTCACGATCAGTGCCGTCTCCGACACGGCGACACTTGTCCCGCCGGTATTTCGTGCTGCTGTTGCGGCTGCACCTGCCGAAACAGATGAAACCGGTGATAACGGTGATACCAGTGAAACAACTGTCACCACGACTTCCGAAACCGCTGCCGCATCTTCCACGCCCGCTCCGCCTGCTACCGGAGACAAAACCGTTCCCGCACTCTGCGTAACCGGTCTGCTCGCGCTCGGTGCAGCCTTTGTTCTTCGCCGCCGCGATGATGCGTAAACACCTGACTTCGATCGCAGCCGGATGCCTTGCATGTCTTCTCATCATGCAGGGCAGCTTACGGCTGCCTTCTGCATTTTCGGCACATGCTGCCGATGCAGAATGCGCCGGGCTTGCCGCCGAAATCGCGGACGCTCAGGCGGGCGGGGGCAGCTTACAAAACTGGATTGACGATACTCTGATCCCAAAAGCCGGTCAGAGCAGCTCCGATTTCTATATCATGGCTCTCGCCGCGCAGGGAGAAGGGGATCTCTCCGGTTATGCCGATGCGCTGCAACCCGTTCTCGCCGGCGACACCGCTTCCTCTGCCTCCTCAAAGGAACGCATGGCTCTCGCACTCGCTGCCTGCTCGGCACCGCCTCCGCAGATCTGCTCTGCCATTCTCGACGAAAACGCCGAAAAGCTCGGCGTCATGAGCCGCGTCTTCGGGCTGCACCTGATCAACAACGGCGTGCAATCTGACAAATATACAAACGGAATGCTCGTCTCTGCACTCTCTGCACTGCAATGCAGCGACGGCGGCTGGTCGCTCTCCGGCGGCTACGGCGATCCCGATGTCACGGCGATGGTCTTGCAGGCTCTCGCGCCGTATCAATCCGAAGCATCCGTCAAAAATGCAGTCGCAGACGGCATCGCCTTTCTCTCCGCAAAGCAGCTCCAAAGCGGCGCGTTTCAGAGCTACGGCACCGAAAATGCCGAAAGCACCGCGCAGGTCTGGATCGCGCTCTCTTCCCTCGGCATTGACGCGCTCCGCGACAGCCGCTTCCTCAAAAACGGGAATTCCCTCCTCGACGGCATTCTGCAATTTCGCGTCGGTTCCGGCGCGTATGCACATGCTGCCGGCGGTTCCGTCAGCGCACTCGCGACGATGCAGGTCTATCTCGCGCTCACGGCAGCCCAGTGTTCCC
This sequence comes from Oscillospiraceae bacterium, assembly GCA_045627405.1. Lineage (GTDB taxonomy): Bacteria > Bacillota > Clostridia > Oscillospirales > Ruminococcaceae > Firm-04. The sequence continues at coordinate 1,188 of JAZQNP010000008.1, read as the reverse complement.
GTCCGCTCTACCTCTTCCATAACGCAGATCCGCGCCTGCACACAGCACAGGCGACCGGCACATCGCAGATTTCCGGCACCACTGCTCCGGCGACAGGCTCCGGCTCCCCTGTGCAGACATCACAAACTGCACAAAATGACGGAAGCAGCACGAGAACACAAACCGATGCCCAAGCCGGACAGTCCCAACAGCAGACGGATGCTTCCGCCGGCAGCGAAAGCATCACAACTGTCCTTTCCGGCACGGAAACTGTGACGCTAATTCTTTCGGAAACCGCTGATGCAGCCGAGGATCCCGAAACCGTTACAACCGTCACAACCGTTACAACCGTACGCACTGCTGCGGTCTCTACGGAGCTGCTGACGACCGCGCCGCCCGACAACGCTGCCGAACAAAGCAGCAAATACCCCTACCGCATTCCGCTGACCGCCGGCGCGGCTGCGGTCTTCGGTGCGGTCGCTGTCTTCTGCTTCATCCGCAAAAAACGAAGCGTCAAAACCTATCTGACCATCGCTGCCGGCTTCTGCGCCGTCACTGCCGGTATCTGGCTCATCCGCGCGGAATCGCCTGAACAGTACTATCAGACACAGACCCGCTCGGGCGGCACCGTCACGATGGAGATCCGCTGCGATGTGATTCTCGGTCTGGGCGGCAGCGAAAACTTCCCCGCGGACGGCATCATCATGCAGAAAACAGAATTCTCCATCGACGAGGGCGAAAACGCGCTCGATCTGCTCTATGATGCCGTGAAGGCGTATCAGCTCCAAGTCGAAGTGGACGGCATCTCCGGCGACGTCGTCGAAACTGCCTATGTGCGCGGCATCGCCTCGCTCTATGAGTTCGATTTCGGAGATCTCTCCGGCTGGACCTATACCGTCAACGGCGTGCGCCCGCCCGTCGGCTGCGGTGCCTGCACCCTCTCCGACGGCGATGAAATCGCGTGGGTCTATACTGTGAATCTCTGATGGATCACAAAACTTTTTTGTATTGTCCCTTTTAGAAATTGTGTTCCTGTAATAAATCAGAATTTGGCGGCATCATTGAGAGATGTTTTGAGGGCTCTGCCCTCAAACTCCCGCTGAGGGGATAGCGATCCCCTCAGACTCCCCTATATAAAAATCCCCGTCCCCGTAAAGGCTGCGCTGATATAGAAGTTTTATGCCATAGTATTTCTGATATTCAGTCAGA
>JAZQNP010000007.1:0-8764 GCA_045627405.1 Oscillospiraceae bacterium | reverse complement strand
TCAGAGATACTCTGGGGGCTCCGCCCTCAGGCTCCCGCTGAGGGGATAGCGACCCCCTCACACCCCCCTATATAAAAATTGCCGCCCCCCATACGGGAGACGACAATTTTTTGTACAGGGAGGTCCGGGAGGGACCGCCGTCCCTCCGGCAGGGGTGTGGGGACAGCGTCCCCACAATGTCCCCGGCAATGCCGTTCCACACGGGCATTTTGCGGGTCGGGGGATGGGGTTTGAAAAAGTTGTACGCAAACGGACAGCTTTTCGCCAAATAGGGACTATTCGCAGAGGGGTATGATAGATCTTGGGTGCATTGGATACATTTGCATACATTTGAATACATATGAATACAAAACATACTGATAAAGAGAAAGATAAAGATAAAGAAGAAGATAAAGATAAAGAAGAAGATAAAGAGAAAGAGAAAGAAAAAGAGAAAGAGACAATGCGGCAGAGCCGCATGAGCGCATGAGCGCACGAGCGCACGCACACAAATGCAGCGAGGCAAAAAAACTGCCGCCCTCTGAGAGAGAGCAGCAGATTGGGTTCACGCCTGCGGCACATGACACAGCACATAATTCAGCAGAATCTGACAGGCTTCCGTAGTCAGGTGGATGCCGTCCTCCAAAGCATAGGAATCGCTGAGGCGGCTCTCATTGTTTTTGAGCGCGGTGTTGGTGTCGATATAGTAGACATTTGCTTCATTTGCCGCTTGCAGCAGCAGCGAATTGTATTCGTCAATCGTGCTGTTTTCGATGACCTTTTCGCCTGCTGCGGTCACGGGCGGAATCGCCAGAACAAAGATTTCCGATTCGGGGGCAGATGCCTTGATCGTGTTCATCAGCACAGAAAACTGGTCTGCGGTCTGGTCGGCGGGCTGTTCGAGCAGATCCTCGGTGCCGAACATCAGGTAAATCGGGCAGCTTGCGGCATAGAGCGCGCTCTGGATATGAATGGTCGTGCCGTTGAGGAGGATATACTCGCTGCCGTAATTTGTGAGCCGGAGTGTCTCGCCGGCATAGGTATTCATCACACCGATCAGCCCTGCCTGCCCCATGTTGTAGATGTCGGTTTCCCCGACAAAGGCGCAGGTTTCGAGATAGGAAGCCGGCTGCATCTCTCCCTCCGGCACCGGATTGATCTTGGTCGGGACGGTGACGGTCGGTTCATCCGCGCTGTTCTCACCTTCTGCGGTGCTGTTGTCATTGCCGGAGACCGCTGCGGTGCTGTTGTCCGCCGCAGAATTTGTCTCGATGACCGGCGCGGCGGCAGAGCTTTCGTCCCCTCGGTTCTTTGTGAGGAAGACATCGCGTTCGGGATGCAGATTGCGGGAAAACATATACATGACAAAAGCGACAATCAGGCAGAAGATCCAGATCAGGATCACACGGCTGAGTTTGAACCGCATCAGAGGGCCGCGGCGTTTTTTTTGCTGTCTGACGCGTCTTTTGGTGCGCGGACGCTGTTGCTGCTTTGCGCTTGACATATCGGGTCTCCTTTCCGGTATTGGAGTCTGTTATACTTATTATACCGGATATTCTGCCGTTTTGCAAGTCCTTTTTGAAATTTTTGAAATTTGCATCAGACCGGCAGCGGCAGCAGCCTGCGTTTTTGTCTTGCTTTTTTCGGCGCGATGTGCTATAATAGCAGCATCCGCAGAAGACGGATATGCGAAAGGAGCATGCAGAAATATGGCAAACAAAAAGACGCAGAAGCAGCAAAAGCCGGCAACCGGCAGAAACCGTGAAGAAAAGCGTTTGAATACGAGAAATCCGCGGAGTCAGTCCGCCGGAAAGCCGATGTGGCTGCGCATTGTCATCCTTGCGATTCTGGCAGTGATGTTCCTGGGATTTTTCCTGCTGCCGCTGATCCGGTAAGGCAAGGCAAAACGCATATGGCAAAGGCAAAAACCAGATATGAATGCACCGCCTGCGGCGCATCGTTTCCGAAGTGGAACGGCCGCTGCACAAGCTGCGGGGCATGGAATACGATTGAAGAAGCCCTGCCGGAGATTGTCCCGACCGGCAAAGGCGGGGTGCGTGCAGGCGGAAGCGGAATCGGAAGCGGTATTGCCGATCTTTCCGCGCAGATCCGGGAGCTTTCGGACATCGGCACCAATGAGGACATCCGCTATGACACGGGCATGAGAGAGCTGAACCGCGTGCTCGGCGGCGGACTGGTCAAGGGGTCGGTCGTGCTGCTCGGCGGAGAACCGGGCATCGGAAAGAGTACGCTGCTGCTGCAAATCTGTCAGTTTCTCGGCGCGGATCATTCCGTGCTGTATGTTTCCGGCGAGGAGTCGGCGCGGCAGATCAAGCTGCGCGCACAGCGGCTGGGTGTGGACACGGAAAATCTCTATCTGCTCTGTGCCAATGACGCGGAGGCAGTCTGCGGGACGGTGCTGGAAACAGAGCCGGATATTGTCATTGTCGATTCGATTCAGACCATGCACATCAGCGGGCTGAGCTCCGGCAGCGGCTCTGTGCCGCAGGTGCGCGAATGCACCAATCTGTTCATGCGGACGGCAAAGGCAAAGGAGATTCCGGTTCTGCTGGTCGGGCATGTGACCAAGGAGGGCGCGATTGCAGGGCCCAAGGTCATGGAGCATATTGTCGATGCGGTGCTGCTGTTCGAGGGCGACCGCTATCAGAGCGTGCGCATTCTCCGCGCCGTGAAAAACCGCTTCGGCTCGACCAATGAGATCGGCGTCTTTGAGATGGATGACCGCGGGCTGAATGAGGTGCAAAATCCCTCTGCAATGCTGCTGGAAGGCAGACCGGTCGGGGTATCGGGCACCTGCGTCTGCTGCATGATGGAGGGCAGCAGGCCGATTCTTGCGGAGATTCAGGCATTGGCTGCAAAGACGACGCTCTCTGCGCCGCGCCGGACATCGACCGGCTTTGATTACAGCAGGATGTATATTCTGCTTGCGGTGCTGGAAAAGCGCATGGGACTGTTTTTCGGTGCGCTGGATGTGTATATGAATGTTGTCGGCGGCTTCCGGCTGGATGAGCCGGCGGGTGATCTGGCAGCGGCTCTGTCGCTGTATTCGGCACTGATGGATAAGCCGATCGGAGAGACGGTGCTTGCCTTCGGAGAGATCGGGCTTGGCGGAGAGGTGCGCGGCGTGTCCAATGCCGCACAGCGCATCGGGGAGGCAGAACGCCTCGGATTTACGCTCTGTATCCTGCCGAAGCAGACGCTCCGCACCTTGCAGACAGATCGCTTTCAGATCCGTCTGGCAGGCGTATCCAATCTGCGGGAGGCATTTGCCGTGCTGGAAAAGGAAGCCAAAAAGAAATGATGTATGAAGTGTAAGCCCGAACCGATCATACCCAACTGCGGATGAAGAGGAGTGTGGTTGCATCATGCGCAAGAAGACAAAGGCTGACCGCGGCGGGGTCCGCGCCAATCTGATTGATCAGATCAGAACCAATCATGCGGCATTCGTCGTCTGGGTGATTCTGCGGACACTGGTGCTGGGCGTGGCAGTGCGCTGCGCCTTTCAGCGGCAGTGGGAGAGCTTTCTGACCTGTCTGCTGACACTGGTGCTGTTTCTGGCACCGGCGTTTGTCGAGAAGCAGTTTCACTTGAAGCTGCCGACTGCCATGGAAATCACGGTGCTGGTGTTTATCTTCTGCGCCGAGGTTCTGGGAGAAATAGCGTGCTTTTATGTGCGCTTTCCGCTCTGGGATACCATGCTGCATACCGTCAACGGCTTTCTGTTTGCGGCATTCGGCTTTTGTCTGGTCGATCTGCTCAATGAGAATCCGAAGGCGAAATTTCAGCTCACACCGCCGTTTCTGGCATTGGTGGCGTTCTGCTTTTCAATGACCATCGGCGTTGTCTGGGAGTTTTTTGAATATCTGATGGATCACCTGCTCGCGCTGGATATGCAGAAGGATGCGGTTCTGACCGGATTTCAGTCGGTCGCGCTCGATCCGACACAGCGCAATATTCCGGTTGCGGTGCGTGATATTGTGCAGACGGTCATCACGACGGCAGACGGCACGGAATATGTGATCGCAGGGTATCTGGACATCGGTCTGACGGATACGCTGAAAGATCTGTTTGTCAATTTTATCGGCGCAGCAGTCTTTTCGGTGTTCGGCTGGATCTATGTCAAGCAGAGAGGGAAAAACCGCGTGGCTGCGGCGTTTATTCCGGTCGTCACACAGGAAAATCACACGGAGTAATCCGGCGTGATCGGGGGCTGCTGTGGGGACGCTCACGCTTACGCGGTTGAGTTTGCTTCGCAAACGTCAAGTCGCCCACACCCCTGCCGGAGGGACGGCGGTCTCTCCGGACCTCCCTGTACAAAAAATAGTCGTCTCCCGTATGGGAGACGACAATTATTATATAGGGGAGTCTGAGGGCGGAGCCCTCAAAGCATCTCTCAATGATGCTGATAACTTCCGATTGGTCACAGCGGGGTGGTTTAGAAAGCGGGTATCAGCGGGTAATAAAATGAAAAAAAGCAGAGTAAAAACTCTGCTTTCCGAAATGAAAAAAAGTCAAATCAAAATGTGTAGAACAAAAGAAAGGAGACAACAAAACGAGTGAAAATAACATTACATTATTTCACCAGCTTTATTATACACCAAATCGCGCTGTCAAGTCAACTGTTTTTTCATTTTTTCATCAAAACGCAAAAAAATTCGTCAAACAGCACAAATTTCTCGCGGGATATTTTGGTATTTTAGCAATACGCAAGAATACGGTGTGCATGCTCCCTTTGTATTTCGTAAAAAATCATCGAAAATAAGGGAAACTGCTTTACATTTCGGCGGTTTTGTGGTATAATAGATAAGCGAAATTCTGGCCGGACAGTTCCGGAGCAGATTCCCACCCCTATACTATATTCAGGAGGTAACATTCTTATGGCACCTATCGTTCGCAAGAAGAAGACGATGGACGGCAACAATGCTGCGGCATATGTCTCCTACGCCTTCACGGAAGTCGCCGGAATTTATCCGATTACGCCTTCCAGCCCGATGGCAGACTATGTGGATCAGTGGTCTGCACAGGGTACAAAAAACATCTTCGGCACCACAGTCAAGGTCGAGGAGATGCAGTCTGAGGCAGGCGCGGCAGGTACGGTTCACGGCTCTCTGAATGCCGGCGCACTGACCACAACCTATACCGCTTCCCAGGGTCTGCTCCTCATGATCCCGAACATGTACAAAATCGCCGGCGAGCTTCTGCCGTGTGTCTTCCATGTTTCCGCACGCTGCGTCGCATCGCATGCGCTGAACATCTTTGGTGATCACTCCGACGTGTACGCATGTCGTCAGACGGGCTTTGCCATGCTGGCTGAGAGCAACCCGCAGGAGGCCATGGACCTTGCAGCGGTCGCACATCTCGCCACCATCAAGGGCAGAGTGCCGTTCATCAACTTCTTTGACGGCTTCCGTACATCTCATGAGATCCAGAAGATCGAGACATGGGACTATGCAGATCTGAAAGAAATGTGCGATATGGATGCCGTGCAGGCATTCCGCTCCCGTGCGCTGAATCCGGAGAATCCGACCATGCGCGGCTCTCACGAAAACGGCGACATCTTCTTCCAGCACAGAGAAGCATGCAACGCGTATTACAATGCAATCCCCGGCATCGTCGAGGAGTACATGGACAAGGTTAATCAGAAGCTCGGCACCGACTATAAGCTCTTCAACTACTACGGCGCACCGGACGCAGAGCGCGTCATCGTCGCAATGGGTTCGATCTGCGACGTCGCGGAAGAGGTCATTGACTATCTGAATGCAAAGGGCGAAAAGGTCGGTCTGGTCAAGGTTCGCCTGTTCCGTCCGTTCTCGGCAGAGAAGCTGGTCGAGGCAATTCCGGCAACCGCAAAGACCGTCGCAGTGCTTGACAGAACCAAGGAGCCGGGTTCGCTGGGCGAGCCGCTCTATCTGGACGTTGTCGCAGCCCTGAATGTCACCGGCAGAACCGGCATCAAGGTCATCGGCGGCAGATACGGTCTTGGCTCCAAAGATACACCGCCTGCATCTGTGTTCGCAGTCTATGCAGAGCTGGCAAAGGCGGATCCGAAGCAGCAGTTCACACTCGGCATCGTGGACGATGTCACGAACCTCTCTCTCGCAGAGGAGGAGGCTCCGAATACTGCGGCAGAGGGTACGATCGAGTGCAAGTTCTGGGGTCTGGGCGGCGACGGTACCGTCGGCGCGAACAAGGACTCCATCAAGATCATCGGCGACCACACCGATAAGTATGTGCAGGCATATTTCCAGTATGACTCCAAGAAGACCGGCGGTATCACCATCTCGCATCTGCGCTTTGGCGACAAGCCGATCAAGAGCCCGTACTATATCAATAAGGCAGACTTCGTCGCATGTCACAACCCGTCCTATGTGCTGAAAGGCTATAAGATGGTGCAGGATGTCAAGCCGGGCGGCGTGTTCCTGATCAACTGCCAGTGGAAGCCGGAAGAGCTTTCCGAGCATCTCAACGCAGAGACCAAGCGTTACATCGCAAAGAACAACATCCAGCTCTATCTGGTCAACGCGATTGACCTTGCAGCGGAGATCGGTCTGGGCAAGCGCACCAACACGATCCTGCAATCCGCATTCTTCTCCCTCTCCAAGGTGCTGCCGGAGGCTGAGGCAATCGGCTACATGAAGGAGAAGGCACAGAAGTTCATGAAGAAGGGCATCGAGATCGTTCAGATGAACGAGAAGGCAATCGACGCCGGTGCCAATGCGTATGTGAAGGTCGAGATTCCGGCAGACTGGGCAACCGCTGAGGACAAGGCGGCAGACTGCAAGCTGGACGGCGCAGAGAAGCTCGTCAAGATGGTCGGTTCGATCATGAATCCGGTTGGCAAGATGGACGGCGATTCGCTGCCTGTCTCCGCATTCGTCGATCATGCAGACGGTACCTTCGAGCAGGGTGCTGCCGCATATGAGAAGCGCGGCGTTGCGGTTCTGGTTCCGGAGTGGAATGCAGAGACCTGTGCAAAGTGTAACCGCTGTGCATTTGTCTGTCCGCATGCAACTATCCGTCCGTTCGCACTGACCGAGGAAGAGGCAGCAGCAGCTCCGGCAGCAACCAAGATTGCACCGAAGCCGGTTGTCAAGACGGAATATAAGTACACTCTTGCTGTTTCCGCAATGGACTGCATGGGCTGCGGCGTCTGCGTGGGCGTCTGCCCGACCAACTCCCTGAAAATGGTTTCCAGAGAGTCGCAGGAGGCACAGCAGGAGACATTCGATTACTGTGTCGCAAAGGTCACCGAAAAGCCGGAAGTCGCTTCCAATGCAACCATCATTTCCAGCCAGTACAAGAAGCCGCTGCTTGAATTCTCCGGCTCCTGCGCAGGCTGTGCAGAGACCTCTTATGCACGTCTCATCACCCAGCTCTTCGGTTCCAGAATGTACATCTCCAACGCAACAGGCTGCTCCTCGATCTGGGGCGGTCCGGCAGCAACTTCTCCGTACACCGTCGATGCAGAGGGCAGAGGTCCGGCATGGGCAAACTCCCTGTTCGAGGATAACGCAGAGCACGGTCTGGGTATGTATCTGGGTCAGAAGGCAATCCGTGAGCGTCTGATCGACGAGATCCGCGAGGTCGTGGCAGGCGATCAGGCTTCCGATGCACTGAAAGCCGCTGCACAAACCTACCTCGATACGCTCGAAGACGGCGAGGCAAACGATGCCGCATCCAAGGCACTGGTCGCTGAGATCGAGAAGACCGCAGACAAGTGCGATCTCTGCAAGGATATTTATGTCAACCGCAATTACCTCTCCAAGAAGTCCGTCTGGATCTTCGGCGGCGACGGCTGGGCATATGACATCGGCTTCGGCGGTCTGGATCATGTTCTGGCAACCGGCGAGGATGTCAACATCATGGTCTTCGATACCGAGGTGTATTCCAACACCGGCGGACAGGCGTCCAAGTCCTCCAACATCGGTCAGGTCGCACAGTTTGCAGCAGCCGGCAAGGCGATTGCAAAGAAGCGTCTTGCAGACATCGCAATGAGCTACGGCTACATTTATGTCGCACAGATCGCAATGGGTGCTGATATGAACCAGACACTCAAAGCCATCAAGGAAGCAGAGTCCTATCACGGTCCGTCGCTGATCATCGGCTATGCACCGTGTGAGATGCACTCGATCAAGGGCGGCATGACCAACTGCCAGGCTGAGATGGAAAAGGCTGTCAAGGCGGGCTACTGGAACAACTTCCGCTATGATCCGAGACTGGCTGCCGAGGGCAAGAATCCGTTTATGCTGGATTCCAAGGCACCGACCGAGTCCTATCAGGACTTCATCATGGGCGAGGCGCGTTACAGCGCGTTGACACGTTCCTTCCCGGATCGTGCAAAGGAGCTGTTTGCAAAGGCAGAGGAGACTGCGCAGGATCGCTACGCATATCTCACCAAGCTCGCAGAGCAGTAATATCAAAAGGAAAGCGCGCGGGGCAATCGCTCCGCGCGTTTTTTGCTTGCCGGAAGCAATCAGAGTATACCGGTATCATTGAGAGTTGTTTTGAGGACTCTCACGCTCCGCGGTTGAGTTTGCGATGCAAACATCAAGCCCTCAAACTCCCGCTGAGGGGATAGCGATCCCCTCAGATTCCCCTATATATTGATGCCCCAACTAACTCTTGAACTTATCTGCGTGTCTAAATGCCGAGCTGCGGCGTCAGAAAACCTTGCCTTGCGTCAGCAAGGCGGCGGCTTTCTTCCTTGCATATCGACATTTATCCTGCGCATCTAATATTCAAGAGTTAATTGGAACATCAATAA
>JAZQNP010000006.1:0-8888 GCA_045627405.1 Oscillospiraceae bacterium | reverse complement strand
ACCGGAGGAATGCGCCCCGGAGACGACGGAGGAAGCACCTGCATCGGAAACAACAACACAATAAAAAACACCCGATTCCATATGGAATCGGGTGTTTTGCTTGGTAGCTATTGAAATCACTTCATAGTAACCTTGCCAAAGTCAGCGTAATTGACCTTCCCGGCGATATAGCCGAGCAGCTTGTTCAGGTCGGTCGAGTTGAGCGTGCCGTCGAACTCGACATCGGCATTCAGTCTGCCCTGTGTGCTGAGCGTAGACGTACCGCTGATCGCCTTAGCCATAAGGATAGCATCAGCAAGCACGACGCGGTCAGCATAGGTAGCACCGGTAGAGCAGTCTGCGTTGCCCCAATCGGTCTCTTCGTCGTTGTTGCTAGGACTGGCATCCGCCTCATCTTCCAGGAAGCTCATCATCCAAGCGAACGGAGCATTCCAGTTGATGGTAACCTCGTTGACGGACCATGCCTCAACGGAGTCAACGTAGCAGATCTGTGTCGGAACAGAACCGATGGTGTAGCCCAGACCGCGAACGTACGGATCTTGCAGACCTGCGTTCGGGCCGCCGGACATAACGCCGGACGGAGCATACGGATAATCCACATCCAGCTCATGCGACCAGAATCTGTGGTGCGGGTTTACGCAGTGCTCGTCGCCGTAACCGGTGACGTAGGAGAAGTCCATAGCATTTCTGCCGAAGATGTAGTCCATTGCTTCCGCAGCACCGTTCAGGTACTTGGTATTGCCGGACTCCATGTAAGCATATGCCATGACGATCGCGTTGTTGACGATCATGGAGTTGGAACCCCACTCATAGCCTGTGACTTCAACGCCAGGTCCGAGGTTAACCGGATCAGTAAACTTCGTTCCCTGATACGGAACACCAAAGCCCTGCGATGTTTCCTTTGCAATGTAAGCATCAGCAACAGAAACGATCGAAGAACCGATGGTGGATGCCTCAATACCGTTCAGGTACAGGGACAGAGTGCCCAGACCGCCGGTGTTGCCCCAGTTGAAGGAGGTGAAGGAACCGCTGTTCTCACCGCCGTCAAGGCTGGAAACGAGGTTATACTTCTGACCGATCTTTGCGCCGTAGGTTTCGAGATCCGTCTTGTAGTTGGCTGCGCCGGTGGTAGCATACAGTTCGCATGCTGCCCAATAGAAGTCATCATCGACCTGGTCGTCACCGTAAGCACCGCCGCCGATCGCCTGATCGAGCGGAGCATACAGTTCCGGATTCAGCTTTGCAGCTTCGTAGCATGCCTTTGCATTGGTCAGCAGCTCGCTTGCATAGGAAGAATCGTAAGCCTCGAACAGACGGGAAGCCTGTGCGAAAGTTGCAGCAGCGTTCAGTGTTGCAGCGGTGGAAGGCGGCTTCACGATACGCTGGATGCCTTCCCAGTCGCCGTTGGTCTGATAATCCCAAGCGTGAACGGCAAGGCCGGTCCACTTGGAGTCATGCAGCTTATGGAAGACCATGTTCTCATACTTCTTGGTATCAGCACCGATGATCTTATCCTCTGCAAGGCTGTCTGCATAGACATTGTAGGTCATGGAGTAATTGTAGCTGGACTTGACCATCATCTCCTTGAAGAATTCAAGCTCAACCTTGACTTCGTCGAGGATATCCGGAATGCTGTTGCCTTTTTCCGGAACGGTGATGGAAGAAGAGCTGTCAGAGAATTTATCGGCAGCACTCTTGTTGTTCTCGTTGAGTGTCCACTCATAGAGGTTGAGCAGCGTCCAGACAGCAATACCGCCGTTAACGACGTACTTACCGTGGTCACCTGCGTCATACCAGCCGTGATTTGCGGTGATGGAACCATTCGTCTTCTGCACATCACTGCCGTCGCTGAGATAAGCGCGGATCCAAGTGTTCTGGATATACGCTGTATCCGGGTTATGACCATACTGCGAGTGTGCCAGAGCGGACTTGGAAGAATTTTCACCGGTGGAGGTGATGTAGGAATCGGAAATCGCAACACCTGCACGGTTCTGGTAGAAGTAGTTGAGTGCGTCCTCAACAACACCGTCATACAGCGTATCGCTGATCTCGAATGTATAGGAGTCCTGAGACGTGCCGTCCATCGAGATGTAGTAAGTACCCGGTGTGTTCAGATCGGTGAAATCCAGAACCGAGGTGTAATAACCGGAATCCGGATCAATCGAGTTGGAAGCACTGTAAGTACCGGTATATGCCTTTGCCTTTGTGGAAGCATTGATGACATAGAAGGTACCGGCAGAAATCCCACTGCCCTCAGTCTTACCGTTCTTTTTCAGATAAGCACCCGTACCGGTGTGATAGGTTGCTTTCTTTTCGAGGTTGGTGTAATAGCCGACCTGGTTGCCGTGTACACTGTACTCAGGCAGAACCTTGGTCGGATAACGGACTTCCCAGTCGTTCGTATTGCTGGTGTTGTCAATGAGACTCAGGTTATCAAAAGTAAGGACCGCGCCGTTCGGCATACAGTCATTATTCTGATGCTGACCTGCACCGCCGAAGTGGAATGCCCACTCTGCGACTTCAACGTCCTTATCTGCGGTGAACGTCACTTCGTACGAATTTTTACCTTCGCTGAGTTTGACCGGATCCCATGTGCTGCCAAAGTCGCCGGAGCCGGTGCTGTTGTTGTGCCAGACTTCCACGTCGCCTGCCAGATTACCGATCTTTGTGTAGATCGAGTTATCTGCGCTGCCCGTTGCCTTGGAAGTATCAAGCGTAACCTCCCATTTTACCGTGTAGGAATGTCCCGATACGATGGTCAGTTTTCTGTGACGGAGCTGGCAGTCCCAGCGGGACTCACCGCCGACGTCGGTACCGCCGTTATTCACGACAGTGACCTTGTAGGCTCCGTTTGTCAGACTGAAATCAAGGCTTGCAGGCGGCGTGACACAAGTATGCCACGGCAGACCGACGCCTTCATTGAAATCAGTCATACCGAGCTGCTGACCCGCAGAAGCGGTAAGCGCGAGCCCGGAGAGCGTCGTGCCTGCCGCAGTCATGAGCATTGCTGCCGAGACAATACCGCTGGTCAGACGCTTGCCGAATGATTTTTTCAGCATGTTTAAAAACCCTCCCGTTTTTTTGTTTATACAAGCAGGATCAGTACAAATCCCGCTCATATCTGATGATGGCAGGCAGCAGATCAGGCAAATCCTCCCGGGAATCATCAAACAGGATCACAGCTCCCGTGCCGCAAGAACCGTTTTGTGCTGATTTCAGGGATGTTTCGTCAAAATTATACCGCCTGTAATGAAATGGAGTAAATTTCCGCCAAGAATAGCGCATTTTCTCACTAAGTACATTATAATACAAGATTGTTCGATTGTAAAGACCTTTTTCAAACTTTGTAGGAACTGTAAAATGTCCAGTATAAATTTTGTGCAATATTTCCATTTTTCGTGTTCACAATTTGTTCATCACAGAAAATATGGTACATTTTAGCAGATCGGTATTCGTTCGACAATATAATACCATTAGTTGACAAAACAGCATATACAGGATGTTTTCTTTTCCGAAGTTATATAAATAGTATAAAGAACAAAGCCTGCATCAGCATCCGCCGATGTGAGGAAAATCGGATGCGGCACGAATATATCAGAAGAAACGAGGATTTCCGGATATTCACAGCGGCGAAAATCTTGACAAAGACGCGCAGATATGGTATACTGATATGATGCAATTACTATGTGCATTTACGAAAGGATGTGTACCGGATGAATCTGACGGAGCTGTTTTCCCAGTACCCCTATCTGCGCGAGGGTCTGACGGCAGTCGTGGTCATCTTTGTGGATATATGTGCCCTGACAATTCTGATCGCCGCCGGCAGAGAACGCCGCAGCGGTGACAGGCGTTGGGCAAAGGAGAGCCGCGGACTGATGCTGCTCTGCGAAAATCAGGTGTTTCCGCTCGGAGCGGCAGAAATTCTGATCGGGCGGCACCCCTCGGCAGACATCCGCTTCTATGACGATGAAATCTCGCGGTTTCACGCGCTTCTGACGCTGCAAAACGGACAGTGGCAGATTGAAGATGCCGGTGCGCAGAACGGCGTGCTGGTCAACGGCACACGCATCACAAAGCCGTGTGTACTGCACCGTAACGACGTAATTTCCGTCGGCAAACGCAGACTGACGGTTGTCAAGGGCAGCGGAAAGGTCGTGACCTGATGGCTGAGAATACCAAATCGCTTTCCCATCCGCTGCTTCTGCTGCTGATTTTGATTGCACACGGCGCGATGCTTCTGCTCGTGTTTCTCTCATTCGGCATTACCGGCGAGGCGTTGAAGCTGGCATCCCTTGTTTTGGCGGCAGATTTTGTCGGTTCGATTATTTTGCAGTTTGTCCACCGTGAAGCATGTACGGTAGACAGTGTGCTGCTGCTGGTCATCGGCATGAGTACGATCTATCAGTCATGCTTCGGCGGACTGGAATTTGCATCGCGGCACTATCTTTTTTCGATCGGTGCTTTTCTGATGTGCCAGATTTCCTATCTGTTTGTGCGGAATCCCTACCGTGCCGAGCGGATGAAGCCGCTGTGGTATGTGCTGTTTTTCCTGCTGGTTGCAGCGATCTTCTTCCTGACCGGCGAACGCGGCATCTGGATTGACCTCGGATTCATTACGCTGCAACCTTCCGAATTTGTCAAGCCGGTATTTGTGCTGATCTGTGCAGGTTCGATTCGCACACAGCTCTGCAAGTCATCGTTCATCGGACTGCATTTTGTACCGGATAATCTGATGCTTTTGTTCTGCACCGCGGTCATTGCTGCATTGCAGTGGTGGTGCCGCGATCTCGGCTCGCTGCCGACCTTTCTTGCGGTTGCCGGCTGCGGACTGCTGCTCCGGTTCCGCTATCTGCGGGAAAAGATGTCGGTGCGGCTTGTGGTCTTTCTCGGCATCTGTGCCTGCGGACTTGCGGTTGCTGCGTGGACGCTCGCGCCGGCGTATGTACAGGAACGGCTGCACAGCGACATCTGGTCGGACATGTCCGGCAGCGGCTACCAGCAGGTCAAGGCTCTGACCGCGATCGCAGAGGGCGGATGGTTCGGCAAAGGCGCAGGCAACGGCTCACTCGTGCATGTCGCCGCCTCGCGCACGGATATTGTCTTTGCGACAATCAGCGAGGAATGGGGGCTTTTCTCTGCACTGATGACGGTGATTCTGGTGCTGTTTCTCCCCGCTGCAATCCTGACGGTTCCGCCGCGCAGCTATTATCACTCCGGACTTGCGCTGGGTGTCGCCGCGGTGTTTATGGTGCAGATGACGCTCAATATTTTCGGCTCCTGCAACCTGATTCCGTTCACAGGGGTTACGATTCCGTTTATATCACAGGGCGGCAGCTCCATGCTTTCGAGCGGCATCCTTGCCGGATTTCTGAAAGCAGCGCAGGCACCTGTTCTGACAACGCACCGTGCAGAAAGGAGTGCGTAATATGGGCAAAAAGCGCGTACAGGCAGAGCAGCCCGCTCCGAAAATCGACGTCACCGCACCGCGCAGCATGAGAAGAGCGGTACACGGCACAACCCTTCTGATTTTTGCGTTTATGGTCGCGCTGATTTATCTGGCATACACTTTGGTGACGCAGGCACCGAACTACATTGCAAAGGCAGGCGTCGCAGCATACGGCGTTGTGTACGACAGAAACGGCGATGTGCTCTTTGACGGCAGCAAGCCTCTGACGGCGTATCCCGCCGGACAGTTTGCCGATGTCGGCAACGTGATCGGTGATACCAGCGGGCAGATGACAAATACACTGGTCGCGCAGCATCTGGGCGATCTTGCAAATTACAGTTTTCTTTACGGCAGCGGCAGTCGGAATGTCGCGCTGTACACCACACTCGATCACAGCGCAAACAGAGCGGTGTTTGATGCACTGGGCAGCAAGGAAGGCACCGTGATCGCATACAACTGGCAGACCGGCGAGGTGCTGGTCTGTGTGAGCAAGCCCTGCGTCAATATCGCAGAGGGCTATGAAAATATCGCAGAGATGCCGAGCGGCAGTCTGCTGTGCAAGGCATTTTATCCGACTGTCCCCGGCTCCACGCAAAAGGTCTCCACACTGATTGCCGCATATCAGGCCTGCGGCATGGATGCCGTCAACGAGATGCAGTTTTCGTGCAGCGGTTCATGGCTCAATGCATCGGGGCAGCGCATCAACTGCCACAACAGCAGCGGTCACGGCACACAGACATTGCAGCAGGCTTTCGAGAACAGCTGCAATCCGTATTTTGCGCAGCTTGTGCAGTCCGACGCACTGCCGCTGACTGCGGTCATTGAGACATATACCAAGATGGGATATGCGGTCAACGGCGAGCGGGCAGCAGGCTTTGATCTCAGCGGCATATCGGTCGCAGCGGCATCGACCACACTGACGGATGCAGACAGCTTTGACACTCAGTGGGGATGTCTGGGACAGGGAGAAACGGTCATCAGCCCCTACCAGCTGATGCTGTTTCAGGGTGCAATCGCAAACGGAACCGGCAGTGCGGTGAAGCCGTATCTGCTCGCATCGAAAACCGGCACAGACGGCACATCGGTCAGCTATGCGTCTGCCGCATATACCGAAGAGCTGTTCACGGCAGAAGCGGCAAAAGCGGTTCAGGACGTTATGACGACCAATTCGGCCAATCATTATTATGTCTCTCTCGGAAACTACAACTGCGGCGTCAAGAGCGGCACCGCGCAGGTTACAAAAGACGGCAGGGAATATGAAAACTCTCTGCTTGCCGGCTTCTGTCTGGACGAAAAATGTCCAGTGGCATTCTGCATTCTCATCGAGGATCGCGTCAGCACGGACATCACCTCTGCACAGCTTGCAAAGGTGCTGCTGGACGCACTCTCCGCCGGCGCGTAAGCAAACTGTTATGAAACGGTAAGGTGATTACATGAAAGAGCATTCCGGATTCAGATTTGGCAGATCTTTCCGCATACGGCTTCTGTCGGCATTCGGACTCCTGACGGCAGTCGGCATCGCATGTCTGGTCGGAGCGGGCAGCCGCGACACGGCAGAAGCTGCCTATTTCAGCACAGACAATTTGACGCCCTCTGCTGCAGACACGCCGGAAGCCGACAGTGAAGCGGATACATATGCGCAGACGCCTGTCACATCCTTTCGGATCAGCAACCTGACACCGCAGGTAGAATCGGAGCTGGACTTTGTAGACTGGTTCTACTGCCCTTGGGAGGACAGCCGCTATATTTTTCTTCCGGCAGCGTCCGACCGCAGCAATCTTGTCCTCACCTATGAGGCGGGCGGGGAAACGGTATATCTGAACGACAGCGCAGTCATCTCCGGCGCAGCGACAAATCTGCTCTCAACGGCAGATGTATTCACGCTCAAAGTCGGCAGCACGGCGTACGGCGAGGTGCATGTCATGCAGTCGAACTTAGGCTGTGTGTTCATCTCGACCTCACACGGCGGACTGACCTATCTCGACAAACACAAGTTCTATACCGAGACAGGCACCACGCTGATTCTGGATGAAGCCGGCACCGTGCAGTATAACGGTGAGATGGAAAAGCTCAAAAGCCACGGCAACTCCTCCTGGGATTACGCAGAATTTGCCGATCACACAACGCAGAAGCGTCCGTACAATCTGAAACTTCCGGCAAAAGCAAATCTCTTCGGAATGGGAAAAGCAAAAAAATGGACACTCCTCAGCAATTTCCTTGACCACTCCGAGCTGCGCAATGCTGTATCCTTTGCCATGGCGGAGAATGCGGGCATTCCGTACACGCCGGACTACGTCTTTGTCGATTTGTATTCCGATGGGGAATACCGCGGTACTTACCAGTTCTGCGAGCGTGTACAGATACAGAAAAACCGCGTCAACATCACCGATCTGGAAGAGGAAACGGAAGCACTCAACGACAAGGATCTGAGCGAATATGACCACATTGCTGTGGGTGCGGGACTGAACGAATATCTGGAAAACAGCTATAAGTATTACGATATTCCGAACGATCCCGCGGACATCACGGGCGGTTATCTGGTGCAGTTCCAGCTGTACAACCGCTATCCCGGCGATACCGAAAGCGGATTTGTCACATCACGCGGGCAGGCTGTCGATCTCAAATCTCCTGAGTACGCCTCCAAAGCGCAGGTAGAATACATCCGTACTTTCATGCAGGATCTGGAAGACGCAATCTACTCGGAAACCGGATATAACAGCAAGGGCAAGCATTACAGCGACTATATTGATGTGGATTCCCTGATTCTCCTGTATCTGATAGAAGAGATCACAATGGACTCTGACGGTCCGCAGGCAAGCTTTTATTTCTATAAGGAAGCAGACAGCAAGGGTGACGGCAAGCTGCACTGCGGACCTGCATGGGACTTTGATCTGGCATACTATAATTTCGGCAAGAGCGTTCTGAGCGGCGACGGAACCCGCGTGTTCTCAAACCAGACTGACTCCATTTTCGCGGCAACATTTCCGATACACGGCTACGACGACAATCTGACCGACGATCAGGGAAGCGGCAATGCCAACACCAGCGGATACGGATGGATTACCATGCTTTACCGGCGTGAGGATTTTGTCAAGCGTGCCGCTGAGCTGTATTACGAATGCTACGATCACTACCTGTTGGAGCTGACTGACACCACGCAGGAAAATGGTGCATTGATCACACAGATGGGAGAAACGATTCAGCCCTCTGCGGAGATGAACAACATCGTCACGCACATGTACGGCAAGGAATACCGCAGACTCGGCCCGAACAACGGAGAAAACTTCACCGAGTGCGTAGATTATATCCGCAGCTTCACAGAACGCAGAAGAAACGGACTGCGTGCAATCTGGCTGGAACCGTTTGCTGAGGTGCGCACGGAGGAATTGCAGAGCATTTATGAAGCAATCGAGCAGGAGCGGTATGACGAAGCAGAACAGAA
>JAZQNP010000005.1:0-6878 GCA_045627405.1 Oscillospiraceae bacterium | reverse complement strand
GCGGAATATATGAATGCGACCCGCAGATGCTGCAATTTCCTGAAGTGCAGAAGCTATACGATGATTGTTTTGAAATGCTCGGAATGCAAGGTTCCGACTATTACAGCGGGGTGTCATTGTATATTGAGAGCGCATATGTGGATAAGTCGACGCGCAGTTTTATTCCTCATGAGGCGGATATGGAGCCTGTAACAGACATTCACGGTGACTTTGCAGTGCGGCAAACAAAACATATTTCCATTAACCTGAATGATGATCGATTTGAACTTGTGACGATCTGTCGGAATGAAATATCAGAGCGTTCTGAGGATAGCCGCTATCCCTATTCGGCATTGTCCGGTCTATTCGGCTCTTCATGGGAAATCTTTGATAATCACATCGAGAAAGTAAACGATTATGGAGATGATAATATCATATACGGACCCGGTTCGAGCGGTGATTGGAAAGAGTATGAATGTGATATGCAGACGCTTGTTTATGTGAACGGCGAGCAATGTAAACTGAATATGTACTATCATTTTTCCGCAGAGGGAACGATCGCAGAAACGATCTATCATCTGGGAATCGCAGCATTCGGAGTGATTTCCGTATTACTGGCACTGCTGTGGGCGTGGAAGAAAAATGTGCGCAACAAGGCTCGCTATGCCTTTGAGGATTATCAGCGTGATCTGACAGACAACCTTGCGCATGATATGAAAACACCGCTTATGGCAATCAGCGGGTATGCAGAAAATGTCCTGAACGGCAAGCTCACGGAAGCGGAACAAACGGAATATCTGAACTCCATTCTGGACAATGTTTCATTTACGGACTCGCTGATCAGCCGGACACTGTACCTGAATCACATGGACGGACATAACATGTCCCCGGAAACGATTCAGCTGATGGATCTGGCGGAAGAGATACTGGGCAAATACGCACTCCTTCTGCAGGATAAGAAGATCGTGTACAGTGTCAGCGGAAATGCCGATGTTCATGCTGACAGAAACGCAATGGAAACAGTCATCGAAAATCTGATCTCCAATGCAGTCAAGTATACACCGAACGGCGGTACACTCAGTATCGCAATTGACAAGAAACGCATGGCTATCATCAATTCCGTTTCAGAGAGGATAGATACAAAGGAACTGAAGCGTCCGTTTGTCCGCGGCGATGCAGCAAGGAGCAATGCCGACGGTAACGGACTGGGGCTTTCCATAGCCGAGCGGGCTGCTCTTGCAAATGGCTTCAGACTGACAATTTCCTGCTCGGATACAGAGTTCAGGGCGGAGGTCATATTCTGACGACAGCTTTGTCAGTGCATGTGTGCCGCATTCCTTTTCGATCATACCTCGGGTTTGATGCGGACACAGAAAATACAGTTTTTCTGCGCGATTACGTATTTGATAACAAATGTGTGTGAAAAAGCGTAAGCGCCAACCCAATGCCAACAACTTAAGCGTTATTGGCATTTACCCCGCTTAAGGCAACGCCGCATATATAGCGATTAAGCAAAGGCGCAGCCAGTCCAAAAGCTGAATACGCAGAGATATGTTCATTTTTCGATCGCAGGGCGCACTGAATCAAGCTGTCAGGGATTTCCTGTCAGCCAAATACAGATTCGCCAATGCGAACATGATATTCAGTTTGGCGGTCTGTTTTCGCAGACCCCGATATCGTGTTTTTCGATATCGGAATAGTCGTTTTACGATTGCAAAGACATGTTTAACCTTACATCTTACGGATGATTTTTCATGTTCCTTTTTCTTTGCATAGTATTGCCCGCTTCGGGAGTGTTTTTTCAGACATGGGACTGGCACGGAGAATGCTATCATCTCGTGCAGTACATCATCGAGGACACCGGCTTGCCGCGCGTCAGCAAATGTGAATGCGATTACCGTGCCGTGCGAAGATCAGAGCTCTCGGCGCTGCTGCTTGCAAACGGCTGCAAAGAGGTCACATGGCGGATGCCGGAGGAGACAGGATTCTATCAGCCGATCGTGACGGCAGTGAAAGCGTGACGGACGCAACAGACGGTTGCTTGACGGCACTGCATGCTTATGGTATAAGCCCTCTCCGCCCGATCTCTCCCCGCTCTGTTTCGGTACCCCGTCGGCGTGCGGTTCACCGACAGAGGGATGGGGGATCAGGAAAGCGGGGGCTTTGGCTGTCCCCCCGATTTTAGTGCTCCGCTGCGGTTCTCTCTCCCCTGCTGCGCGCATAAAATACAGCATGAGAGCGCACGATTGTTCCATGTGGAACCCGGCAGATTTTTGTCGAAATCGCCGATGTTAGGAGAACCTAACTAAAATGCATTGACTTTCCTCTGCGATTGTGCTACAATAGGTTCGAGTTAGGTACACCGAACTATTCCAGCGGAGGTTTTTATGGCAACACTCAGGGAAATCAAACCCGGGCAGACTGCACGGGTCGAAGCACTCGGCGGCGACGGCGCACTCCGTCAGCATTTTCTCGATATGGGCGTCATCCCCGGCACGGAGATCACAGTCGTGAAGCTCGCCCCGATGGGCGACCCGATGGAGCTGCGGCTCCACGGCTATGAGCTCACGCTCCGCCTCGCCGATGCCGAACAGATCACCGTCACAGAAGCAAAAGCTGCATCCGAAGTCAGGAGGCCGAAGCCTGAAAAGCAGAAGACCGAGCATCCCGGACTCGGTGAGGGCGGCAGATTCCACCTTCCGGGCGATGGCGATCCGCTCCCGGAGGGCACCGTCATGAAGTTTGCACTGGTCGGCAACCAGAACAGCGGCAAGACCACGCTCTTCAACCGTCTGACCGGCGCCAAGCAGCATGTCGGCAACTTCCCCGGCGTCACCGTTGACCGCAAGGACGGCGCAATCAAGGGGCATCCCGACACGCTTATCACCGACCTGCCCGGCATCTATTCGATGTCGCCTTACAGCAGCGAGGAGATCGTCTCGCGCAATTTTGTTTTGCAGGAAAAGCCGCATGCGATCATCAACATCGTCGATGTCACGAACATCGAGCGCAATCTCTATCTGACAATGCAGCTCCTCGAAATGAACATCCCGACGGTCGTTGCGCTCAATATGATGGATGAGCTGACCGCAAACGGCGGCGGCATCGACGTCAACATGATGGAGAAGCTGCTCGGCGTGCCGGTCGTGCCGATCTCTGCGGCGAAAAATCAGGGCATCGACGAGCTGGTCGAGCATGCAATCCACATCGCACACTATCAGGAGAAACCGCTCCGGCAGGATTTCTGCGATAAATCGCACAACGGCGGCGCAGTACACCGCTGCATCCACGGCATCAGCCACCTCATCGAGGATCACGCGGAGCAGGCGGGTCTCCCGCTGCGGTTCGCCGCAAGCAAGGTGATCGAGGGCGACCGGCTGATCTGCTCGCAGCTTGCACTCGACGAAAACGAGGAGGATGCCATCGGGCACATTGTCTCGCAGATGGAGAAGGAGCGCGGGCTCGACCGCAGCGCCGCCATCGCCGACATGCGCTTTGCATTCATCATGCAGCTCTGCGCAGCTGCCGTCACCAAGCCGACAGAGAGCCGCGAGCACATCCGCAGCCGCCGCATCGACCGCTTCCTCACCGGCAAATACACAGCGATCCCGGCATTTATCCTGATCATGGGGCTGGTCTTTTATCTCACCTTCAATGTGATCGGCGCATTCTTACAGGGGCTGCTGGAGCAGGGCGTTGACGCGCTGACGCAGCTCACGGATACCGCACTGACGAAAGCCGGTGTCAACGATGTGATTCACAGTCTGATCATCGACGGCATCTTCGCGGGCGTCGGCAGCGTCCTGAGTTTTCTGCCGATCATCGTAACGCTGTTCTTCTTTCTCTCGCTGCTCGAAGACAGCGGCTACATCGCGCGTGTTGCCTTCTTCATGGACAAGCTGCTCCGCAAGATCGGTCTCTCGGGGCGCAGTATCGTGCCGCTGCTGATCGGCTTCGGCTGCTCCGTGCCGGCAGTCATGGCGACCCGCACGCTGCCCAGTGAGCGTGACCGCAAAATGACGATCCTGCTGACGCCCTTCATGAGCTGCACGGCAAAGCTCCCGATCTACGCATTCTTTGTCAACGCATTCTTCCCGAAGCGCGGCGGTCTCATCATGATCGGGCTCTATCTGCTCGGTATCGTGACAGGCATTCTGGCAGCGTGTCTCTATAAGAGCACGCGCTTCAGGGGCGAGGCAGTCCCCTTTGTGATGGAGCTGCCGAACTACCGCATGCCGGGGCTGCGGAATGTCGCACAGCTTCTCTGGGAGAAGGCAAAGGACTTTTTGCAGAAGGCATTTTCCGTCATCCTGATCGCGACGATCGCGGTCTGGTTCTTACAGAGCTTCGACCTGCACATGGCACTGACAGAAGACCCGGAGCAGAGCATTCTTGCGAAGGCGGCGGGCATCTTTGTGCCGCTGATGAAGCCGCTGGGGCTCGGCGACTGGCGCATTCTCGTCTCGCTGCTCGCGGGCTTCATGGCAAAGGAGAGCGTGGTCTCGACGATGGAAATTCTCTACACAAACGGCATCGCCGGCGCGATGACCGCACTCTCTGCGGCATGCATGCTGGTGTTCTCGCTGCTGTATACGCCCTGTGTCGCGGCAGTCGCCTCGGTGAAGCGCGAGCTCGGCGCAAAATGGGCATGTGCCGTCGTGGTGTGGCAGTGTGCCGTCGCGTGGGTCGTGACGACGCTGGTGCATCTGATCGGCATGCTGATCGGAGGGTGATCCTATGCACATGATCGACTATATTCTGATTCTTCTGATTGCGGCGGCGGTCGTGCTTGCGGTGCGCACTGCCGTGCAGCGGAAGAAGGCGGGCAAGACCTGCTGCGGCGACTGTGCCGCCTGCGGGGGATGCGGAAGGAATGCGTCATGCCGCAGATAAAAAGCCGCCCTCACCGCAGGGATACGGTGAGGGCGGTCTGTCATTCGGTTTCTCTCAGTTTCCGCCGAGATTTGCGCGGATGCTGCTCGTAGAGCCGCAATCGGAGAGCTCCGGCTTCACGTTCGAGATGCGCTCCTCCTCGACAGCATCTCTCGGGACCGGGAACGAACCGTAATAGGCCGCGCTTGCACCCGCAGGTGCATCAGCCGGTGTCTTCAGCTGTACCCAGATGCACTCTGTCCCCATCCCCGGAGAGGCTTTTGCTGAAAAGGTATCGCCGGCGTGATGATTTATAATTGGGGCTCTGCGCTCCATTATAAATCCGCTATCAGAATGCGCTTCCAAGTCAAGCGCCGGAGGAAACAAACGGAATCCCGGCATCCGCAGCATATTGCTCTGCATAAGAGCCGCTGCTGCCGTGGATTGTCAGATTGCTGCATTTCGCAAATGCATTTTCGTCGACGCGTGTCACGCTGTCCGGGATCGTGATATCTGTCAGCGCTGAGCAGCCAGCAAATGCTTCGTAAAAGATCCTATTCACGCCGTCCGGGATCGTGATGCTTTTCAGCTCGGTGCAGTTGGCAAACATTCCTCTGGAGATGTATTCCAAGCTGTCAGAAATTGTGACGCTTGTCAGAGCGGAGCAGTCCATAAATGCCCACTCGTCGATGCGTGTCACGCTGTCCGGGATCGTGATGCTTTTCAGATTGGTGCAGCCCTCAAAAGCCCGATCGACGATAGTTGTCACGCTGCCCGGAATCGTGATACTTGTCAATCCTGTGCAGTTGTAAAAGGCTACTAGCCCGATGAAAGTTACGCTTTCCGGAATCGTGATGCTTTTCAGCCCGGTACACCCATAAAAAGTAAAACCTTCGATGCCGGTTACACCGTCTGGAATGGTGACACCTGTCAATTCGGTGCAGTTTGTAAACGCGCTGTCTGCAATGCTTGTCACGCTCTCCGGAATCTCGACATCTCCGGAACAGCTTGCTCCGTCAACGAGAATATTGTTTACGATCACAAGCGGGTTTTCTGTCTGCTTTTCTTTCAGCCACGGTGTACCATAAAAAGCAACTCCGCCGATATCTGTCACACCGTCCGGGATCGTGATATCTGTCAGCGCAGAGCAGTCGGAAAATGCATTTCCACGGATACTTGTCACACTGTCCGGGATCGTGATATCTGTGAGATTCTTACAGCCACCAAACGCGTAGAAGCTGATAGTTGTCACGCCGTCTTCAATCTCAACGCGGGTGATCTTATCCATCCATTCACCCCACGGTATACCGTTTTCCTTCATGGCACCCGTGCCGGAAATCGTCAGTGTCCCGGATTTCTTGTCAAGTTCCCATGTGCAGTTTTCACCGCAGGTTCCCTTTTCCTTCGATGAGAGAAATGCGGGAGCACTGCATCCCGCAGTCCCCAGCATCACCAGCGACAGCGCCGCCGCGATGATCGTTTTCATTTTCATAGTGCGACCTCTTTTCTGATTTCCCTTTAGTTTGTTTTTGCGGGTATATTTCCCCATGATTATTATATCATATTGCTTCTGCAAAATCAACTGAATAATCATATAATATCAGTAACTGGGCACAATCCGACAGGCGCAGAGCCCGTATCGCTTGACAGAGCGCGGCAGACACGGTATAATAGGGATAACAGAAGGGAGCGGTGCGGCATGACTGATCTTCAGGTCTCCGGCAGAAATATCACAGTCTCCGGCACGGGCGATACCGTCATCTGGTTCAACGCCTTCGCGGAGGAGAGCGCGGGGCTCCGCGCAAAGCTCACAGAAAGCGGCATCGGCGGCTTCACGCTCGTGACTGTCGATGTGCCCGACTGGGACGCGGCGCTGTCCCCCTGGCGGGCAGAGGCGCTCTCGCCGGACGGTGAACCGTTCCCCGGGAACGCGCAGGACTATCTGCATCTGCTGACGGATACGATCATGCCGGAGGTCAGCGCGGCATGCGGTCTTTCGCCTCGGCGCAATCTCCTCGCGGGCTACT
>JAZQNP010000004.1:0-4119 GCA_045627405.1 Oscillospiraceae bacterium | reverse complement strand
TCATATATATACTCCCGGTAGCATTCTGCCGTGATTACACAGATCGTCAAACGTCGCTTCATTGAGCATCACCCCTCTTTCTATTGTATCATATTGTGAACCAAATTGCAAGACTATATGACATATTTCACGATCAAATATGTGCTATTGTCTTTGGATATGCCGCAATAGTATCTTGATTCTGACGAGGCTCTGGTTTATAATAAATATAGCGTTTGCTGGAAAAAGGATAACCGACAGCAACGGCATACCGGATACCTGGCACGCGCAGAAAGGATAAAGGGAAATGAAAAAGAAAAATGCAAATTCACAATGTCGAAGGGGAATCATCTTGAGTCTGTTCACAGCACCTGCATTTCTGATGCCGAATGCAGAATGCCTGATTCAGATGCAGGCACAGGCAGCCGACATCAGCGGAAGGGTGCTTTATGTTGCCGAAAACGGCAATGATAATACCGGAAACGGCTCCTCCGAAAGCCCCTACCGTTCGATCAAAAAAGCCGCGGATGAGGCAACGGCGGGCACAACGGTTCTGATCCGTCCCGGTACATATATCGAGGACGACATCCGGCCGAAGGAATCCGGCAAGGCAGATGCCATGATCATCTTCCGACCGGAAAACACCTCAGACAAGGGCAAGGTCATCATCAAACACAAGGACATATTTGACGGCTCATCCGTGACGCCGCAGGTCAGAGCGCAGTGGCTTCAGGATACCGGCTGGAGAGAAGACGAGGTGCAGCATTATGACAATGCAGGCATTGAATATTCGATTGCAGCCAGAAAAAATGAGCTGACCGATGTGTTCAACCTGTTCGGAAGGGACTATATCCAGATCGAAGGATTTGTATTTGAAGATTATAAATATGCACGCAGCACGATCAACATTATGGGCAGGGGCAATGTTGTCCTGAATAACCAGTTCAGAAATATCGGCTGTGTCTATAATGCGCCGTGGTCATGGTCGAATCAGGGCGTGTATCGTCCGGATGTGACCATTCCGGTCGCAGGTCCGGATAATGTCATCCGCAACAACTATTTTGAGAGCGTATACGGCGAAACTTTGTGCTACGATAATCATACACAGGACAGTATCATTTCCGAAAACACGTTCATCGGTGCAATCGGTAAAAATGCTGGTGCAGGCGGCGCGGAATCCTCTACGCTCGGCGGCAGAGCCGACGGAAACCGCAATAACGCATTCGCATTCAACTATTCCGGCGGTTCCGTCAACGGCGGTACGATCTGGCTGGATATCAGCGTCAGAGATTTCACGGCAGTCCGGAATGTTGCGCATAATACCGCCTATTTTATGTTTAATGAATCGGAATGTACCCGAAACTGGGCGTATGAAAATATTGTCTATAACAGACCGCTGGATGCAAACGGCCGCATGGTCGGCGATACGGATTATTTTATGAATTTCCCGGCACAGCGGATCGAATCGGGATTGTATTCCGCTTTCTGGGATACCGGCTCCACATGGGATGCGCACTGGGTCAGCAATGTGACCTATAACCTCAAAAACGGTATCTCGCTCGACAGATCATGGAACAATGATGTCCGCAACAATATTGCGTATGAAGATGCAAACAGTATGTACGGCAGTAACGATACATACGGCATTCTGGTCAAGGAAACCTCCATCAACGGCTTCCACGCATGGCACGGCATTGACCTGAAAGGCGGCGGCTCCAATATCTTCCGGAGCAATCTGTGGTATTCGCCCAGAAAGACGACCTATGTCCGTTATATGGATCCGTCACAGCCTGCAATTACAGTGGATGCCTTTAATGCACAGACCGGTACAAAATCCAATCTTGGCAAGGATCCGATGTTTGTCAATGCTGCTGCCGGCGATTTCTCGCTGAAAGCAGGCAGTCCTGCGATCGGCGCCGGTGAAGGCGGCATCGACATGGGCGCTTATGCCGTCTATCCGAAAACGGATGTCGGCTATAATCAAAAACTCGGCCTTACTGAGGATGTGAATCTCAGCTTCAGCACGCTGAATTCTTCCGCCAAACCCGGCGATGTCATTGAACTGGAACTAAAGCTCAGCAAGCCTGCAACTGATACGATGTCATTTACTGTAACACCGGTCGCCGGTGATGCACGCCCGGATCAGGATTACAGATTTGTTGATGATCCGAATGTGAACTTCTCAGCAGGCGATACCGGAAAGACTGTCCGTGTCAAAATCCTGCCGGGATATGATCTTGACCAGCTTCTGGTATTCCGCATTACTCCTGCGGGCAGCACAAACCAAGAGGCAGTCGGCGCAAGAGATATGCATCTTGTCCGAATCCACCGCGAGGAAAAGCACGTACTTGTCATCAACAATGTCGGTGATTCTATGGGCACTTCAATCATCGAATACCATGCACCGGGCGAAGTCGTTACGATCGACGCAAAAACCAGACCGGGGTACACTTTTGACGGTTGGCAGCCGGGCATTGATGCAATGGATGTCAAGACAGAAGGCACACGCGGCACATTTATCATGCCGGATTATAACCAGCGCATTCAGGCAAAATGGAAAGTGAACGGAGCGTATGTTCATGTGTCGGGTATCAGTCTGAATCAGGATTCGATTGCCCTGAACGCAGGTGATAGTATGCCGATCGCGGCAGCAGTCGCTCCGAATAATGCAACGGACAAAGCCGTGCTGTGGACTTCTTCCAATCCGCTTGTGGCTTCCGTTGACAGCAGCGGCGTCGTGGCTGCATGGTCTGAGGGAACTGCCGAGATCATCGCAAGAACGCTGGAAGCAAGCGATAAGCAGTATACCGCAAAGTGCAAAGTGGCTGTCACCGGAACGGTTGCGCCCGTCAGCGATGCGAATGTGGTTGAGGCAGAGGATTACAATGTGCAGTCCGGCATTGACATTGAGGAGTGCAGCGAGGGCGGCAGCGATGTTGCTTTTATTGAGAACGGCGATTATATTGGTTTCCATGGCATAAACTTCGGCAGAGGCGCATCTTCCATTGATTTTCGTGTCGGTGCAAACAGCGGTGCCGGTACGATCGAAGTACGGTTGGGTTCGCCTGACGGCAAACTGATCGGCAGTATGGATGTCAGCGGCACAGGCGGCTGGCAGACATGGAAAACGCAGAGATGCAGCATTGATTCAACGATCGGCGTGAATGACGTTTATTTCGTTTTCAAGGGCGGAGAGGGGTATTTGTTCAATCTCAACTGGTTCCGGGTCAACTGTCCATACGAAAATGACGATTTGCTCGGTGACTGCAATCTGGACGGAGATGTCACAACCGCCGATGCCGTCATGTTGCAGAAATGGCTCGTTTGCGAGAGTTCTGAAATGACCTCATGGCGCCATGCGGACATGAATAAAGATAACCTGCTCAATGCAGCGGATCTGACACTTCTGAAACGAATGCTTCTGAAAAAGTAAACATATCAGCGACCGCCGCCTGCATAACAGCAGACGGCAGTTTTGTACATATTGGGAACATCGTGCTGAGCGCCAGTTTTATACAATCTGACGGAAAAGCGTAAGTTGTCATCTTGACCATATCTGTTACCTATACCATATCACGAGAATGCATACAAAGAATATGAAACTGTAGCTGTTGGAAAACAATGCCAATGCATAAATTCCCTTGCAGAGCAAACAATACCGACAAGCTATCGAAAATAGTGAATCAAAATTGACATAAGATTTGGTGCTCTGTATGGGTATGGGATCAGCTGCAGAACGGCACATCAAAAAGTAAGCAGATACAAGGAAACAGCCGCCATCAGGCGGCTGTTTGTATGTTGTAAATTGCTGTATTATGAGCATTATTGCTTACAAAACAACGCTGAGGTTAATCAATTTCCGAGTTTTACTTTGCAGGTCTTTTTGTAGAATGCGAGCCCGTATTTGATGATGTTGTCAATCCCAAGATCTGAAAACTCTGATTTGTAATCAAGCATTTCTATTTGCTGCAGTGCTTCTTCACATTTGGATGCTAACTGCGCTTGGGATTGTGCGAATTTAAATTCAAAAATTACGCCGACATTTTGCGTCATTGCATCGTATAAAATTAAATCAAACCTGCCATTGCCGGATTCTCTGTTCGATTTTACCACATACCCATCCATTCCGGACAGCAGTCC
>JAZQNP010000003.1:0-10179 GCA_045627405.1 Oscillospiraceae bacterium | reverse complement strand
CGTCCCCGTACGGGGACGGGGATTTTTTGTACAGGGAGGTGCGGAGGGACCGCCGTCCCTCCGGCAGGGGTGTGGGGGCAGCGTCCCCACAATGGCCCCCGATCACGCCGCGCAAATTCTGATTTATCGCAGGAACATTTTTGAAAGGAAGTTTTGAAGCAATGGCAAATACCGAATACAAGGCGCAGGATTTTGAGATCTATGACATGCACGCGCACATCTTTCCGCATAAGATCAGCGAGAAAGCAACAGAATCCATCGGACAGTTCTATGATATTACCATGCACTTTGACATCGGAGAAACGGAGCGGCTGCTTGAAGCAGAGGCGGCAATCGGAACAAAACGGATGCTCGTCTGCTCGGTTGCAACGTCTCCCAAGCAGGTTGTTTCCATCAATGATTTTATCAAAGGAGAATGCGATGCGCACCCGGAGCTGATCGGCTTTGCCGCGCTGCATGCACATTATGACGACATCCCTAGTGAGGTGGATCGCATCATCGGCATGGGGATGCACGGGGTAAAGCTCCACGCTGATTTCCAGCGGGAGCCGATCGACAGCAAGGCATCCTATAAAATCTATGAGGCACTGGAAGGCAGACTGCCGGTTTTGTTGCACATGGGCGACTATCGCCACGATTTTTCGCATCCGACGATGCTGGCAAAGGTGCTGCGCGATTTCCCGAAGCTGAAAGTGCTGGCATCGCATCTCGGCGGCTTTGCAGCGTGGGACGAGGCGGAACAGGTGCTGCGCAGCAGTGAAAATGTCCGCTTTGATACATCCAGTGCAATCGGCATGATGTCGCCGGAACGCGCCGTGTGCCTGATCCGTCATTACGGCACGGATTACTGCATGTTCGGCACGGATTTCCCGATGTGGAGTCCCGAAAGTGAGGCGCATATCCTGCTCTCGCTCGGATTTACCGAAGCGGAATACCGGAAAATGTTCTCACAGAATGCAAAGGATTTTCTCGGCTTAGCATAAGTCCCCTTTCAGAATTGTGTTGTTGCAATAAATCGGAAGTTGCGCGGCATCATTGAGAGATGTTTTGAGGGCTCTCACGCTCCGCGGTTGAGTTTGCGATGCAAACATCAAGCCCTCAAACTCCCGCTGAGGGGATAGCGATCCCCTCAGACTCCCCTATATATAAATCCCCGTCCCCGTACGGGGACGGGGATTTTTTGTACAGGGAGGCCCGGAGGGACCGCCGTCCCTCCGGCAGGGGTGTGGGGACAGCGTCCCCACAATGTCCCCCGATCACGCCGCCAAATTCTGATTTATTACAGGAACACTTTTCTTAAAAGGTGTATCACAAAGAGAAAGAGGAGTCGGCAATATGAAAAAACAGTATCTCGAAATCGGCAAGATTGTCAATGTTCACGGACTCGGCGGTGTTGTCAAGGTCATGCCGTGGTGCGATTCGGCGGAGTTTCTCTGCGAATTTGACACGCTCTACCGCGGAAAGCAGCATACTCCGGTTGAGATCGAGCGGGCAAGCGTGCAGAAGAATATGGTGCTGATGAAGATTGCGGGTGTGGACACACCGGAAGCGGCAAATGCCCTGCGCAATACCGTGCTGTATATGGACAGAAACGACGTCGAGCTGGATGAAGATACATTTTTCGTGCAGGATCTGCTGGGCATGACCGTGCAGGATGCGGACAGCGGCAAGGTCTACGGCAAGCTGAAAGAGGTCTTGCAGACCGGCGCAAACGATGTATATGAAATTGAAGCACCGTCGGGCAAATCGCTGTTGGTACCGGTCATTCCGCAGGTGGTGCTGTCGCACGATTTTGAAACGAACACCGTGACGATCCGCCCGTTGGAGGGGCTGTTTGACGATGCAGATTGAAATTGCAACGCTCTTTCCGGAGATGTGTGAAGCAGTGCTGTCGCAGAGCATTCTGGGCAGAGCGCGTGCCAAAGGCGCACTGACCGTCCGCTGCCACCAGATCCGCGATTATACGACAGACAAACACAACCGCGTCGATGACGCACCGTTCGGCGGCGGCATGGGCATGGTGATGCAGGCGCAGCCGATTTTTGCCTGCTGGCAGGCGGTGCAGGCACAGTCGCCGCTGCCGATGCATACGATATATATGTCCCCCAAGGGTACGCCGCTGACGCAGCAGCGCGTGCGGGAGCTTGCAGAGCTGCCGCGGCTGTTTCTGCTCTGCGGGCATTATGAGGGTGTGGATCAGCGTGTGCTGGATCGCATCTGCGACGAGGAGATTTCCGTCGGGGACTATGTCGTGACCGGCGGCGAGCTGCCCGCACTTGTGCTGACCGATGCCGTGGCGCGGATGTGCGAGGGTGTATTGCCTGCTGCGGAGGCATTCGAGGAGGAAAGTCATTTTTCCGGCTTGCTTGAATACCCGCAGTATACCCGGCCGGAGGTCTGGGAAGGCGAAGCAGTGCCCTCTGTGCTGCTCAGCGGACATCACAAAAACATTGAACAGTGGCGGGCGGAACAGAGCGCGGAGATTACCCGTCAGCGGCGGCCGGACCTTTGGGCAAAATGGACAAAGGGAGAATAACCCCGCCCCCTCTTGTGGATTTCAACAAAAAGCAATGTTGAAAACCAGAGAGTTGAACAAAGGTTTTCAACAGTTTGGGTTCGTGATTCTGCCCAAACCAAACCTTATTTCATTCGCCGGAATCTTACATTGCGGAGAAAATTCGCCAAATAACCCCCTTTTGTGTAGAAAATACATTGACGGGCGGGCAAAATGACTGTATAATGATAGTGTAATTCCGCGGAGGCAGGAAAGGTGTACCCTGTCGGATGGAACACGCCGTCTTATACAGGCAGTATTTTCCGGAAGGTGAATACGGCATGTATTGAAAACGCGCGCTGCGGCACTGGTCAGGCATCGCGGCAGCATCCGGCAGCAAAAGGCTGCCCTGCAAGCTTTTTTCCCCGCGTGTGGCGGGTTCTGCGGATACATTCAATTTGAATCCGTTTTGGGTCTATGAATTGACGAAGGAGAGAAAGTAATTATGTGTATTAAAGATGTCATGGTTCAGAATCAGGTTGGGCTGCATGCACGTCCGGCTACATTCTTCATCCAGAAAGCAAATGAGTTCCGTTCCGCAATCTGGATCGAAAAGGAAGAACGCCGCGTCAATGCCAAGAGCCTGCTGGGTATCCTGTCGCTCGGTATCGTCGGCGGTACTGCAATCCGTATCATCGCTGACGGCACAGATGAAGAGCAGGCTGTTGCCGCTCTGGTCGAGCTGGTTGACAGCGGTTTCAGCGACGAGAGCCGCTGATTGCTGCTTCCTGTAACTGTTTTTTTGCAGCTTCGCACGCATCTCACTGATCGCTGATCACGATCACCGCGGCGTCCTGAACACGATTTGCGGCAAGTGAAGCATGCGCGCAGCAGAAAGCTGCCGGACTTTGCAGGCGGGCGGAAACACCGCTGTATGATGACTGTCAAAGCGGGGCGTTTCAGATGAAACGCCCCTTTTTCTTTGATGCTCTGTCCCGCGTGATCCGCGGGCTGCTCGTTCACTCGATCAAACAGCAAATGCTTGGAAATATCATTCGCTGTGCATATTCTCGGCAAAAATGCCGTATCCTCTGGTCGGGTCCTTCACGAACACATGTGTGACCGCGCCGACCAGCTTTCCGTCCTGCAAAATCGGACTGCCGCTCATTCCCTGTACGATGCCGCCGGTCTTTTCGAGCAGCGTTTCATCGGTAACATGAAGAATCAGATCGCGCATATTTTCGTCGTTTCTGCGAATTTCTTCGATTTCAACGGCGTATGCCTGCGGCTTGGTGCCGTCGAGCGTGGTGTAGATATACGCCTCGCCGCGGTGTACATCCTGCCGGTAGCCAAGCGGTACGGAGACAGCGTTCTCCGGCAGACGGTTCATGTTGCCGAACACGCCGCATTCCCGATTGGAAAGCAGTGTGCCGATGCTGTGTGCCGTGTCGAACACGCCGCGCAGCTCACCGGGCTTGCCGGCTGTTCCTGCGAGGATTTCCGTCACCCGAACCGGAATCACGTCACCGGAGGCAAGCGGGATCTGCTCACCGGTGTCGGCATCGCAGACGGCATGTCCCAGCCCTGCGAAATCCACGGTGCCGGTCTCTGTCAGCGTATAATAGGTGACGGTGCCGATGCCGGCAGTGCTGTCGCGCACCCACATGCCGGTCTGCCAACGCTGCGTCAGCGAGGAATACACCGGCTGTACGGTGACGGTCATCTGCGTATCTCCGCGCATCAGTGTGACTGTGACCGGCGCGCCGCCGGAATCGGACACGGCTGCTTGCAGCGATGCGTTGCCGGAGATCTGTTTGTCGTCCACCGCCTGAATGACATCGCCCGCTTCGATGCCCGCGTCCCCTGCCGGACAGCAGATGCCCTCCGGAGAAGCGATGCTGCTCAGTGACACAACCATGGCACCTGCCATCAGCATCCGGATCCCGAACGGTTCACCGCCGATATAGACATTCTGCGGCTCGACCGTTGTGAGGGAGACGGTCTTGACCGGTATGACACCGAACAGGCGCAGCTCTGCCTGTGCGTGATCCGATGCCGAGAGCGTCATCGGGAGCGCGGCAGAAACCGATACCGGCGCATCGGATGAAGTGATAAAGCGGTCGGGCATCCGATGTGCGTAATACGAGACGGTGCCGCTCAGTCCGAGCAGCAGTGCCGCGCAGCATGCAGCAGCGCGGGAAATCCATTTTTCTTTTCTGTTTGTTTGCGATTGAATCATGCTGGTTTCATCCTCTCTGCGGTGTTTCCCGCACAGAGAGAGTATGTGCAGAAATCTGCGGCATCACACAGCGAATTGCAGACAGAAAGAATGCCGCTTCGCGCCAATCGCTGAAAATGCGCGGGTTTTCAGTGCGATTTGGCAGATTGCGGCAAAATCCACGCAAAATATTGGTGATTTACCGTAAGGACATCTCAATGCGGCAATGCCGCGAAAGGAGTAATCAAACATGAAAATCATTCACACAGACAAGGCACCGGCAGCCGTCGGCCCGTATTCTCAGGCAATCGTTTCGGGCGGCATGGTTTACACATCCGGACAAATCGCGATCCATCCGGCAACCAACAAGGTAGAGGCTGCTGACATTCAGGGACAGACCGAGCAGATCATGCAGAATCTTGCGGCGGTGCTGGAAGCGGCGGGTTCCTCTTTTGCGCAGGCAGTCAAGACGACCTGCTTCCTTGCGGATATGAACGATTTTGCCGCATTCAACGAAATCTACGGAAAATACTTCACCTCCCTGCCGGCGCGGAGCTGCGTCGCAGTCAAAACGCTGCCGAAAAATGTACTGGCAGAGGTGGAGGTCATCGCAGAAAGCGATCTCTGCACATGCGAAGAGAACTGACCGTACAGTGTGAAGCCCCGATGTCGCTGCGCAGTTATCTGTGCGGGCATGCGGGGCTTTCCTCACAGATGCTCAAACGGCTCAAAGCCGTACCCGACGGCATGATCTGCAACGGACAGCATATCCGCACGGTGGACAGTGTGCAGAACGGCGACCGCCTGGTGCTGCATCTGCCGGAGACATGCACGCTGACGCCGAATGCGGAGCTTGCGGTGCCGGTTGTATATGAGTCGGCAGGACTGCTCTGCTGCAATAAGCCCGTGCAGATGCCGGTGCATCCTTCCGTGCTGCATCGGGACGACACACTCGGAAACTGGTTTGCTGCGCGGTATCCGGGCTGCGGATTTCATCTGCTGAACCGCCTCGACCGCAACACCTCCGGACTCTGTCTCATCGCAAAGGATGCGATCACGGCACATGCTATGACCGATGTGAAAAAGCGGTATTACGCGCTGGTGAAGCCCGGTCTGACCGGCAGCGGCACGGTGGATGCGCCGATAGCACGCGAACGCGATTCGGTGATTACGCGCTGTGTGCGGGCAGACGGCAGACATGCAGTCACGCATTACCGTGTTGTACAGAATGCGGCAGACTGCACGCTGGTCGAACTCGAACTGGAAACCGGCAGAACCCATCAGATCCGTGTGCATCTGGCACATATCGGCTATCCGCTGCTGGGCGACGCGCTCTACGGCGGCGACTGTACGCGCTTGCAGGAGCATGCGCTGCACTGCGGGATGCTCTCTCTGCCAGACCCCGAAACCGGCGAACGGATGACACTGTATGCGCCGCTGCGTGCCGATATGGCGGCAATGCTCCCGTCCACTGCTCCGGAGCCGGCGGAAGAAATCGGAAAACCACTTGCAAAACCGGTGTAAATCTGCTATAATAAAAGGAATAGGGTTGTTGTTCACAATATGCTTCTGCTTTTTGCAATCGGGATGAGGGAAAACACATGATCGGCTTTTACAGCTATACTGTGATATTAACATATATCGGTTTTGTCTGCGGCTCAATCGGTCTGTACTTTGCAGCAAATGATCTGACAAATGCAGCGATTATCATGCTACTGCTCGCGGGCTTCTGCGATATGTTTGACGGCAAGGTCGCAAAAACGAAAAAGGACCGTACCCCGCAGGAATGCCGCTTCGGCATACAGATTGACTCGCTTTCGGATATGGTCTGCTTCGGGCTGCTTCCGCCGATGATCGCATTCAGCGCGGACATCCGGCATCCGGTTTCGATTGCCGTGTTCAGTTGTTACAGCCTTGCGGCACTGATCCGGCTGGCATATTTCAATGTGACGGAAGAAGAACGGCAGACAGTCACCACAGAACGCCGCAAGGTGTATGAGGGCTTGCCTGTGACGTCGGTCGCGCTGATTATTCCGCTGCTGTTTGCATTTCGCGGCGACATGGAAAGCGTCTTCCCGACGGTTGCCACTGCCGTATACGGTGTGATCGCGCTGCTCTTTGTCACGCGGTTCACCTTGAAAAAGCCGCAGATGCGCGTGATGCTGCTGTTTATCATCGCGGGGATTCTCGAACTGATCCTGCTGATTTTCAAGCACCGCCACGCAGCTTGATCGCATACGCATACACGCGCGGAAAGGGAGGGATTGCTATGCCGCAAACGGAAGATACACATGCCGGTGATGAAAAAAACAAAACCGCCGGCGCACAGATCTGCGACCGCGAGGGAAATCCGGTATCGGATTCCTGTGCCGGACAGGGCAGACTGCTCCGCGGGCTGTACGGCACTGCCGTCGGGCGCGCCTCTCTGAAACTGCTGACAAAGCCGCTGGTTTCGCATCTGGCGGGCTATGCGCTGGAACACCCGCTTTCAACGGTTGCGATTCCGCCCTTTGTGCTGAAAAAACACATTCGCCTCGATGACTATGCAGAGACGAAATACCGCAGCTTCAACGAGTTTTTCACCCGCCCGATCAAGCCCTCTGCCCGACCGATTGACACCGCACCGGAGGCTCTCATCAGCCCGTGTGATGCCAAGCTGACTGTTGCTTCGATTACGGAGCATACTTATTTCACGGTCAAGGGCGCGGAATACAGCGTACCGGCATTTCTCGGATGCAGAAAGCTCGCTGCGAAATATGCCGGCGGTATCTGTCTGATTTTCCGGCTGACACCGGATGATTATCACCGCTATTGCTATCCGGATGCCTGTGAGGTCGGCAGGACGCGCTGCATTCCCGGCGTGCTGCATACGGTCAATCCGGTTTCGGCAGAGCATGTCAAGGTCTATCATCAGAATACACGCACGGTTACGATGCTGCATACGGAGCATTTCGGGGATATGCTGCAAATTGAAGTCGGTGCGATGTTTGTCGGGAAGATCGTCAATCATCCGCACGGCAGACGCGTCGGGCGCGGCATTGAGAAAGGGTATTTTGAATTCGGCGGATCTACCGTGGTGCTGATGCTCGAAGCGAACCGTGCGGAAATAGATCCGCAGATCGTGAAGAATTCGGAAAACGGCGCGGAAACCGTCGTGCAGTACGGCTCGCGCATCGGAACCGCTCTCACATAAATCATAATATATCAGCATCATTGAGAGATGTTTTGAGGGCTCCGCCCTCAAACTCCCGCTGAGGGGATAGTGATCCCCTCACACTCCCCTATATAAAAATCCCCGCCCCCATATGGGGACGGGGATTTTTTGTACAGGGAGGTCCGGAGGGACCGCCGTCCCTCCGGCAGGGGGGTGGGGGCAGCGGCCCCACAATGTCCCCCGATCACGCCGCCAAATTTCGATTTATGCGGGGAAGTTCTGTGTACCGGTGACGGTACTGCCGGGCGAGAGCGGCACATTGGGTTCGATGATCACATTGCCGTAAATATCGGTCAGCCGGAACGTGAACGGACCTGCGCCGAATCCGGAGCCGGTGAAATAATTGTCCGAGCGGCGGGTTAATGCGGCATAGCTGCCGTCTGCGCGCAGGATCTCCGCGCTGTAAATCGGGTAGGTATGATACCGCAGCTGCACCGAGAACCACGACGACGAGCTGTCTGACGAGAACAGATAGCTGATCTGATCGCCGGGAAACGGAATGATCTGCCATGAAATGCTCAGCACGCCCATGCTCTTTGCCGCGAGCAGCTCAAATGCGTTGACATTGAGATCGACGCTGCCGCTGCTCTGGGATGAGGTATCGGTCACATAGACATCGACGCTGTTGCCGTTTGAGGCAGTCACGCGCAGATATGCACCCGCAAGCAGACCGTTCGCATAATCGGTATTGTTGATAGCGCAGACATAAATGCCGTCAGGGACCGGTGCAAGCGAGCAGCGACCGCTCGTGATGCCGCCGCTGTACCATGTTGCCTGTCCGCTGTGGACGGTTCCCGGTGCTTCGACCAGCCATGTGACGCCGTCCGAAAGCCCGAGCGCATCGCGCCCCATCAGAAAGGCGTCGATTTTTGCAAGATCCGCCAGCGCATTGCCGTCGGGATTGTCCAGAGCCTCACGTTTTTTCAGTGCAGCATCAAACGCCGTGAGATTGCCGTCGCCGTCCATATCGTAGGTGTTGGCGGAGGCTGTGAGTGCCGTACAGAAGAGCAGCGCACATGCCGCGAGGCTTGCTGCAAGCCGCTGTTTGCCGTGATTTCTCATGCCATGCCTCCCGGTTTGTTCTCTTCGGCGGCGGTTTTTTTCTCTTCCGGTACATCGGATGCTTCGGCTGTGTCATCGGCGGATTCCGGCGGCGCGATGTCATAGGGACTTTTGACCGCAGCGCAGCGCGGGTCGCCCTGATACTGCTGTTTTGCGTGTTTTGCGCGCATGGCATCCACCTTTTTTGCCATATGGGGCGTCAGAATGCCGACAATCGCAATCACTGCGAATACGATGAAAAACTTGACGGCAAACCGCAGCAGCGTCGGTGTGATATTGATGTATTCTTCTTCTGTTTCTGTCGCTGTCAGCAGCAGGAAAAGCATCAGCCGGTGCATCACGGCAGCTCCTTTCATTCCGATTTCTGTTCCTCTGCGGCAGTCTTTGCTGCCTCCGGCAGACCGAGCGCGCCTGTCTTAACGCTCAAAGGCGATGAACAGCCCGCCCATGCCGGAGAAGGTTTTTGTCACGGCGGTGTGCTGTCCTTGGTGACGAACACCGCAAACGGCGGGCAGCCTGTCCGGTTCGGGAAGCTGCACTGCAATACGGTATAATACCGGCTGTCCAGTGCTTGCAGCCAGTTCAGCAGCGCATCGCGCTCGGCAAATCCGTTTGCGCTGCCGTAATAGACGCAGAGTGACAGTGCGCCGCCGGTTTTCAGCAGGCGCAGACCGGCTTCCAGTGCTGCGATGCTCGAATCGGCATGCGTATAGATCTCATGATTGCCGCGCGGCAGCCAGCCGAAGTTGAACACAATGCAGGAAACGCTTTCTTCCTCTGCATACTGCGCCATATTCGCATGACTTTCGCAATGCACCTCTGCGGAAAGACCGTGTTCGGCGAGCAGCGCGTCGGTGCTGTCCACTGCCTCCTGCTGAATATCAAATGCCAGCACACGGCCTGTTTTGCCGGTCAGCTCACAGAGCAGCTTGGTATCAAAGCCGCGTCCGGCGGTAGCGTCGATACAGAGATCTCCCGGCTGCACATGCGTCCGCAGAAAGCGGTGCGCAAGATCCAGCACACCGAGCTGTCGTTTTCCGGACATCGCCGTCACCGTCCTTCCTTCAAAAAATGTTGCTTAGATAAATCAGAATTTGCGCGGCGTGATCGGGGGACATTGTGGGGACGCTGTCCCCACACCCCTGCCGGAGGGACGGCGGTCCCTCCGTACCTCCCTGTACAAAAAATCAC
>JAZQNP010000002.1:0-14260 GCA_045627405.1 Oscillospiraceae bacterium | reverse complement strand
CATGCGCTCCAAAGTACGCGCTCGATATCATTTCTGGTAGTCATTTTCATTACCTCACATTCTATTGACTTTTTCAATCAGATTCTTATAGTACAGCTGCTTATATGCGAGCTGCTTTTCCATCAGGGCAAGCTCTGCCTGCGCCAGCTGATTCAGTTTGACAATCTGCCGCTGCTTTTCCATGTCAGGCAGCCGTATTTCAATCTCTGCGACGGTGCTGGGCTTTATTTGCAGTAGCGTACCGGCACAGCTCAATCGAAATGCTTTTCGTTTCCGGTCACGGTTCAGATACCATGCGACATATTCCGGCAAGGCTTTGTCCGGCGCAGTCCGCACGATCACAAAATGTGACGGAACCAGCAGTCCGGCAGTGTCCTCCGTGATGCACACAGCGGTATACGGTTCTGATATCCGGACGATAATGTCGCCAATATGCGTAAAATAGTGATCAGCAAGTGTCTCGCTTGCATGAAATGGCAGCAAGGCGGTTTGATCTATGCCGCCGCTGTCAGTTACTGCTTTCAGATTCAGCAGTTGATAGGTGCAGGCTGTTTCTTCCGGCTTCAGTGCTTGTTTTCGCGTGACAACCAAGCCGGAGCGAACATCTGCGAATTGTTTTAGTTGCATAAGCGCCTCCGATAAGAATTCTGTCATGGGTGAGATGTGATTTCTTGATTGCAGTATAGCATATCTCGCGCCAAATGTCAAGAGGTTTTCAAAAATAATTTTGTCATGTGGTGAATGTGACATTTCTTGAGGTGCAACTGAACCGGCAGTACTTAATGCGCTGCCGGTTCTACTATATTATAAAGAATCAGTATCATCATTATTTGATCCAGTTGGGTCAGAATCGCTTGTTGCTGTAAAATCGACACTTACAAGTTCAGATGACGGGACATCAAAATGCTTTCGATCCTCATGCTTATGAAGCACCGGATCATCCTGTGCATTATAAAATGCATCCATATTTACATCAATCTTATCGCAATCAACATATTCGCCTATCTCGCTCATAGCAGCATATGGTTCCGGAAAGTGAACCAAAGAAAACGGAAAATAATCCTTCCATTCCTGATATTGTTCTTCTGTAAGCTCTCCGTCTTTATATTTTTGGTATTGTTCCGCCCATTCTTTCAGATACTTGTTCAGATCAGAAAAAGGCGCGGACAAAACTACTTGCCCGTCTTGCAGACTAGGTTCCAATTCAAAGAGATCTGCCAGTTCAAATAGTACTTGCATCGCATCCTCGATACCAGCAAGGTGTCTTGAACGAAGAACGCTTGGCCTTGCACCGAGTGCAGAGGCAATATTTTTCAGTTTCTCTTCGCTCACACTTCGGATGCCTAGTTCGTACTGAAGCATAGATGCCTCTGAAATGCGATATGGCTTTCCTAATACCTTCGCGGGGATTTGACGATGCGTCCGTAATCTACGGATTTTTCTGCCGGTTTCGTTCTGAATATCTTGAACCGGAACAATCGCTTGCTGGAAATCTCTTTTATCCATAATTCACCTCAGAAAAATGAGTTTGAAAAAATTTGAAGTTTTTTTGCGAGATCTATTGACTTTTTTCGAAAAGTGTGTTACAATAGTCTCGGGACATTACGAGGCCGTAATGTTAGCGAACAAGAATTTATGAACAGGAGGTAATATTTATGAGCGAAACAAACAAGGCAAACCTGACGAA
This sequence comes from Oscillospiraceae bacterium, assembly GCA_045627405.1. Classification (GTDB taxonomy): domain Bacteria; phylum Bacillota; class Clostridia; order Oscillospirales; family Ruminococcaceae; genus Firm-04. The sequence goes on along the minus strand of JAZQNP010000002.1, from coordinate 12,573 downwards.
CCAGACAAACAAGATTCTCTCTAGCCAGCCTGAATGCTTGACCATCACCGTGGATGACGCCGCTATCATTTTGGGCATAAGCAGATCAAGTGCCTATGCACTGGCAGAGCAGGCGTTCAAAGAGCACAAGTGGTTCAAGGTCCTGAGGATCGGGAAAAGTTACCGGATTTTGCGTGAATCATTTTACAGCTATGTTCTGGACGGAGTGGAGGTATCTGCATAATGGCTATGATTATCCCCAAACGCCGAAAGAAAGGCACAGTCTACTATATCGTGCAAACATTGCTCGACGAAAATGGAAAGCGCAAGCAGCATTGGATTCCCTGCGAATCTGCACGGGATGCAAAACTCCTGCTGACTGAGGTTGAAGATGCAGAAAGCAGAAATGAACAGTACGATTTGCCGGATATTTTCAAGGATCTGCGCACCGGCATGGCGGTACGGGTTCCCACTGTTCCCGAAACTGATTTGACAGTTGAGCGACTAGTCAAAGACTACATTGAGCATCATAGCAAAGTCGGCTATTGGGAAGCAGCAACGCGCAGCGGTGTCGAATCGGTGGCTGCACATTATATCTATCCGTTTATCGGTCACTGGAAGATCGCTTCGGTAAAAGCCCGAAATGTTCAGGAATACTACAAGATGCTTCTGACTCAGCGAACAGCGCGTGTCTCCAAAGACACCGGAAGTGAATTCGTCAGCCCTCGCACTGTCCGCGAGGTACACAAGATTCTCCGTCCCGCGTTTTCTTATGCTGTGAAACAGGGATATCTGGAATCAAACCCGACGATTGAGACGGAGCTGCCGCGTATTGAAAAGTTTGAGCGGGAGCAGTGGACAGAAGCTGAAGTTCAGCAGGCATTTCGAGTTTGCAAGGATCCTGAATTGCTCCTGATGATGAAAGTCATGTTCTGCTGCTGTTTAAGAACCGGCGAGCTGCTTGGTATTACGGTCGATGCATTGCATCTGCATCCGCATTCAGACAACAGGCCGTATTTAGAGGTCAAGCAGGAGCTTGCACGACTGAAAACAGAACATATCGAACAGACGAAAACGACGATCTATAAAGTATTTCCACCGCTCGGTCCGGGTCAAAAGACCTCGATGGTGCTGAAAAAGCCCAAAACAAAGTCCAGTGTGCGTAAAATCTATCTTCCGCGCAGCCTTGCCAAAGAACTGGATCAGTATTGCACGAAGCGGCATGCAGTTCTGAAAGAAAACGGTTATCCTGATTACGGCATGGTATTCTTTCTGGACAACGGCAGACCGATCAGCGGCGATGTGATCGTAAAGCGCTTCAAGGCTTTCATCAAGGAAAACAATCTCCGTCCGGTTGATTTATATTCCCTGAGACATTCAAGCGCAACCTTTAAGCTCCGCAAATCCGGAGATATCAAGGCAGTTCAGGGCGACATGGGCCACACGGATAGTACGATGCTGCTCAATACCTATGCTGCCATCGCAGACGAGGCGCGTCAGAAACTTGCCGATGAAACGGAGCTCATGCTGCTCAAGCTGACCCTGGACGAAAATGAAGATGACGGACAGCAGACGACAGAAAAAAACAGCGGTAATGACACGGACAGCACGGACTGATGGCGGAATGCTGGCACATTTCGCTTTTCCGACCCAGCAAACTGCAATTTGCTGGCAGATTTTCAGACCGGTTTCACAGACTGCAATCTGTAAAATGCTGACAAATGTCGGCGGCTTCATTCGCCGCCCGCTCTCCATCTACCATTTGCAGCAACAGCGAAAACGCACATAATTACGAGCGTTTTCGCTGTGCTAGAGCGTCCCAGACAGGGTTCGAACCTGCGGCAACCCGCTTAGGAGGCGGATCCTCTATCCAGCTGAGGTACTGGGACATATTTGAAAATAACAGAATAGGGCGATAGGTCAGTCGGATGCTTAGGAGGCAGCCGCTCTATCCTACTGAGCTATCGGGGCAGAAACTGTGCAGCTTGCAGAGCAAAAACGCTGAACATCCGAGAAGTATTATACCATATTTTGCAGGAAGGGTCAAGACCTCGTCTGAAAAAATGCGGAGCGGCAAATTTCGACGAAAAGCGATTGACAAAACAGGAATTTTGCGGTATACTATATCTTGTATGGGTAAACGACAGGGATGAAACCCGGAAAAATGCCGAAAACGAAAGGAATTCGTAAAATCATGGAATGGACAGGGTTAAACCAGCTTCGTGAACAGTATCTTTCTTTTTTTGAAAGCAAGCAGCATACGCGGATGGAGAGTGCCTCTTTGGTGCCGAAGGGAGACAATTCTCTTCTGCTGATCAACTCCGGCATGGCACCGCTCAAAAAGTTCTTTCTGGGACAGGCAGTGCCGCCGAATGTCCGGGTGACGACATGTCAGAAGTGCATCCGCACGCCGGACATTGAGCGCGTCGGAAAGACTGCGCGTCACGGTACATTTTTTGAAATGCTCGGTAATTTCTCATTCGGAGATTATTTCAAGCGCGAGGCAATCGCATGGGGCTGGGAATTTCTGACCAAGACACTCGAAATCCCGGCAGACAGACTCTGGATTACCATCTTCGAGAGCGACGACGAGGCAGAGCAAATCTGGGAGAACGAGATTGGTATCCCGCATGACAGAATCATCCGTCTCGGCAAGGCGGATAACTTTTGGGAGCACGGCTCGGGTCCGTGCGGTCCGTGCTCGGAGATTCACTTCGACCGCGGCGAGGCTTACGGTCCCTTCGAGAGCTTTGAGCAGGCAAGTGACTGCGACCGCATCATCGAGATCTGGAACCTTGTATTCTCACAGTTTGACAGCGACGGCAAGGGCAACTATACCGAGATGAAGAACAAGAACATCGACACCGGCATGGGTCTGGAACGCCTTGCCTGCGTGATGCAGGGCGTGGACAACCTTTTCGAGGTCGATACTGTACAGAACATCATGAAGCACATCTCCGACATCGCCGGCGTGCCCTATAAGCAGGATGAGAAAAAAGACATCTCGCTCCGCGTCATCACCGACCATATCCGTTCGACGGTATTCATGGTCGGAGACGGCATCACGCCTGCGAATGAGGGCAGAGGCTATGTGCTGAAACGTCTGCTGCGCCGGGCGGCGCGTCACGGCAGACTGCTGGGCATCCGCGATCCGTTCCTGTACCGCGTTGCGGAGACGGTGATTCATGAGAATGAAACGGCATATCCGGAGCTGAAAGAGAAGCAGGAGCTGATCACAAAGATCATCCGCTTTGAGGAAGAGAGCTTTGCGCGCACGATTGACCGCGGCACAGAGATGCTGGGTGATGTGATCGGCAAGCTGCGGGCAGAGAGCAAAACTGTCATTTCCGGCAGGGATGCCTTCACGTTGAGCGATACCTACGGCTTCCCGATCGACCTGACGGTTGAGATGGCAGCAGAGCAGGGTATGACCGTGGATGAAGACGGCTTTTATGCCTGCATGAACGAGCAGAAGCAGCGTGCAAGAGCAGACCGCGCCTCCAAGGTCAAGACCTCGTGGGGCGGAGACGCAGCCGTGCCGAAGGGACTCCCGAAGACGGAATTTACAGGCTATACGGAGATGAATGGGGAAGCGACTGTTCTGGCAATTCTTGCAAACGGGCAGTCTGTCGATACACTGGAAGCGGGTGCAGACGGTGTTCTGATTCTGGACCGCACACCGTTCTATGCAGAGAGCGGCGGACAGGTCGGTGATACCGGTGTGATTGAGATTACGGCGGAAAACGAGGCAGAGGTCGTGTTTGCCGTTGCGGATACGCAGAAGGGCGGAGACGGTCAGTTCCTGCACATGGGTACGCTGGAACAGGGTACGCTGCATGTGGGCGATGCGGTTTCGGCGCAGGTCGATGTGCAGCGCAGATGCGCGATCATGCGCAATCACACTGCGGCACATCTCTTGCAGGCGGCACTGCGGCAGGTGCTCGGCGACCATGTGCATCAGGCAGGTCAGCTGGTCAATGCGGAACGCTGCCGTTTTGACTTCTCGCATTTCTCTGCGATGACAGCAGAGGAGCTGGCAGCAGTCGAGCAGATTCTCAATACAGAGGTGCTGGCTGCGCGTCCTGTCACGATGAAAGAGATGCCGATTGAGGAAGCGAAGAAGATCGGTGCGATGGCACTGTTCGGAGAAAAATACGGCGATGTCGTCCGCGTGGTGCGCGCAGGTGACAATTCGATTGAATTCTGCGGCGGTACGCATGTATCGAACACCGCGCAGATCGCGCTGTGCAGGATCACAGCCGAAAGCTCTGTTGCAGCAGGCGTGCGGAGAATTGAGCTTGCAACCGGCGCGAATGTATTGCAGCTGCTGAAAGATACGGAGCACACACTGAACGAAGCGGCAAAGGCGTTGAAGCTTGCGAATCCGGCGGAGCTGTCGGAGAAGTGTGCAGCCGTTGCGGGTGAGCTGCGCGAAAAGAACGCCGAGCTGGATAAGCTGAATCAGAAGATGGCAAACTCTCAGCTTTCGGATGTGTTCTCAGATGCGGCAACGGTGTCCGGCATCAAGATTGTATCTGCGATGCTTTCGGATGTGAAGCCGGATATGCTGCGCAAGATGGGCGACCAGATCCGCGACCGTGAACCGGATGTCATCGCACTGCTTGCGGGTGTCAACGGCGAGAGCGGCAATTTCTACTGCATCTGCTCAAAGAGCGCGGTGGAAAAGGGCGCGCATGCAGGAAAAATCATTCAGCGTGTCGCGGCAGTGACCGGCGGCAAGGGCGGCGGCAGACCGGACAGCGCGATGGGCGGCATCGGCAAGACCTATATGGTAGACGAGGCACTTGCATCGCTCAATGCGATTGCAGAGGAGCAGCTGCGCTGAACGCATGAGACAAAGGAGTGAGCAGCGGGTGAAAGTCACGATACGGGCAGCGCATCCGGAGGACGGCAAAGCGATTTCGAGACTGATCCGCGAAGAGCTGGACGTACCGGTCTCCGCTGCTGACATCACGCACGCGCTTGCAAATCTCTGCGTCAATCCCCGTCACCGCATCTTTGCGGCATCCATTGACGGGGTGCTTGTCGGATTTTTGCATTTGTGTGATTATGATTCGCTGCTGCTGCATGTTCCGATGAAGCTGGTATTGTCGATGGCAGTCGGAGGGTCATACCGGCGGGTCGGCATCGGCACGGCACTGCTGAAACGTGCGGAGCGATATGCGGCAGAGAGCGGTGCGGGCGGGATCCGGCTGGATGCGCCGGCACAGTTTGACGACGGTGCGAAGGCATTTTTTGCGCATTGCGGCTATACTGCCGAACCGCAGACGCGGTATGAAAAGCTGTTTGAGGATACAAAGGGAGGATATGAAAATGGACTGCTTATTCTGTAAGATCATCGCAGGTGAGATTCCGAGCACGAAGGTCTACGAGGACGAGTTCTGCTATGCGTTCAGGGACATCAATCCGATTGCACCGGTACACTGGCTGTTCATTCCGAAGACGCATATTTCGGGCGCATCGGCGGTGACGGCAGAGAATGCGGAGGTTGTCGGAAAGATCTTCACGGCAATCGCCAAGGTGACAGCGGAAGCGGGCATCACAAACGGATTCCGTGTCATCACGAACTGCGGAGAAGATGCCGGACAGACGGTGCCGCATCTGCATTTCCATGTGCTTGCAGGACAGCCGATGGGCTGGTCTGCGGAAGCGGGTGTCTGAGAAAAAAGGCACTGCGGCGATGTATTATGCGCCGGAAACAGGAATCAAAAGAGAGAACGCCGGCAGCAATGCCCGCAGTTACAGTGTGGAATGCTTCACGCTGGCATGGCTCGCGGGTTTGCTGGCGGCGTTTTTGTCCGCACTTCCGATTCTGGCAGGCGTGCTTGCGGCAGGCGCAGTGCTGTTGATGTTATTGCGGAAATATCCCCGCGGCATGGATTTGCTGATTCCGGTTCTCTGTATCTGCGCCGGCGTCTGCGGGGGAATTCTGAGCTGGACGCATTATGACCGTCAGGTGAAACAGCGTCTCTGCGCACTGGACGGAACCGTGCAGGTCTGCACGGGAACGGTCACAGAGACGGCGCAGTTTGCCGGAGACCGTGCGCGGTACACGCTCCGCACAACACTGGACGGACGGCGCGTGTCAGTGGATTGGTATGCCGACAGCAGCACACCGCGTCTGCAAATCGGAGACCGTGTCACGCTGAATGCCAAACTGACGCGGATCACGTCGGACTATCGCTATCACACAGAGAGCTACCAGGCGGGGCTTGGACGATACTTGCGCATCTATGATGCGGATGTGCTTGAAATTGAAGAAGATACGGGGATTTCGATTCGGAGAATTCTGTATTCCTACCGCCGCCGGATCACCGCAGTAATTCAGACGCACTTATCCGCCGATGACGCCGCACTGTTGTATGCGATGCTGTTCGGAGACACCTCTTTCCTTTCCGAGACGGCATCCTCGGCACTGTACCGCACGGGCATCGGGCATATCACGGCGGTATCGGGACTGCATCTGGTGTTTTTCGGGTCGCTCATCATCCGGCTTCTGAAACGGCTGCGCTGTTCGGCGCGGCAGATATTCATCGGAACGGCAGTGACAGTTCTGCTCTTTGCGTTCATGGTAGACGCATCGGTTTCGGTGTGGCGTGCCGCGATGATGCTGATGCTTTCGCTGGGAGCCGGTCTCTGTGGGCGGGAGTCCGATGCGCTGCGGTCGCTCTGTCTGGTGATGTTTGCATGTGTGGTCTGTACGCCGTATGTGATCGGGTCGGTGTCATTCTGGCTGTCCGTGTCGGGTACGTTCGGCGTTTGTATTCTGGCACCTTACATGACTGCGCATTGCGGCGGATGCCGCAAATCAGTGCGGCATTTTCTGGAACTCTGCTGTGTCTCGGCAGCGGTCTTTCCGGCATCTGTGCTGCTCTGCGGAGAAAGCTCGCTGCTGGGGCCGGTCTGCAATCTGCTGATTCTGCCGTTCAGCATGGCTGCGCTGTATCTCGGTTTCACGTTGCTGCTGACCGGCGGACTGACGGCATTTCTGCTGCCGCTTGCGGGGTTGTTCTGCCGTGTGGCGCTGGTCACGGCGCAGGCAGCGGCAAAACTGCCGTTTTCTCATCTGACCGTGTCGGAAGTGAGTGTGCGCGTGACAGTCGGATTTTGTGCGGTTGTGCTGCTGTTTTTGCTGGCACTGCGGATTCCGCAGCGGCAGCTCGGTTCTGCCGCGCTCTGTGCGGTGCTGATTCTCACAGCACTGACCGCAGCCGAGAAGGTGCGTACATATCGGGAGCTGCGTGTTGCGGTGTTGGGCGCAGAGAAGCAGGCGGCACTGGTGATTTCTCACGGCGGACACACTGTGATAGCCGATTTGTCCGGCGCGGTGAGCAATGCGCAGTATGTGCAGCGTTATCTCGATGATGCAGGCATTTTACGCGTTGATACGCTGATTCTGAGCGACATCAGGAATGCTGCTGCATATCAGGCGGCAATGGAAACGGTCACAGTGGAGTCGGTGTACCTGCAAAGCGTCCTGCAATGGCGTGAGGATGTGCAGATTTGCGGTGTGACGGCGGAGTTTACCGGCAGCGATATGCTCACGACAGCGGACGCATCGCTCTGCATTCGCACAGAGGCGGATTTGCTGACGGTTTCCTGCAATGATGTTTTGGTTGCGGCACTGCCGGCGGACAGTCCGGAGGCACAGAGCGCGGATGTAGTGATCCGTTGGGGCGGTCAGCCGGCAGTCGGTGACACCTGTGCGATCTGGCTGGTGCCGGCGTCAGAGGGAAATAATGTGCTTTTACGCATTTCAGAGAAACGGCTGGCTGCCGTAGAGGAGCTTGGCTGATCTGTGAGAGAGAAAAAATCCCCGTTTGCAGCCCATGCAAACGGGGATCTTGCTTATTGCAGTTTTTCCTCTTCGCTGTCGAGGAACGCCATCAGGTCCTCGAAGCTTGCGGAGGCGATCGGAGAATCGTAATCCTCCTCTGCTGCGGGCAGGTCGGGAACTGCGGGTGCAGCAGCTTCTTTGTGCGGCTCCTCTTTCGGAACAGCAGGCGTCGGAACGGGAGCTGTGACCGGTTTCACGATCTGCGGTGCCGTTTTCTGCGATTCTGTCGCAGACGAAACAGGCTTCGGAATCTGTCCGGTGACGCCGGACTTGACGGCACTGCGCTGCTGTGTGGTTGTCAGCGGTTTATCACCGGCTTTGGGGATGGTAAGTGTATGCGTTTTTGTGATGATTTCGGTTGTATAGAGCGGAACGCCGTCCGGCATGTCAGACTGTCTGCGCTGTTCCATATGGCTGCGCACGGCTGCAATGCGTTCTGCACGGCGTGTAGCCTCTTCTTCCTCCATTTTTGCAAGCTCCTCGTCCGTCAGACGGCGCGGCTGCTTGCGTACAGGAGCCGAACTTCCCGCGTTTTCGGCAGCTTCTTTTGCATGACGCTCTGCATCGCGCTCGGCAATTTCCTGCTGTTTTTTCTGGATGGATTTGACAAAAGCGAGATCGGTATCTGCTTCTTCGTACTGTTCCGCCTCCTGTTCTGCGGCTTCCTTTGCAGCGACCATCGCAGCGCAGAGATAGAGCAGCATAATCAGGCAGGGGAGAATCAGACCGGCAGCAATGCCCATCGGGCTGAGCAGAAAGCCGATCAGAATGCCGAGTTCGGGGCTGCGGCGTGTGCAGACAGCGAGGATGTCGGTCTTGGAAACGGCAACAGCCGTCGGATTGGTAGCGGTTGTGAGGTAGTAGACCGAAGAAGGGGCATCGACAGAGGTCGAAGTGGAATCCAGCACGAGGCTGAGATCAGCGATGCGGAAATCATCGCTGGTGTTTTTATAGAGTACGATATTGCCGTTGACGAGCAGATCCGTTTCATCGGCAATGACGAGCGAACCGGAGGGGACGCGTTCGCCCATATCCTCCTCAGTATAGTAGCAGTAGTAGTGGCTGCCGATTTTGGGTGCATTGCCGTTCTTGAAGAGAAGATTGACGGTCACTGTACAAGCGGCGACCAGCAGCATACAGATAATCAAAAGCACACCCAGGCAGGATATGGTCTTGACGCGCTCCTGTTTCATTTTTTTTGTTGCCATACAGATATTGCAGCGCGAAGACGCACCGCACTCCTTTCTGATCTCAGGATAATGACGGTACATTCCGGCGTTTTGCCGCGAATGCTGTCGAGGCTGATTATAGTATAGCACATTTTCGCTGAAATTACAATTATTTTTGGATTTTTTTACGTCTGAATTTTTTTTGCCGCATTGCTCTTGACTTTTTTAGGGAAATGTGCTATAATAATAGAGCGTTATGCGTGTGCAGAAGCATATGCTGGTGTGGCTCAGTTGGTAGAGCAGCGCATTCGTAATGCGCAGGTCAAGGGTTCGAGTCCCTTCACCAGCTTTGAAAATCTCTCGTCTTTTGGCGGGGGATTTTTTATTTGCAGTTGGGAGAGCGTTGTGGCTCCGGCACTGCCGGCAAGGGTTCGAGTCCCCTCACCAGCTTAAAATCCCCGTCAGATGACGGGGATGTTTTGCATTTGAGAGTGTGCAGGGGATTATCATCCCGCAAAGGAAAACAGAAAGGATTATTGTTTCACATGGAATGCAGCCATACCTGGATAAACGGCACTTGCGCCGAGCTCCTCTTCGATGCGTAGCAGCTGATTGTATTTTGCAACACGCTCCGATCTGGACGGTGCGCCGGTTTTGATCTGAAAGGTGTTGAGTGCCACAGCAAGATCCGCGATCGTTGTGTCCGCAGTCTCGCCGGAGCGATGAGAGGAGATGGCAGTATAGCCTGCGCGGTGCGCCATTTTGATTGCTTCAAGCGTTTCGGAAACGGAGCCGATCTGATTGAGCTTGATCAGGATAGAATTGCCTGCGCCGCGTGAGATACCTTTTGCAAGGCGTTCTGTATTGGTCACGAACAGGTCATCCCCGACGAGTTGCACCTTGCTGCCGATTTTAGCGGTCATTTTCTGCCAGCCGTCCCAGTCCTCTTCGTCAAGACCGTCCTCAATCGAAATGATCGGGTACTTGCTAATGAGCGACTCCCAATGCGCAATTAGCTCATCGGAGGTGAATTCTTTTCTGCTTTTGGGCTGAGTGTAGAAGCCCTTTCCTTTTTTGCTTTTCCATTCAGAAGATGCCGCATCCACAGCGATCATGAAGTCTCTGCCCGGCACATAGCCTGCCGCGCTGACGGCTTCCAGAATGGTTTCAATGGCTTCCTCGTCGCCGGCGAGGTTCGGCGCAAAGCCGCCCTCATCACCGACCGAGGCGGCAAGTCCTTTTGCTTTCAGGATTTTTGCAAGATGGTGGAATACCTCTGCGCACCAGCGGAGAGCCTCCCTGAAAGACGGCGCACCGACCGGCATAATCATAAACTCCTGCGTGTCTACCGTGTTTGTCGCATGCGCGCCGCCGTTGAGAATATTCATCATCGGAACCGGCAGTCCGGTACCCTGAATGCCGCCGAGAAAGCGGTAAAGCGGGATGCCGAGTGCAGCCGCGGCAGCCTTTGCGGAGGCGATGGAAACGGCAAGGATTGCATTTGCGCCGAGCTTGGATTTATCCTTTGTGCCGTCCGCTTCCAGCATTGCTTTGTCGATTGCATAGGTGTCGGAAGCATCCATGCCGGTGAGTGTTTGACGGATCACCGTATTGATGTGATTGACGGCGTTCAGCACGCCTTTTCCGAGATAACGGGTGTCATCGCCGTCGCGCAGTTCGAGGGCTTCAAATTCACCGGTTGACGCACCGCTCGGAGCGGTACCCCTGCCGACGGTGCCGTCCGCAAGATACACCTCAGCCTCAACGGTGGGATTGCCTCTGGAATCCAGAATCTCTCTGCCGACGACCGTTTCAATATTGAAATAATCCATAATCATACTCCTGTCTGCCGCTGATGCAGCGGCTGGTACTAGGATTTACATGATTGCGCATGTTATGTCCCTTTGCAGGCTCCTAAATCGGAAAGTTTATCAATTCTCTCCGTTTTTGTCGAAAAGCGTCTGCGCGGTCTGTGCGGTCTGCGCGAAATCAGCCGGTATATCATGCAAAAGCAGAATTCTCCGTCCTGGGTTTTGGCGGAAACGGCAGACTGTATAATTTTTCTTTCTTCCAGTTAGCCTATGCTACCTAAATAAACAAAAGAAGGGAAAGCGGCTTGACATTTTGATATGAACGGTGTAGACTGTATTTGCAGCGGTCTGTATTTGTGCGGCTGAGATATTGTGTATAATGCGGATTTCTCCTGATTGCGCACAGTCCTTGCAGTTGACCGTTTGCCATAATAAAGGAGTGATGAAAGTGGAGCATCTCGGGACGATTCTTGTTGGATTGATTATCGCAGGGATGATTGTACTGGCTGTGCGGAGTCTTTTGAAGACGCGGAATGCGGGCGGATGCCCGGGGTGTGCGGGCGGCAGCAGCGGCAGTACACCAAAGAAGAACAAGCTGGAAAAGCCGGTGGATCTTACGGATTACCCGTATGAGATGAATGTGCGCATCGACGGCATGACCTGTGAACACTGTGTGCATCATGTCAAAGAGGCATTGGAGTCGCTGGACGGTGTGTATGCGGAAGTATCTTTGGCGGCGGGGCAGGCGCATCTGCATCTGAAAACTGTGCCGGATCAGGCGGAAATACAGAAAGCTGTGAAAGATGCGGGATATACGGCAGTCATATGATCCTGAGCGAAGCAAAAACGTCTGCCGGAAAGATGCGATAGCATGTCTATCACGCACGGGAAAATGTTGAAAAATTTTTATTTGCATTTTTTTACAAAACATGCTATAATAAGCAAGGCACTGCCGATACGGCTGGTTTTTGTAACAATTTCAGACTTGCATCGCAGCACGGTTATGTTTCAGCAGTATCGGCAAGGCTTTCCTATTTACCGAAGCGAACATGCTGCTGCATGTCGCAACAGAAGAAGAACCGCCGCCTGTTTTGATACGGGCGGCGGCGTTGTATTTATTTGAGCGCGGAGGAGCTTCGGATCATGTATTTTTCCTCTTATTTTGTATCGCGGATGATTTCCGTTACCGCTTGGATCAGAGCATCCGCCTCTTCCTGTGTTGTGAGGTGGCTGAGGCTGATGCGCCAGGACGACAGCGCGCGTCTGCGGTCGCGGGTGATCGCAAACACGGGTCTTGACGGGGTATTCGGCACCGAGCATGCCGATTTCACCGAAACGCAGATGCCGCGTTCATCCAGCATCCGCCGCATATCCTCGCCCTTGATGCCCTGCACCGAGAGGTTCAGGATGTGCGGCACCGCATCCGCAGGACTGTTGATGCAGACACCCGGCAGTGCGGAGAGCTTTGTCCGGAGCATGGTATTCAGTGTGCGGACAGCTTCGCCGCGCGTGTCTGCTTCCGCAGTGCAGAGGTTGAGAGCCTTTGCGCACGCCGCTGCCATTGCAGGATCGGGTGTGCCGCTGCGGTAGATCGTTGTACTTGCGCCGCCGTGAATCAGCGGTTCCAGCACGGTTTTTTCAGATTTGTACAGCACGCCGCAGCTTTTCAGCCCATAGAATTTATGCGGTGCAAAGCTCGCCGTGTCCGCGTACGAGAAATCAAACGGGATTTTTCCGATTGCCTGTGTTGCATCCA
>JAZQNP010000001.1:0-10883 GCA_045627405.1 Oscillospiraceae bacterium | reverse complement strand
GTACCGCTCTGCAAGACAGCCCGTCACGACAACGTGTTTGAGATTGCCCTGCTCTTTGCGCTGCACCGTATCGAGGATGGTTTCAATCGCCTCTTCTTTTGCAGCCTGAATGAATCCGCAGGTGTTGATCACCGCGATGTCTGCATCGGCAGGATCCTCCGTGAGCGTATAGCCGCCCGCCCGCAGCAGGGCAAGCATCCGTTCGGAATCTACTAAATTCTTGGCACAGCCAAGGGAAATCATGCTGACGGTCATAGCATTCTCCTGATCCTGATTATTCTTCTTCGCTGTTTTCTTCGATCGCGGCATAGTAATCTTCGATCGCATAGCGGATCTGGGTATAGGTATATCCCCGCCGCACCAGAGCCGCCGTCACCTTCTCGGTCATTTTGCGGTCATCGGGATCGGTCAGATACCGCGCATATTTCTTTTGCAGCAGTGTCAGAAGCTGTGCGGAAATCTGTTCTGCATCATCGTATGCACAGAGCGCATCGTCGATGTCCTCCTGCGAAAGCCCGCGGTGCTTCATTTCATATGCCGCACGCCGGATGCCGAATTTCTTTCCCTCGACAAAATACCGAGCGAGCTGTTCGGCATACTGCGCATCGTTGACAAAGCCGTAGCGGGTCAGCTTTTCGAGTGCCGCCAGAACGGCATCCTCCTGTGCATGCTGCGCCTGCATCAGCTTGTCATACAGCTCACGGTAGGAATATGCCCGCTTTTCCAGCAGATACAGTCCGTATTCATAGCTGCGGTGTTCTGCTGCCTTATAGCGCAGCGCGGCAAGCTGTTCTGCGTTCAGGGTATCGCCGGTGCGCAGTCCTGCCTCCTGCAAGAGATCTGCGTGGAGCCAGAGTCTGCTGTCATCGTCGAATACGATTTCAAACAGCTTGCCTTTTGCGGGCGAGATCTCCCGGATGATCATTCGTCTTCGGGGGAGAATTCGTCAAAGTTGTCGTCAGCAGGTGCGGGGGCTTCGTTCAGAGCCGCACCGGTATCCTCTGCTGCTTTTTCCGCCTTTGACTTTGCGCCGGAGACCGCCGCCTCTTTTTTATTCTTTTTAGAAGCAAGTACGATGTTTTCTTTTTGCTCCATGATCTGCTTTTCCACTTCTGCCGCGAGGTCCTGCTCGCGCAGGAGCAGCTCCTTGACGGCATCTCTGCCCTGACCGAGCTTGCGGTCGCCGTAGCTGAACCACGAGCCGCTCTTGTGGATAATATCGAGTTCGGTAGCAAGGTCCAGCAGCTCACCGATGCGGGAAATGCCCTTGCCGTACATCATATCGAATTCGCACTCTTTGAACGGCGGTGCGACCTTGTTCTTGACAATCTTGACTCTGGTGCGGCTGCCGATGATCTCGGCACCGTCCTTGATCGCCTCACCCTTGCGCACTTCCATGCGGACAGAAGAATAGAATTTCAACGCTCTGCCGCCCGTGGTCGTCTCCGGATTGCCGTACATCACGCCGATCTTCTCACGCACCTGATTGATAAAGATTGCAACGCAGTTGGATTTAGAGATGACCGGTGTCAGCTTGCGCATCGCCTGCGACATCAGACGCGCCAGCATACCGACATGCGAATCGCCCATCTCGCCCTCGATCTCTGCACGGGTGGTCATTGCGGCGACCGAGTCGATGACGATGACGTCGATCGCACCCGAGCGCACGAGTGCCTCTGCGATTTCCAGTGCCTGCTCACCGCTGTCCGGCTGCGAGACCAGCAGATTGTCGATGTTGACGCCGAGTGCCTCTGCATAGACCGGATCCAGCGCATGCTCCACGTCGATGAATGCTGCTTCGCCGCCCTGTTTCTGCGCTTCTGCGATGATTTGCAGCGCGACAGTGGTCTTGCCGGAGCTTTCCGGTCCGTAGATCTCCACGATTCTGCCGCGCGGCACGCCGCCGATGCCCAGTGCCATATCCAGCGTCAGAGAGCCGGTCGAGATCGACTGCACATTCTGTGCCGGGTTCTGACCGAGCCGCATCACCGCGCCGGCACCGTACTGCTTTTCAATCTGTGCAATCGCGTTTTTCAGTGCCTTTTCGCGCTCCTCCTTGGAAGCGGGAACGACCATGCCGACATTCTTCTTCTTCAAATCCTGCTTTGCCATATTGCTTGTAAATCCTTTCTGTGAAATATCAGTCTTGTATGTAGCCCAGCACCACGCGTTCGGTGCCGCTCAGATCGCGCACGGTTTCGATGTGCGTCAATCTGTTTTCTTTGAGTATTTCCGCGACCGCTGTCGCCTGCGCAAAGCCGACTTCATATGCGAGCAGTCCGCCGGGTTTGAGCGATTGTGCCCAGAGCCGCGTGATTTCGCGGTAAAAATGCAGACCGTCTTCTCCGCCGTCGAGGGCGCGTGCCGGCTCATGCGTGACCTCCTGCTGCAAATGCGCCATGTCCTCCGCTGTCAGATACGGGGGATTGCTGACGATTGCATCCAGCATCCGAAACTGCGCGGCAGTCTGCGCATCCAGCACATCGCCGTGCAGCATCTGCACATCTGCGCGCAGCTCTTTTGCATTGGCTTTTGCATATGCCAGCGCGTCCTGTGCGATGTCAATGCCCGTGACGGCAGCGTCCGGCAGATGCGTTTTCAGCGCGAGCGCGATGCAGCCGCTTCCGGTGCAGAGATCTGCGATCTGCGGGGATTTCGTCCGGTTCAGCCGCTGCATGACCGCATCCACAAGTGTCTCCGTGTCGGCGCGCGGAATCAGAACGCCCTTGCCGATTTTCAGTTTCAGCCCGTAGAATTCCCATGTGCCGAGCAGATATTGCAGCGGCTCATGCTGTGCGCGGCATCTTGCGATATGAAGTGCCTTTGCCGCATCGGGAATGTCCTGTGTAATCCAGCGCGCTTCCAGCTCCGGCTCTTCGATGCCGCCTGCGCGCAGGATCCGCACGATTTCGCCGTATAAATCCTGCTGCATCGGCTCACCATTCATCGTATTTGAGATTTTCCGGAATGCAGGGCGTCAGTGCTGCAATCGCACATTCAATCTGCGAGGCGTCGGGTTCCTTGGTTGTAATGCGCTGCACCCAGAGTCCGGGCGCAGAGAGGATTTTTGTGATGATGTTGTCTTTTCTGCCCGCATAGCGGATGGTCTCGTAGCTCACGCCCATGACCAGCGGCAGCAGCACCAGCGAAAACAGCACACGCTGCCATGTGATGTCAAACGGATTGAAGCAGCCGAAGAAAATGCTGATAATCAGCACGAGGAAGATGAAGCTCGTGCCGCAGCGTGGGTGGAATCTGCACTGCTTTTTGACATTTTCGACGGTCAGCGGGAGTGCCGCCTCAAAGCAGGCAATCGTCTTATGCTCTGCGCCGTGATACTGATAGGTGCGGCGGATGGATTTCATGCAGCCCGTCAGTGCCATATAGCCGATGAAGATTGCCATTTTGACCAGTCCCTCTGCGCAGGAGCGGATGATCCGGCTCTCTGTCAGCGGCTTGATCAGCCCGACGATCCAGCGCGGCACATAGAGAAACAGTCCGAACGCCAGCACGACGCTGAGAACCATTGTGATGACCATGATGATATTGAAGATCTTGTCACCGAGCTTGTCGTCCAGCCACTGCTCGAATTTGCTCGGCTCTTCATAGTCGTAATGCTCGGATGCTTTTTGCAGATATTCCCAGCGGCGTTCGGTCATCTCCGCATCCGGCGCGCCGACCGGAACATAATTCTTGTCAGTCTTTGCCTTTTCGGCGTCCTGCTTTTGGCAGCGATCGGCAAACCACTCTGCAAAAGCCGCCTTTGCTTCGTCCTCGGACATTTTGCCGACCTTCTTTGCCTTCTTCCATGCACAGAAGTCGTCGATTTCCTCGTCCATCTGCTTTTCCGCCGCTTTCATCATGCAGCGGTATCCGCCGATTGCGGAGCTGAAAAAGCCGTAGATGCCGCGCACCAGCGGCGTGACCGCATACCACGGACGCTTCGGGATCTGCTCGCCGGTTTTGGGATCGGTTTTCCATTCGACCGGCAGATCCCATGTTTCGACATCCAGCTCACCGTTCGGCAGTCTGCATGCCATCGCGCCGCGGAACGCGCCCTTCATCATCACACCCTCGATCAGTGCCTGTCCGCCGATCTTTGAGCGGTGTGCAAATTTTTCTTTTGCGGCATCGAGTGCTGCCGTTTCCTGTTGTTCAGCCACGTTTCCGGGTTCCTTTCCTTGTAAATCAAATTGGCGTTCGGCGTTTAGCGTTTGGCATCTGCCGGTATCCGTGCGCGTGCATCAGCTCTCCTTTGCGGGGAGTGTGATGATGACCGTTGTGCCGACGCCCTCTTCACTTTCCAGCTCCAATGTGCCGTGGTGCAGCGAGACAATCTCGTCTGCGACCGCAAGCCCGATGCCGGAGCCGCGCTTTGTATGATTCGGTTTATAGAATTTCGTCTTGACCTTTGCGAGGTCGGATTGCTTGATGCCGCAGCCGGTGTCCTGCACGATGATGCGCACACGCGTGTCATTTTCCGCAGCCTCCGCGGTGATCGAAACAAATCCGCCGCGCTCGGAATATTTGATTGCGTTGTCGATGACATTGATGAACACCTGCCGGATGCGGTTCTTGTCCCCGATGATAAACGGCAGATTTTCCGGCTCGGTGTAAGTGACATAGATGCCGTCTTTTTTGGCGCGTTCCATGTAAATCAGCACGGCGTCGCCCAGCTCTGCGAGGACGTCCATTGTCGCCATTTGCAGCGTGAAATGTCCGCTCTGCATGCGGGAAAAATCCAGCAGCTCCTCAACCATTTCCGAGAGACGCTCCGTCTCCCCGACGATGACGCGCAGACCCTTCTGCATCATCTGCGGGTCATTTCCCTCCGGCATATCCGCCAGGTCGGTGAGCGTTTCCGCCCAGCCCTTGATCGCCGTCAGCGGCGTACGCAGCTCATGCGAAACCGAGCTGATGAATTCATTTTTCATCGTTTCTGCTGCCGAAAGCTCATCCGCCATGTGGTTGATGCCGCTGCACAGCTCTCCGATTTCGTCCTCGCTCTCCTCGTTGATGCGCGCGGAGAAATCGCCCTGTGCAAATTTTTCGGTATTCTGGTTGATCTCACGGATCGGGCGCAGAATCGACCGGACAAAATACAGGTCGGAGAGACACAGCAGCAGCAGAATGGAAACCGCAAGCAGCGTCATCCAGAAGACGAATCCGCGGATGGTATCGTCAATGGTTTCCAGCGAGGTCACGACACGGATCGCGCTGTATTCCTCGCTGATCTCGGTGATCGGAATGGTCACTGCCATGATGCGTTCGCCGTTTTCAGTGCGTGCGGTGGTATAGCCGTAGCTCGCGCTGCCTGCCATCGCATCGGTATAATCCGGCATACTGATCGCATAATCCGCGGAGAATCCGGAGGATGTCAGCACGATCATGCCGTCATAGTCAATCGCCATCAGCTCCATCTTGTCCTTATCGGAAAAGGTTTCGAGCGTGCGGCGCATTTCGGTATTGAGGTTGGTGCCGGAGCTTGCCGCATAGCGTGTCAGCACGCCGTTGACGGCATTGATCTTCGAGACGAGATACTGCCGCGCCGAATTGTAGAAATAGCTCTGCACCGCATAGATCATTGCCAGCTCAATCGCCAGCAGAATGAGCACGATCACGCCGAGATTGTTGATAATCCAGCGGCGTGTGATGCTTTTCTTTGCCATGCCGCAAAGTCTCCTTTAATGTTCAGCGTGTTCAGCGGCGGTTCTCCGCGTTTTCGTCCCATTTGTAGCCGTAGCCCCAGATGGTGAGAATATATTTCGGATCGGAGGGGTCGTCCTCGATCTTCATGCGGATGCGCCGGATATTGACATCGACGATCTTATTGTCGCCGTAATAGCTCTCGCCCCAGATATGCGACAGAATGCTGGCGCGGTCGAGCGCGGTATTTTTGTTGTTGAGGAAATATTCGAGAATCTGATATTCCACCTGTGTCAGGTCGATCAGCTCGCCGTTCTTTGTGATCGTGCGGCTTTTGAGATTCAGCACAAACGGTCCCGATTCCAGCACGGTTGTCTTTTCGGTTTTCATGAAGCTCATGCACACTCTGCGGTAGATCGCATCGACGCGCGCAGTCAGCTCCGAGGGCGCAAAGGGCTTTGTGATGTAATCATCCGCGCCGATCATCAGACCGTTGACCTTGTCCATCTCCTGCGCCTTTGCCGTCAGCATGATGATGCCGATGGTGGACGACCGCTCCCGCAGCCGCTTGCAGACGGTAAATCCGTCAATGCCCGGCATCATGATGTCCAGCAGCACAATATCGAAATTGCCGTTTTCCTGCTCGAACATCTGCAAGGCATCCTCGCCGCAGCCTACGTCAATGACATCATATCCTGCACGTTTGAGATTGATGACCACAAACTCGCGGATCACATCTTCGTCTTCACAAACCAGTACCCGTTTCATGTCGGCACCGTCCTTTCATCACAGATATTTCATTGCGAACAGCAGCTCGCTCTGCGTCAGCATCAGCGAGGCATTGCCGCCCGATTCAATCTTTGCAAGGTAATAGGTTCCGCTGCGGCTCTGCATCAGCAGATAGCCGTTTTCCTGCTTGGTCTCCGCGGTGACGGCATCCGTCAGGGCAGTGAGACGCAGCAGCGGGGCGCGCAGCACAGGGCTGCCGTCCTCTTCCTGTTTCTCGGTGTCATATTCATAAAAGACAATTTCATCATCGACCTGTGCCGCAGTGACCCTGCGCTCCCACCGCGTCGGAATCACAAACACATAGCCGTCTGATACAGAGTAATACGAAGAGCATTCGCGCATCAGCAGTCCGCCCCGGCAGACATACCAGTTTGTCATGCTGATCGGGGAGCCGTCCGCGGCATTGACATAGCCGTAGAATGCGGTCTGCACCGGAATTTCCTGTTCTCCGTCGGAATCCATATCGGCAGTGAGGCATCCGAGCGGTCTTGCCGTGTTCGGAAACCGTTCCGGCGTATCCGTATAGACCACGGAGAGAGCCGTATCCTGATAGGTCAGCACTGCGGTCTGTGCAGTGGTTGCACCGGAGGCACCGTCGATGTAGATGGCGGAGAGTGCCGCCGTGCCGCTGCTGTCGGGCAGGGTTCCGTAGCTGATGGAGGTAATATCGGTGAATGACTCCGGCAGAGATGTCTGCGACTGAATGTAATTGCCCTCTGCATCCAGCCGGTAAACGGTTGCCGCCGCCTGTTCTTCCAGCGTCGTCCCCTCGATGACAAACAGCTCCTGCTCACCGTCTCCGCTGAGATCGCGCACGGCAATGGCGGAATACGGGAGAGACAGCGTGCGTATCAGCGTGCCGTCCTCATAGTGCATGACCTCGGCGGTGCGGTTCGCGCCGTCCACCACGCTGTACCGGACGATCAGATTCTTGCGCGGATTGCTGCCGAGCGTCTCGATGTCGATGCGTTCGACCTCCGCGCCGGCAGTCGGATATTCTGCCATTGCCCGCCATGCGCCGTTCTCCTGTGCCAGAAGGCAGATGCGCAGCGAATTTTCCTCTGCGGTGCTGCGGCTGACGGTGTAGAAGGCAATCGCTTCATCCCTGCCGTCGCCGTTGAGATCCTCGACTGTGAATGCCGAGCGTCTGTCGCCGGATTTGGGATATTTCAGGCTGACCGACGAGCCGACCGCAGTCTGCAATGCCTGATAAATCTGTTCCTGCTCTACCGTCAGGCGCGGCGGAGAGAGCATGGTTTCCACGCCCGCAGTCAGCGCGCAGGACGGCAGCCGGAGCGTGAAGCACGCGGCAAGCGCGATGCAAGCAATCTGTTTTGTCATTTGCGTTCGACCAGCGGGATGTACTTTGCAGCCTTCGAGACGGATTTGTATGCCGGACGGATGATTCTTCCGCCGGTCAGCACCTCTTCAATGCGGTGCGCCGCCCAGCCCGCGATGCGTGAGACGGCAAACATCGGCGTCAGCAGATCGGCGGGAATGCCGAGCATCTGATAGACAAGCCCCGAATACAGATCGACATTTGCGCAGATATTCTTTGCGGCTGCGTGGGCGGATTTCTCCTTGACAAGCTCCGGCGTGAGCCGTTCGATCGTGTCCAGCAGGCGGAAGTCTGCTTCGATTTCTCTGCCCCTTGCCAGTTCAAATGCCTTTTCTTTCAGCAGAACCGCACGCGGATCGGAGAGTGTATACACAGCATGTCCCATGCCGTAAACAAGCCCTGCGCCGTCGCCCGCTTCTCTGCGCAGCACCTTTCGGATCAGGTCAGCGACCTGTCCCTCGTCCTCGGGATCGGAGAGATGCTCCTTGAAATAGTGAAGCTGCTCAGTCACCTTGACATTGGCACCGCCGTGACGGAAGCCTTTGAGTGCGCCGATTGCCGCGGAATATGCCGAATACGGATCGGTGCCGGAGCTTGTCAGCACGCGGCAGGTAAACGCGGAATTGTTTCCGCCGCCGTGTTCTGCGTGCAGCATCATGCAGATGTCGAGCAGATGCGCCTCCTCCGGCGTGTACTGTCTGTCAATCCGGAGCAGCGAAAGGATTGTCTCTGCGTTGCATTCATTCTCGCGGAGCGGGTGCATGACAAGGCTTTCCCCGTCGTAGTGGTTCCGCTTGACCTGATATGCCGCGGTCATAATCACCGGAAGCCGCGCGATCATCGAGACGGCGATGCGGACTTCATTTTCGAGCGTACGCACCTCGCATTCCTCGTCGTAGGAGTACAGTGCCAGCACCGAGCGCGCCATTTTGTTCATGATGTTCTGCGACGGTGCTTTTGCGATCATGTCGATGAAAAAGCCCTCCGGAAGTTCGCGGTGTGCAGCGAGCAGAGCCTGAAATTTTTTCAGCTCCGCCGCGTCAGGCAGCTTGCCGAACAGCAGCAGATACGCAACTTCCTCATAGCCAAAGCGGTTTTCCCGCTCCGCCGCATGCACGAGATCGGTGATCTGGTAGCCGCGGTAGATCAGCTCGCCGGGAATCGGTTCGAGTTCGCCCTCGTTCATCACATAGCCGTGGACATTGCAGATTTTTGTAATGCCCGCGACAACGCCGGTGCCGTCGGAGCGGCGAAGGCCGCGGTTGACGTGAAATTTCTGGTACAGCTCCGGGTCAAGCTTTGAATATTCGCGCAGCTCGTCACATAAGCTTGCAAGGGTGGATGTATGTTCAGATTGATTCATCTTACACTGTTCCTTTCTGCGGTTGCGCATTCTTCGCGCATTTTACCATTCTATCCTACTATTATACAGCATTTTTTCGCTGCTGTCAATGGATTTCTAAAACATTTGTGCAGAGATTCTCTGCGCGCACGGAGGGCAATCTCATGAGAGAGAGATTTCGTTTTTTCAGTATATCTGCTGCCGCGATGCTGCTTCTCCCGACATCTGTGCTGCTGCATCCGCCTGCTGAGGCGGATTTGAGTGCGAATTCCGAGTCATCTTCAAACCGCGAAAACAACGTAGATACGCCGGTTTACAGCGTTTACATGACCAAAACCGGAACGGTGGAAACGGTTTCGGTGCGGGATTATCTGATTGGTGCGGTCGCCGCAGAGATGCCTGCATCCTATGAGGCAGAGGCACTCAAAGCGCAGGTGATCGCGTCTCATACTTACGCCGAGCGAATCAGCGCGCAGAATGCGCAGTCACCGGACGAAAGTCTCTGCGGCGCGGATTTCTCGGATGACAGCAGCTCGTATCAGGCGTTTTACACCGAGGCGCAGTTGCACACGCTCTGGGGAGATGATTTTTCCAGCAATTACGAAAAAATCACCGCCGCTGTGGATGCGGTCGGTGAGCTGATTTTGTATTATGATGATGCGCCGATTGTTGCTGCATTTCATGCGGTTTCCGCCGGCGCGACGGAATCCTCGGCACTGATCTGGGGTGCTGATCTGCCGTATCTGGTTTCCGTGCCATCCGAGGGCGATGTGACCTCCCCGCTG
Organism: Oscillospiraceae bacterium; assembly: GCA_045627405.1. Taxonomy (GTDB): domain Bacteria; phylum Bacillota; class Clostridia; order Oscillospirales; family Ruminococcaceae; genus Firm-04. Next base: position 982 of record JAZQNP010000001.1, on the reverse strand, counting down.
TACGAGACGGTGACGGAATACACCGAAGATACCGTTCGTGACGCGCTGACAGCCGCCCGACAAACCGTGACATTTTCCGACAATCCGGCGGAGTGGTTTTCGGTTCTATCGGTCTCAGATGCCGGCACCGTGCTGTCAGCCGCTGTTGGCTCCGAGGTCTGGACAGGGCAGCAGCTTCGGGACGCACTTTCGCTGCGTTCGGCGTGCTTCACGGTCACTTATGAGACGGACAGCTTTCAGTTCATAACAAAAGGCTACGGTCACTCCGTCGGCATGAGCCAGTACGGAGCCAATCAGATGGCGTCTGCCGGCAGCACCTGCGCTGAGATTCTGGCGCATTACTATCCGGGAACCGAGCTTCGGAATGCAGAAAGTATGTAGAATTCAGGCGCGGAACAAAGCATGTTCCACGTGGAACATTCAGAGGGGGGAACGCTTGATTTTTGCGAATCTGCGGGGGAATTGCGCAGGGGTCTCCCCGCTTTTCCGGCAGATGATGATGTGTTTCTGCTCCCCGCAAAGCGTGTAGGATTCGTCAGAGATGACCACGCCTTCCAGTGCCGCACATGCCTCTCCGAACCGTTCGGCAGCCGGATCGTAGCTGCGGCCCTTCATTGCAAAAAGTGTGCCGTCCATTTTCAGCATTGGAATAGCCAGCTCGCAGAGCATGGATCCGGACGCCATCGCGCGCGAAACGGCAATGTCAAATTTGCCGCGAAAGGCATCCTTGTGCGCCAGCTCCTCGGCTCTCCCGCACACTGCTTTTGCGTCGAGATGCAGCGTTTTGATTGTATCTGCGCAGAATTCAATCTTCCGCAGTTCGCTGTCCAGCAGCGTGACTTGTAGATCGGGACGCAAAATCGCAAGCGGAATGCCGGGGATGCCTCCCCCTGTGCCAATGTCGATCAGGCGCGCTTCTCCTCGTGGGAGATAGCGCAAAAGGAACGCAGCATCGAGGATATGACGCACCCAGATCTCATCC